>JBNLAU010000299.1:0-2860 GCA_050302295.1 Roseibium sp. | reverse complement strand
CAAACTCCTCGAAAGCTTCTCCTACATGAGCTTTCCAAAAAGGGAAACAAGAGCTTGCCCTCAAACCTGTGTCGGCTATCGTTTCCGTAATCAGCAACGCGCTTTGAGTCTTCAGGTTTCCATGACGTTGATTGCCCATATGACCGACCTGCATCTGCGTCCGCGCGGTCTTGGCTGTTACCGGGTTTCCGACAGCAACATGTTTGCCGAACAGGCAATTCGGGCACTGCCCGCTCTCAATACGAAGCCTGATGCGCTCGTGATCACCGGTGACCTGACGCACCGAAGCGACCCGAGGGAATACGCAGTCGCAAGGGAACTTCTGTCAGGACTTGACATGCCCGTTTATATTCTGCCGGGAAATCATGACAGTACGGGCGGAATGCGTCATGAAATGAGCGGATTTCCGGGCATTTCAGAAAGCCGGAATGGCAAGATCAGCTACTGTGCTGACATCGGCGATCTTCGGCTTGTTGCACTCGACACCCATATTTCCGGCAGTCCGAAGGGAGAACTTGGTGAACCGCAGCTGGCCTGGCTGGACCAACAGCTAAGAGCCTCATTAAAGCCGACGATCATCGCCCTGCACCACCCGCCCGCGCTTTCCGGCATCGCCCACATGGACAATATGGGGCTGGTTGACGCGGATGCGCTGGCAGAGGTGATTTCGCCGTATACTCATGTGGAACGGCTTATCTGCGGGCACGTGCATCGGCCGATCGTTGCCGGCTTTGCCGGAAAAGTCATGATCGTGGCACCCAGCACCTGTCACCAGATAGTGCTGGATCTGACCGAACATGGACCAGCCATGTTCAACTTCGAACCGCCGGCCTACTTCCTGCACTATCATTCGGCGAAGACAGGCATGATCTCTCATATGGCCTATGTTGAGCCTTATCCTGGACCACACAACTTCCTCACCGACGACGGCGTAAACTCGCCGGGAGATGAAAAATAATGAAAAAAAGCGCTCCGCTGAACGCGCTCGCCGCCTCAAGCCTTTTTGTCCTGATAACGTTTCTTGTCGCTGCATGCGGGGCCTTACCGGGCGGTGGTGACCTGGAAGACAAGACCGTTCTCACCGATCAAGCGGTCGACAAGGCTCAAATGATGTCGCTCATCAACACCTATCGCCAGGAAAACGGACTTCATCGGCTGCAGCATGATCCCCAGCTTGATGCGGTGTCGCAAAAGATGGCCCGGCACATCGCCGAGCGCGACAGCATGGACACTTGGGCTCATAGCGCTTTCGGCCTTTCACAAAGGCTGGACAAGGCCGGTTATGCCAATTACGCGGGCGCGGAAAACCTTGGGGCAGGCTATGCGGATCTTCCCGCCGCATTCCGTGGCTGGCAGGGATCGGAAGGGCACAACAAGAACCTGCTCAACCCCTATGTCACCCGGGTAGGCATTGCCCGTACCAATCGCAACACCGGGAAGTGGCGCAATTTCTGGGTCATGACCCTGTCTCGCCCATTCTCCGATGGACGCCCGTCCGTACGCTAGACGTAGGGCTAAATGACGATGTTCAGTGATTTTGGGTCACCGCACTGATATCGAAGTGAAAGGCGTGGCGCACTCACCGCGAACACCTTCCAGTGATCGGACGGCCCGGGGCCATCTTTGGGACCTTCAGAATGGAAACGGCCTTGCGGAAAACTCAGCCTCTGTCGCAGGGCTTGATCTGAGCCCCCTTTCCACGACGCCTTCGTACAACCGCCTTCTGCCGAATCGAGGTTCCCAGGTGCAAAGATCCGGCGAAAGGAGCTTGATGCAGGGGATCTTCAGATCCGCTCGCGTCGCATCGAACTCCCAGATGTCGAAGTTCCGGTCGAGGCAGCTTTGCAGGAGACCCGTGTAAGAATACGTTTTTCGCAGTTGCCTCGTTTTCGCTCCCGGAACCTCTTTCAACGGCAAATCATCGAGGATGGAGTTGTTTCGCGCGTAGGCCAGTTGCCGCGGGACTTTGCTTGCGTTCAGACCGATCGCACTTTCCACCGGGTAAGCCTTGTTCATCAGCTCCAGCGAATTTTCCGATTGCAACAGTTCCTGCAAGGCGCTTTCGCAAGCAGACGCCACAGTCCACCCTGCGGCGGAACCGAACGCCGGCCAGAAACCATCCTTTCCGTAAGACACGGCCAGCACCACCTGCACATCCAGATCCGTATCGACGGAATAGACGCCCCATTCACGTTGCTGGGACAACATGTAGGCGATCAAGTTTTCCGGTAGCATTTCACGCAACAGGTCCGGATCTATCCGAGTTATCCCCAAGCGGTTGTACCAGGCCTGCGCCACCGCATCACGCTCAGCCAGCTCAAGCAACGCCCGTTCACGCGCCCCCTCCCGACTGCGCCAGACGGCACAACCGATGCTCGAGGCCAGCCCCGGCAGAGCCTTCACATTTAATCCGTCGTCATTAAAGAGCACACAATAAGCCGGCACCTGTCCTGACACCGCAGTTCCCAAGTGACTCACGCACACTCTTTTTTCCGAAAGCCTCGCCCACTCCACTGTGCCGTCACGCGGCTGACCGATTTTGAAGTTGAACTTTTCCACCAGAGAGCGTTCTTGCGCCGCACTGAATCCCAAAAACCCGGAAATATCTACCTGTGGTTGCGCCTCAAGACTCGGAAACTGGCGTGAATCATCTACCCCAGTTCCAAAAAGACTAACTCTTTCCGTCAACTCACCAAGACAACCTAGAGCTGCACTCTCGGGCGTTCTTCCCTGCCCTCCCGCGGGAATGGTGCGCAAGCGAGACTGCCCGGCATCGGCGGATTGAGGTCCCGACTTCAAAATGCCGGTGCAGAAGAAAACAGGACAGCCCGCACGATGCATCGGAACCAGCTTGATTTCG
>JBNLAU010000298.1:0-7364 GCA_050302295.1 Roseibium sp. | reverse complement strand
AGCAGTTGAACCGGACCGGCAGGAACTGATCCGCCGGCTGAACCAGATATCCGGCGCGACGCAAACACTTGTGCATATGCGCGCGGATCTCTTGAGGCTCGGCGGTACGGACCCGGAACTGCAAGCCTTGGATCAGGATTTCCGCCATCTTTTCGTCTCCTGGTTCAACAGGGGGTTTCTGGTCCTGCGCCCCATCAACTGGGAAAGCCCGGCGCATATCCTGGAAAAGATCATTGCCTATGAGGCGGTGCACGAAATCGCCAGTTGGGACGCCCTGCGCCACCGTCTGGCCCCTGTCGACCGCAGATGTTTTGCCTTCTTTCATCCGTCCATGCCGGATGACCCGCTGATATTCGTTGAAGTGGCACT
This sequence comes from Roseibium sp., assembly GCA_050302295.1. Lineage (GTDB taxonomy): Bacteria > Pseudomonadota > Alphaproteobacteria > Rhizobiales > Stappiaceae > Roseibium. The sequence goes on along the minus strand of JBNLAU010000298.1, from coordinate 6,995 downwards.
CACCAGCGCCGTTCCCGGCTCGATCCAGGACCTGCTTGCGGAAGACCGGGAGCCGATCACGGCGGAAATGGCCCGCACAGCGGTGTTTTATTCCATCTCCAACTGCCAAGCGGGCCTTGCGGGCATTTCCTTCGGCAATTCGCTGATCAAACAGGTTGCCGCCGACCTCTCGGCCGAACTGCCCGGCCTGAAAACCTTCGTGACACTGTCGCCCATTCCGGGCCTGACAAGGTGGCTGAAGGCCGAAGACATCCCGTATGAGGACGCCGATACCAAACAGCTCTGCACTCTCGCCGCCCACTACCTTCTGTCCGCCAAACGGCCCGACGGCCAGCCTCTCGACCCGGTCGCGCGCTTTCATCTGGGTAACGGCGCGCAAATCCACGCGGTTCATGCAGATGCCGACACTTCTGAAAAAGGAAGCGCACAGTCGGCCGGCGTCATGGTCAACTATCTCTATGATCTCGCCAAAGTGCCCCAGAACCACGAGCGCTTTGCAACCATGCAGGAGATCGCCGCCTCTTCCGAGATCCGATCGCTCGATGGCGCAGCCCGCAAACAGGACCTGAGGAGGCCGTTGAAAGCCGACGCCGCCGGGTGAGACGACAACGCTCAAGCTCACGGCAGCAGGTCGCGGATCATGTTGCCAGGCGCGGCATCTTCAGCCAGCACGCAGATCGGGCATGTCCGGTAAAAGCCCTGGATCCGTGGCTGACATCTCAATCTGGCCAAGTGCATTTTGGGACAGGAAGATGGCATCGAGACCGATATCCCGTGCCTTGGCCTGCCCCTGCTCCAGGCCCATGACCATCAGGCTCGTGGCCCAGGCATCGGCTTCCATGCAGCTGTCAGCCAGAACGGAAACCGACAGAAGACTGTTGTCCACCGGCGCGCCCCTTTGTGGGTTCATCGTATGCGATACAGTTCGTCCTCCGGCGCTGCGCACCTGCCGGTAACTGCCGGAAGTCGCGATCGCGGAACCATCCAGCGCCAGCGCAAAGGCACTGCTTCGCACCTCCCTGTCCGGCCGCTCCAGAGCCACATTCCAGTGGGCCCCTCCCGGCTTTGTACCCGACGCCCGGACTTCCCCATCAATCGAGACCAGGTGATCGCCGAGACCCCAGCGGTGCATCACCCGGCTCAGGCAATCCACGCCATAGCCCTTGGCGATACCGCACAGATCCAGCTGGCCTTCCGACAATCGGCGCAGCCGCCTGGAGTCCCGGTCCAACTCAACCTCCCGCGCGCGACGCTCCCACTTCTGTTGCAGGCTGAGCGCCTGTGCCATGTCGGCAGCCTGTCTTTCAGGGCCGAAGCCCCATGCGGACACCAGCTCACCAACGAAGGGATCAAAGGCGCCGTCGCTTTCAATGCTGATCCGAAGCCCGGCATGAACGACTTCATACATATCTGCCGGCAAATCCACCCAGGTACCAGCCGGCTCACGGTTGAACCGGCACAGGGCGGACTCTTCCTTCCACGGCGACATTTGTGCGTCCACCCGGTCGACCGCATCCTGCAGATCAGCCCGAAGCGCGGCGCGATCGATTGTCATGTCAGCGTAAAAGACCGCCGAATAGCGTGTTCCCATAGTCGCCCCGCTGAGGACTTGCCGTTGTGGCACGGCATTTGGGACGGAGTTGAACACGGTAAGATCTTTGAGCATCAGTAAACATCCTCCATATAGCGGCCGGCGGCACGCAACTCCGTGACGGAAAGATCCAGCGGTGCGAGCACCTCGGCAAATGCGTCCCGGACGCCTTCTGCCATGTCCCGGCCGCCGCAGATCATGATGTGAGCGCCCTTCCGGACTGCCCGCCGCAGTTCATCGGCGTCGGCGCGCAAGGCGTCCTGCACATAGGCTCCACCGGGCACGCGGGAGAAACTGAGCCGGGCTTTTGTGAGCCTGCCGCTCCGTGTGAACACCTCGATCTCGTCCCGGTAAAGCAGGTCGCAATCCGGATCGCGGCTACCCGCGAACAGATAGACGGGTTTCGACGGCCGGTTTCCCCGAACCATGCCGACAAGGGGGGCGACGCCTGTGCCAGCCCCGATAAGAATTGCCGGTGCCTTACCGGCGGGCAGGTGGAACCGCGCATTAGGCTTGATGAACCCGGAAATCTGGTCGCCGGGGCTCAGTTGGCAGAGCTGGCCAGAGCACAGCCCGCCCGGCTGTTTGCTGACGGCGATTTCCAGATAGCCGTCTGCCGTGCCGGAAGCGAGTGAATAGAAGCGCGGTATGTCCGAGCCTTTTGGGAGAATGCCAATCAGGTCTCCAGCCGAATATTTCGGGCCCGCCATCCGACCCCACCGCCGTTTACCGCCCGAAACGGCCCGCAAGCGCAAAACGGATTTAGGGGTCTGATAGGCCTGTCCGTAGTCCCGGCGGCTCACGCATTCAAAGGTTGCCATGTCCGGCCGTTCTGCGGTGTGCTCGACCTTCAGGTCGATCCCCATGGCCTGGCCTAGATCACGGCTCCAGTTGGCAAATTGCTGCGAGGACTGGCGGTCGATTGCCGCCATTTCCAGAAGCGGTTTCACACCCTTGTCCCTTAAGGCCAGTTCCACCTCCTTCGCATAGGCGCAGAAGGCCGGAAAACCACTGTCTCCGAATCCGACGACAGAGTAGCCAAGTCCAGAGCCAGCCTGAAACCTGGCAAGTCTGGACAAAAATCTGGACGCCGAGGCCGGTGCGTCGCCGTCGCCATAGGTCGCGGCAAGCACGATCAGCCGCGTCGCTTGCGCATAGGATCCGGCAAGTTCGTTCATTGGCGCTGTGTGAACCCTCTGCCCCTCGGCCCTCAAGGTGGCGTGAAGGCTTCTGGCGAATCCCCAGGTTGTATTGCCTTCACTGCCGACCAGAATAACCGTTTCGGCACGCCCACCCGGCTCGTTGCCGGCGATGCGCACAGCCTTGCGAACCCGTGCGCCCCAAGTAACGAGACCGGAGACAAACAGCAGAGGGACGCACAAGCCTGAAAGCCCGAGAAAAAGGGCATAGGCCCAAGCGCCCTGCCCCGCGTGGAGCGCGAAGGCCAGTTGATAGAGGTTTTGCGCAGTCGTGTTCTCGGTGAAATCGACAATTTGGCCTGTGGCCTGGTCGATCGATCCCGAACCATCGACCGTTGTCAGGGAGAACACGTCGTAGGGATCACCCTGCGCCGGAAAAACCAGTTCGCGAAAATCGGCCAAGGCAAGGCTCTGTAATGCGGGCATGTCCGCAACGGCCAGGGACGGACCGCCGGAGGATTCGGCAAATGCGAGGAAACCGTCCGAGCCCGATCCCCCGACCACACCGAGCGTGGTCAGCGACATGTAGAGACCGGAAACAGCCAGAAGGCCGAGCCCGGCAAGGGCGAAACGTCCCGCCTCCACATGCAGGCGCTGTGCGAAACTGCCGCCCGAAGCCCGGAACAGACGGCGCCAGCCGCCGCTTCGCCGGACCAGCAGCAGCAGACCTCCAATGGTGAGCAGGATCATCACTGCAGCGCCGGCGCCTGTCGCGATCCGTCCGGTGTCCCCGGCCAGGAGCGACCGGTGCAGGTCAGTCACGGTCTGGAAAAACGGTGAAGGCTTGTAGGCGCCAAGGGGGGCGCCGGTTCGCGGGTCGACCAGATCGGCGGACATCCCGGTGTTGCCGCCATGATAGACGATCACCTGGCCATCCGCCTTTTGCACGATCCGTTGCGTCTCGGAAAAATGCGCGGAGACACCAGCCGCCAGATCGGCGAGCGAAGCCGAAGTTTCCACCACAGGAACCGGCGACGTGACGCGTGTCAACGCCGGCTCCAGCGACAGAACACTTCCGCTGACAGCCATGACCGTGACCAGAACGCCGGCGAGGAGTGTCGGCCAGGTGTGAAGGAATTTCAGCATGGTCCGCTCCGGATTACATCTTCACAGAAAGTTTTCTGACGAACCCGGAACCGCTCGCGCTCGCGCCATTGGTCAGCGGTACGGCGGCATCACGCGGTTTCTCGCCCCAGTCCTCGACCGAGGCATCCACGACCACATGGTAGCCGGCATCGATCAGCGCGTCGGCCACGTTGGCTCGGACCGTCAAAGAACGGCCGCTGCCCACACTGGCTCCGGTAAGTCCGTCAATCGACCCGCCGGCACTGGAAATACCCCGAGCCCAACCTTTCAAGTGTCGGTAATATTTGGCTTTCCGGCCCGCCACCCAAAGCGTCTGCTGATAGCGGCCGGAGCCGTCGACCAGATAAACGGCGAGATAGGCCCCCGGTCCGCGGTAGGATTTCATATCCACCGTAACGGCGATGTCCTTTGCCATCGCCGCCCCCGGCACGATCAGAGCGGTAGAGAGCAGGAGCGCGCAGACTAATTTCTTCATGGCAGGTTGATCCTCGTTGCGTTAGACGCAACAAAGAAACGGTACCAAGCTGACAGGTGCCTGAAGAAAACCGGAAATCTCGTTCAGCCTGGTGTCAGGTTCGCATGTCAGGCGGATCCGGCACGAAACAATTTTGGGGGACGCCTTGCGGGTCTTGCTGATCGAGGACGATGTCATTCTGGGTGAGGCCATCCGCGACCATGTGGTCATGCAGGGCCATGGCGTCGATTGGGTAACGCGCCTCGACGAGGCATCGCTTGCCCTCGATACCGTCCCGTATGAATTGCTGCTGCTCGACCTCAACCTGCCCGACGGACTGGGTCTCACCTTCCTGAAGACCCTGCGAAAATCCGGCAACGAGGTTCCTGTGATCATCGTCACCGCCCAGGACCAGGTGACCATGCGCATCGAAGGCCTCGACAGTGGCGCCGATGACTATCTGGTCAAGCCCTTCGACCTTGCCGAACTGCGCGCGCGCCTCTCCGCCGTTGCCCGGCGATACGCCGGCACGCCCAATCCCGAACTGCATATTGGCGATGTGAGCATCGACCTGACCCGCAAACGGGCCGACCGGGGCGGCAAGCAGGTTGAGCTCACCGCGCGCGAGTGGGCAGTGCTGGAGCGTCTGCTGCGCCACAAGGGCGGCATCGTCTCCAAATCGGATATCGAGGAGAGCCTTTACGCATTCGGCGCGGAGGTGGAAAGCAACACGGTGGAAGTCTACGTCAGCCGGTTGCGCAAGAAGATCGGGGCTCAGTCCATCTCCACCATACGCGGTCTCGGTTACAAGGCCGGCACATGAGAAGCCCCCTATCCATCACACTGCGTCTGTCGCTGCTGCTCGGCATCGCCACGCTGCTTTTGTGGCTCGGCGCCGCAGCCATAGCCATTTTTGTGCTGAAGTCGGAATTGACGGAAACCTTCGACGATACCCTCTACCAGAGTGCCTCGCGCCTGTTGCCGCTGGCCGTTCACGATCTGCACGAGCCCGATGAGCGCGGCGAACGGAACGAATACCGGGTACCTGGCCTGGAAGGCGGAGACAGCGCCAAATTCGGCTATCTCATCCTGGATCGGCAAGGCCGCACCCGCCTCGCTTCCGGCGACCTTCCGCCGGCAAGCGCCTTTCCCTCGCCCTTGCCGCGAGGTTTCTTCGAAATCGACGGCCAGCGGGCGCTGTCTCTGAGTGACAGGCGTAAAGGGTTCACCATTGTTCTTGTCGAAACGGGGAGCCACCGGCAGGAGGTGCTGTTGCGGGCCGCGGGCGCCCTTTTGCTGCCGCTGGCAGCGCTCCTGCCACTGATAGGGCTTGGCATCTGGGTGACCGTGCGGATCGCGATGCGCCCTGTGGGAAAACTGCGCCGTGAGATCGCCGAACGCGGCGAAAGGAACCTGGCTGAAATCAACAGGGACGGGCATCCGAAGGAACTGACGCCAATTGCGGATGAAGTCGCCAGCCTGTTGGACCGTCTTCGCGCCGCACTGGATGCCGAACGATCCTTTTCCGCCATGAGCGCCCATGAATTGCGCACGCCGATTGCCGGTGCGCTCGCCCAGGTTCAACAGCTGCGCGAAGAACTCGGCGACCTGCCCCAGGGCGCTCGTGCGCAGTCCGTCGAAGAAGCCTTGAAAACCCTCGCCACCCTGTCGGAAAAGCTGCTTCAGCTCGCCCGGCTGGACGCAGGCTTCGCACGCGCGGAAACGACGACCGACATGCTGCCGGTTCTGAAGCTGCTTTTGCGGGAGGTCGGCGAATGCGACCTTGACCTGCGCCCCGACGCCGACCTTGACCTGGCTGTCACCCCGGACGCCTTCAGCATCCTGGTCTCCAACCTGCTGCAAAATGCCCTGAGACATGGTGGCAATTCGCCGGAAATCCATGTCACGGCGGGTCCGGGCAAACGAATTGCCGTCTCCAATTCGGGCCGGGTGGTCGATCCCGCCACCCTGCGCAAGCTTGGCCGCAAATTCGTCCGCGGCGAAACCTCTGCGCGGGGCACCGGCCTCGGTCTCGCTTTGGTCAAATCAATTGCCGAACAGACCGGCGGCTCGCTCGCACTTCACTCGCCAAGACCGGGAAGCTCCGACGGTTTCGAAGCTGTGGTCACCTGGCCGGACGCATGAATTGCGGCCCCAACACGAGGTCGCCAGCTGTGTGAGCGCGCGGGCATCCGCGCATTGCGGGCTTTACAACGCAGCGTCGCGATTACGCGCGAATAAAGGCGGCATCACTTCCGTTGCCTGTGCATATGTTCTGCTATTTCAAGATGTTGCGCGCCAATTTCCCATCAATGGCATTGCACGAATAGGCTGTATTGAATAAGTACTCAATTCTCTTGGGTATTGGGGGCTTTATGAAAATCAAAACTGTAATCTCTACATCGCTTCTTTGTTTGTTTGCCGCTGCATGTGCAAAAGGGCCTGACGCGATCAAACCTGCCAGCATTCCGCTTTCGGCTTACACGGGTCAGTCATGCAAGTTTCTGGCCTCTGAACTGCGCCACGAAAAGGACAAGCTGGGTACGCTTGAAGACGCGCAGCGCAGCGCTCAAACGGGCGATGCGCTTGGTATCTTTCTGGTTGGAATTCCGCTCTCAAGCGCGACAGGAGGCGACAAGGAGGGCGAAATGTCCGTTTCGAAGGG
>JBNLAU010000297.1:0-6182 GCA_050302295.1 Roseibium sp. | reverse complement strand
GGGGGGAGCATGCGGATTTCCTGCATCGTCGGGGCTATCCGCCCGCCGAAGCCGCCAGCCTTGCGGCGAAGCGCATGACCGCCCAGGTTTTCAGTGCGTCCATCACCACCGTGATTGCCTTCGTCGGACTTGTCGCCGTCGGCGGCTGGTTCGGCCGGCTGATTGCAGATATCCCTTTCACCGTCGCAGTGGTGCTGATCGCCAGCCTGATTGAATCCTTCCTCATCCTGCCGGCTCACATGAACCACGCCCTGGCGGCGAGCAAGAAGCAGCGCTGGTACGATCTGCCCAACCGGCTGTTCAATCGTGGCTTCGTCTGGTTCCGGGACAATCTGTTCCGGCGTTTTGTCGGCTGGTTGATTGTCGTTCGCTATCCGGTGATCGGCTTTTCCGCAATGATCCTGCTGCTGTCGCTAACCCTGTTCTTCGACGGCAGCGTGCGCTGGCGCTTCTTCAACGCACCGGAGCGGGCCGTCATCTCCGCCAGCATCGCCATGATGCCGGGGGCGGAGCGCGAAGACACAAGGGCGATGATCGCCGAGATGGAACGTGCGCTTGACGTGGTCAACACAAGGTACAAGGAAGAATACGGGGCCGAACCGGTCATGTTCGCGCTATCGACAGTTGGTGCGACGGCGGGCCGGGGGCTGCACGGTGCCGACACCAAGGATGTCGACCAGTTGGGCGGCATCTCAATCGAGTTGCTGGACCCTGATCTTCGCCCCTATTCCGCGTTCCAGTTCATCGGCGACTGGCGCAAGGAGATCAATCAGCCTCCGCTTCTGGAAACCCTGTCTCTGCGCGGCGAACGGTCGGGACCCGGGGCCGATGCGATCGACGTCAAGCTTTACGGTTCGTCGACGGCAAACCTGAAAGCGGCAGCGGAGACCCTGAAGCAGGCGCTTGCCCCGATGGAGGGTGTCAGTGCCCTGGAGGACACCCTCTCCTATGACAAGCCGGAGCTGAGCCTGACGCTGACACCACGCGGCGAGGCGCTTGGCTTTACCACGGACGATGTCGCACGGATCCTGCGCAACCGGCTGGAAGGGATCGAGGTGGCGGAGTTTCCCGTCGGACGCCGTACGGCAAAGGTTAAAGTGCTGATGCCGGATGAGGAGACGGATGCGTCCTTCCTTTACACCACGCGGATCAGGACAAACGCGGGAACCTATGTTTCGCTGAGTGAGGTCATCAACGTTGACAGCAGTTACGGATTTGCGTCCGTCCGCCGCAGTGACGGTCTGCGCACCTTGCGGGTGACCGGGGATGTGTCGGAGGACAATCCCGAAGCCGCTGCGCGGGTGACGGAAGTTCTGGAGAACGAGCTTCTGCCGCAACTTGCCGCCGAGTTCGATGTGGAAAGCGAATTGAGTGGTCTGGTGGAGCAGGAGCGCACGTTCCTGTCCGATGCGATGATCGGTTTTGCGCTCTGTCTGGCTGGGATCTACCTCACCCTGTGCTGGATCTTTGAATCCTGGACCCGGCCGCTGATGATCATGATCATCATCCCCTTCGGTGCGATCGGCATGCTCTGGGGCCATTATCTGCACGGGCTGCCGCTTTCGATGTTCTCCGCCGTTGGCTTTATCGGCATGGCCGGGATCATCATCAACGACAGCATCGTTCTGGTCACGACCATCGACGAATACGCAAAGGATCATCCGTTCCGTCAGGCTGTGGTGAACGGCGTGTGTGACCGGTTGCGCGCCGTGGTGCTGACGACCGCAACCACCGTCTTCGGCCTGGCGCCGCTCCTGTTCGAGTCGAGCCGTCAGGCACTGTTTCTGAAGCCGACCGTGATTACGCTGGCTTACGGCCTGGGTGTTGGCTTGTTCCTGGTCATCCTGCTGGTGCCAGCGCTGTTGGCCGTGCAGAGGGACTTCGGCCAATCGATCGCAAGCGGCAGGCGGCTCCTGAAGATCCGTGGGCGGAGGCCTCTGTCCGGCGACAAGATTTAGAGGGCAGGCTCATGAAATCGTGCGTTCAGGCCGAGCCGGCAAAGCTGACCGTGAGACGCAATGAATGGCGCTGCCCACAGGATCTAGAGCAAGGGAGCGGGATCGTTTTCCGGAACTGGAGCCGAAGGCTGTTTCGTGCTGGTGAAGGCGGGGACCGCCTTTTCGAACGCGTCGAGCCAGGCGACCAGATTTGGATGCGCTGCGCGCCAGTCGCCGCCAAAGCGCATGTCGAGGTAACCGAGCGCGCAGGCAAGGGTGAGTGATCCGGCGGTGATATCGGCTGAGGAAGATGGAGCTGCAGGCGTGTTGGTTTCGAAATAAGCCAGTCCCCGATCCACCTTGGCCGCCTGATAGGCATCCCAGGCCGGGTCCCTGAATTTCGGCTCCTTGAAGCGCTTTTCGTATACCCGCAGGATCGCCGCATCCATGATGCCGTCAGCAAGGGTCTGGTCACGCAAGACTGCGAAACGGGCTTCGCCTTCCGGGAACAGCTTGCTGCCGCCGGCCACGAAATCGAGATACTCCAGAATGACCGAACTGTCATAAAGCACTTCGCCGTTTTCCAGGATCAGGGCCGGGATTTTGCCGAGCGGATTCTGATTGCGCAGGCTGTCCGACGGATCGGCCGTGTTGGCATTATCGATCTCGATCCTGTCTTTCAAACCCAGGAGCGCCGCGGCAAGTTTCACCTTGCGGCCAAAAGGAGAGGCAGGCGAAGAGCGCAATTTCATGACGGTTTGTCCTTCGGAACGGAAATGGGTATGCCCCGCACCTAGCGTGCGTGGGGTGGGGGAACGGTGATGCTGCCGGATCGGCATCCGGCGCGGTCGACAGAGGGGCAGGATCTGAATTCCAGGTCCCGGGTTAGGCAAACGCGGACTTCTTCCAGTTCGCCCTTTGAGCAGGTAACGGCCATGCCATTTTCGCTCAAGCCGGGATTGGCGAGGCGGAAGGCTTTTTCGATGGTCTCCGGGGCCGATTTGCCGCGTTTTGTGAGGGTCTCGAATGCTCCGGGAATTGTGACCTTGTCGAAGGCTTTCCGGGTCAGTTCGAAATAGGAATCGGGTTCGAGGCCCGAGCAGGTGCCGTGCTTGCGCCATTGGTGGAACACCAGACCATGGCTTGGCATGATGTCTTCCATCTCGACTGCAATCTGCCGGTCGATCTTTTGTTGTGTGCCCGGGCAGGAAGACGGATAGCCGGATTCATATTGCGGCCATAACCCGTGAACGACAAACCGGAACGGGTCGCGGACGTTGCACTGATGTGGATTTGCATCTTCGCCTTCCTGCTCGCAGTAGGTTGGCGACCAGGAAAGGGCAAGCACGTAAAAGTCAAAGTCACCGGGTTGATCCGCGGCGAGTGGCGTGGACACAAGCCCTGCCAGAAGGCAGGCGGACAATCTCAATGCGCGGCTGAAGAGCGCCATTGCAAAGGCCTTTCGGGTATTTGGGGCCGTCTCTAGTGCGGGCGCGCGGTGCTGCAGCGAGCGCCGTAAACGTGCCATTTGTCGAGCGGAGCGAGGCAGGCTTCCACATTCCAGCTGATCCCGACAAAGCCCGCGTGTTCTTCCACCAGATAATGGACGGATTGGTAGCTGCCGTCGGAGAGGCTGGCCTTGCCGCGGCAATAGCGGCGGGCCAGGGGGCTGATGCCGTTGGCCCGGTAAGCGACTTCCGTGATCTCGTCGATGTTCAGGATCGTGCGGCCATTGTAATAGTCCCTGCGGGCGCGGGCGATGGCTCCGGCAACAGCGCTCTGAACGGAGCCTGCCGTGCAATCCGGCAAGCGGGGCTCGCCGCCAAAGGAAAAATAGGCGCGGCTTTCATCCGCCGATGCAGGTGCCGCGAGGCTGGCGCAAACGGTCAGCGCGGACAGGAACAATCTGGCGGAACGGGCAATACGCACGGCAAATACTCCGAAGGCAAACTGAGAGGGGACGATTGGAGAGGGGGGCGCCAGTACCTCTGAATAGAAATCATGACAAATCTGATGAACCGTTATGGGCCACCAATGGCCGCAGCTTAGAAGGTGCGATCAGGCCTGTCATAATCTCCGTGCGGAACACCTTGGTCAAGCGCCGTTGCAGCTAAAAATGCCCTGCGGAGAAACTATTCGCCGATCAGTTGTGTCACGTTCCAGCCGGCGCCCGGTCCCTGATGGAGAGTGTCGCAGAGAAACGGCAGGATCTTGCGCATCTCATCCGCCAGAGTGAACGGCGGATTGATCAAGGTCATGCCCGAACCGAGCATCCTTGTATCCGGCCCGCTTTTGCCGGCGTTCAATTCCAGAGTCAGGACGTCGCGCAAACCGGCTTCCCCGAAAGCAGCGTGCATACGCCGGATCGACCAGGCATCTTTCATCGGGTACCAGAGGGCATAGGTTCCGCTTGGCCATTTTTTATAGGCCTTGATTACCGCAGCGGTCATGCGTTCGAATTCGTCGGTGACCTCATAGGCCGGATCAATCAGCACCAGGCCGCGTTTTTCCTTCGGCGGCAGAAAGCTGCCCATGGCCAGCCAGCCGTCCAGATGGATGGTCTTGACCTGGTGGTCGCCCGCGAAATGGGCCGAGAGGGCTTCAAAGTCGGCGGGGTGCAACTCGGTGAGGGTCAGCCGGTCAATCTTGCGCATCAGCATGCGGGCAACGGCGGGCGAGCCGGGACAGATTTTCAGATCACCGTCAGGATTGAGGTTGCGGACCACATTTAGCCACGGCTCCAGAAGTTCGGCGACAGATGCCGGGATATCGGATGCCAGCACCTTGCCTATGCCTTGCTGCCACTCGCCGGTTTTCTGCATTTCTTCGGACGCCAGATCGTACCTGCCGATGCCGGCGTGGGTGTCCAGAATGCGAAAGGCTTTGTCCTTGCGCTGAAAATAGACGATGAGCCGCGCCAGGACGGCGTGCTTCAGAACGTCTCCGATGTTTCCTGCGTGATAGGCGTGCCGGTAGTTCATTTCGATGGTTCCGGGCGTGCGGGTTCCGGATCTCTTTTCATGTAGAACACGGCCTTGTCGCCATTGTCAGCCTTGCCGAACTCCTCAAAGCCCAGACGATTGTGAAAGCGAAGCGACCCCGGATTGGGCGGCCGCTCGTTGACTTCACAGACGAATGACCGGCCGGTGCCGGCAAAATGCTTGAAAAGCGCGCCATAGAGCGCATCGCCAATCTTCCGGCCGCGCTGGTTTTCGTCAACGCAAATGCGGTCGGTATAGGCGAAATTCGAGATCCGTTCGCTTAGCCAGAGATAGTTGGGGCTGTCATAGGACGTGCCGTCCCCGATGCACAGCAGAAACCCGGCCGGTGCGCCATCCACTTCGGCAACGAGACAAATCAGGGCGGTGTTGACCAGGTCCAGCAAGTTTTCTGCGGTCAGCTCGTTCACGGCTGGAACGGCGGCATTATTCAGCGTCAGCAATGTGCTGAGATCTCCCGGGTGGAACGGGCGAATTTTGACGTCGGATGCCATCTGGTTACCTGGAGATTGAATGGGAGGGCGTTATAGAAGGTGTCCCAGGCGTTGAAAAGGCAGAAAGGTGTCAGGGCCGGTAAACGGCACTGGGCGCGGCATTGCCGCGCCCAGAATGTAGAAATTGGTTCTGGCGAGCCGGTAAGCTCAGGATTCGTCCCCTGGAAACTAGTCCTCGACGGGTGCGTTGTCTTCTTCCGTCGGATGACCGTCTTCCGTGAGAACCTGCAGGTTCACAGCTTTCGGGCCCTTGCCGCGACGGTCCGGCTCGGTCTCGAAGGAGATCCGCTGGCCACTGTCGAGCGTGGTCAGGCCGGAGCGTTCCACCGCCGAAATATGGACAAACACATCCGCTTCACCTTCATCCGGAGTGATGAAGCCGAACCCCTTGTCCGTCTTGAAGAATTTCACCGTGCCGGATTGGCGCGGTCCGCGCTCCACAGGGGGCATGTCCCGGGGCGGACGTTGCTGACGGAAACCGTCGCCGTCACCGCCTTCGCGATTGCCGTATCCACCGCTGCCTTCGCGGTTGCCGCCGTAGCCGCCCCGGCCACCGCCGCCGTAGCCGCCACCGCCGCCATAGCCGCCGCGGCCACCGCCACCGCCCTCACGGTCACCATAGCCGCCCTGAGGGCCGCCCTGACCACTGCCATAGCCGCCGCCTTCACGACCGCCGCCGCTGCCGTAGCCGCCCCGGCCACCGCCGCTGTAGCCGCCACCGCTGCCGTAACCGCCACGATCACCGCCGCCGC
>JBNLAU010000296.1:0-6130 GCA_050302295.1 Roseibium sp. | reverse complement strand
TGTGCGCGATCGGACGCGCCCTGATGAGCCGGCCGAAAATGATCCTGCTGGACGAGCCCAGCATGGGTCTTGCGCCGCAGCTTGTCGAAGAGATTTTCGAAATCGTGCGTCAGCTCAACAAGAACGAAGGGGTCTCCTTTCTGCTTGCAGAGCAGAACACCAACGTGGCCCTGAAATACGCCACCTACGGCTACATCCTTGAATCGGGCCGCATCGTGCTGGACGGCGATGCGAAAGCGTTGCGCGAAAATGAGGACGTGAAGGAATTTTATCTGGGCGTCGGCGGCGAAGGACGCCGCTCGTTCCGGAATGTCAAACATTACAAGCGAAGGAAACGCTGGCTGGCCTGATCGGGTCCACGACCCTGTGCCGGCTTATTAGCGGGAGACGACCATGAGCGACACTCAGTTTGATGCGCGCGAGCGGCAAGACCCCGCTCTGCGCGAACAGGATCTTTTTGCCAAATTGCCGGGGTTCTTGGCCCATGCGGCAACCAATGCACCGGGCTGGGCGGCTCATCTGGCAGGCTGCGATCTTGCCGGGGTCACGGACCGGGCCGCGCTGGCGGGCCTGCCAGTGTTGAGAAAATCGGCACTCATGGAAAAGCAAAAGGCCAACCCGCCGTTCGGCGGTTTTCTGGCTGGCGAACTCAAGGGGGCTGCCCGGGTGTTCATGTCGCCGGGGCCAATCTGGGAACCCCAGGCGCCGGGTCTCGATGCCTGGAACGGTGCCCGCAGCCTGTTCGCCGCCGGATTCCGGAAAGGCGACGTGGTTCTGAATGCGTTTTCCTATCATCTGACGCCGGGCGGGTTCATTCTCGACCAGGGCGCGATTGCCCTCGGCTGTACCGTGTTCCCGGCAGGTGTCGGCAACACGGATATCCAGGTTGAAGCTATCGAGGTGCTGAAGCCTTCCGGGTTCGTCGGCACACCGGATTATCTGAAGGTCCTCCTGGACCGCGGCCGGGAACAGGGCAGGGATGTTTCCTCCATCAAGAAAGCTCTTGTTTCCGGCGGCGCTCTGTTTCCTTCCCTGCGTCAGGAATATGAAGACCAGGGCATCAACGTGGGCCAGTGCTATGCCACTGCGGATCTCGGGGTGATTGCTTATGAAACCGCTGCCGGGGACGGCATGGTGGTCAATGAGGATTATGTCGTCGAGATCGTCCGGCCGGGCACCGGAGAGCCGGTGGCGGAGGGTGAGGTCGGCGAACTGGTCGTGACCAATTTCAACACGCTTTATCCGCTGATCCGCTTTGCTACAGGGGATCTTTCCAAGATCGTTCCCGGCCAGTCTCCTTGCGGACGCACCAACATGCGTCTTGCCGGCTGGATGGGCCGGGCGGATCAGCGCACCAAGGTCAAGGGCATGTTCGTTGATCCGGCGCAGATCGCGCAGATCGTTGCCGCCCATCCGGAAGTGAGCAAGGCCCGGCTTGCGGTCAGCCGCGACGGCGAAGCCGATGCCATGACGCTTGCGGTTGAAACGGAGGTTGCCGAAAGCAGCCTTTCCGAGCGGATTGCCGCCACTTTGCGCGACATTACCCGGCTGAAGGGGGACGTGGAACTGGTTCCGCCCGGCGGGCTGCCGAATGACGGCAAGGTGATTGCCGACGAAAGGGAATATGGCTGAGGCTGTATCCCGGGCTTCGCAGGGATGGCGCTGAGATTTCAGAACATCCCGCTTGCCTTGTTGCTCTCGGCACACTCAGCGGCGGTGAGGCCGAGTATTGGTTGCTCTGCCCATGCGTTTTCCTGCAGGTGATCGGTGATCTGTCACCTTTCTCAGGCGTATGGCATATGCCGCATTGGCCTTGCGGCTCGCTTGGCCTATGTAAGGCGCAGAGTGACAGAGCTTTTAAGGACCGATCCCGCTGATGACCGTTCAACCGACCGCGCCATTGACTGCCGAAATGCAAGCAGACTTCAAGAAAGTGCAGCAGCCGGAGGACCATCCTTCGGTAAAGAGTGGCAAAGTCGGTGTGCTGCTGGTCAATCTGGGCACGCCGGATGCGACGGATTACTGGCCGATGCGCCGGTATCTTCGCGAGTTCCTGTCAGACAAGCGCGTGATCGAATGGCCCCGGGCGATCTGGTATCCGATCCTCTATGGTATCGTTCTGATGACCCGGCCGGGCAAATCCGGCAAGGCCTACGAGGAAATCTGGAACCACGAGAAAAACGAATCGCCGCTGCGCACGATCACCCGGAGCCAGTCTGACAAACTTTCGGAAATTCTGGGGGATGGCGGCGACCGGCAGGTGCAGGTCGACTGGGCGATGCGATATGGCCAGCCGTCGATACCGGATAAATTCAAGGCCCTCAAGGATGCCGGTTGTGACCGCATCCTGGTGTTCCCGCTTTACCCGCAGTATTCCGCATCGACCACTGCCACGGTCAACGATGTTGTCTGCCGGACGCTTTTGAAAATGCGCTGGCAACCAGCCGTCCGCACCGTGCCGCCTTATCACGACGATCCGGTCTACGTGCAGGCGCTTTCGACGTCGGTTGAACGGCACCTTGAGAGTTTGGATTTCGAACCGGATGTGATCCTGACCTCCTATCACGGCATTCCGCAATCCTATTTCCGGCGCGGTGACCCCTATCATTGTCACTGCATGAAAACGACACGGCTGATGCGCAAGGTGCTCGGCTGGAGTGAGGAAAAGCTGCGGGTCACGTTCCAGTCCCGCTTTGGCCCGGAAGAATGGCTGCAGCCCTACACGGACAAGACGGTAGAGCAGCTGGCGAAGGACGGCGTGAAGAATATCGCCGTCATGAACCCGGGGTTCGTCGCCGACTGTCTTGAAACCCTTGAGGAAATAGCCGGCGAAGCCGGAGAGATCTTCGAGGAAAATGGCGGCGAGAACTTCAGCCACATCCCGTGCCTCAACGACAGCGATCTGGGCATGGAAGTGATTGCCCACATCGTCCGCCGCGAGCTTGCAGGCTGGATCTGAGGTTCCGTCGTCAGAATTCTGTCAATTTGGCGCTAACCCTGCCCGCCAAATTCTCTCGTAAATGGCCTCGGGATATACGACATTTCGCGCGGCTGTTTTGAACCGTCTCCGGAACTCTGCTCAGAGGATTTCTGGGCCGTGCTCATGCGGAAGATCGGTTATCCATTCGACAAGACGCGCGGATTTGGTTTAAGAACTTGATCTTGCAGACCTACCGGCCGGGCAAACCGTGTAGATGGTTTGAGGCCTTCACCTTGTTTCATGGCGTGTTGAGGGCACTGGATCAGGGCTCCGAAACAACGCATTGTAATCGTAGAATTCAGTAATTTCCGGGAGATATTCATGCCAATCGCAGGATTTGACATTTTTCTGATCGGCCTCGTCGTGCTGGTCATTCTCGTCTTTTTTGCCGGTGTGAAAACCGTGCCTCAGGGTTACGCCTACACTGTTGAACGTTTTGGAAAGTATAGAAAGACGCTGGCGCCGGGGCTGAACTTCATCGTCCCGTTCATCGACAAGATCGGCCACAAGCTGAACATGATGGAGCAGGTTCTCGATGTGCCTTCCCAGGAGGTCATCACCCGGGACAATGCCACCGTGACGGCAGACGGTGTGACTTTCTATCAGGTACTCAATGCCGCCCGTGCCGCCTATGAAGTTCTCGGCCTTCAAAACGCGATCCTCAATCTCACCATGACGAACATCCGTTCCGTTATGGGCTCGATGGATCTGGACAATCTCCTGTCCAACCGTGACGAGATCAACGCGCAAATCCTGCGTGTCGTTGATGCGGCGGCCGAGCCCTGGGGCATCAAGATCACCCGTATCGAAATCAAGGACATCAATCCGCCGCGCGATCTTGTCGATGCCATGGCGCGGCAGATGAAGGCGGAACGCGAAAAACGGGCCTACATCCTGGAAGCCGAAGGCAAGCGGCAGTCGGAAATCCTGAAAGCCGAGGGCGAAAAGCAATCCCTGATCCTGGAAGCCGAGGGCCGGCGCGAATCGGCGTTCCGGGATGCGGAAGCCCGCGAACGCGAAGCGGAAGCGGAGGCCAAGGCAACGAAGATGGTCAGTGACGCAATTGCTTCGGGCAACGTTCAGGCGATCAATTATTTTGTCGCCAACAAATATGTCGAGGCTTTCAAGGAACTGGCCACATCGCGCAATCAGAAAACGCTGATCCTGCCGATGGAATCAACCTCGTTGCTCGGCGCGCTGAGCGGCATCGGCGAAATCGCCAAGGAAGCCTTCGGCGACGATGCGAAAAACGGCGGGAACTCCTCGCGGATTCCGAATACGGGTCCAAACGGAGGCGCTGACCGGTGAGCATGATCGAAACCGTCATCGTGACCCTGGGGCCCTGGAGCTGGTTCGTTCTGGGGCTCATTCTCCTTGGGCTGGAGATCCTCGCTCCCGGCACCATCTTCCTTTGGTTCGGTCTGTCAGCACTGGTCGTCGGCGTCGTCGGGCTGTTTTTCGACTTTGCCTGGCAGGTCGATGTGGGCCTGTTTCTGGCCCTGTCCCTGGCAAGCCTTCTGGTTGGACGACGCATGATGCGCCAGCTGGCCTCGGAAAAGGGTGATCCGGGGCTCAACCAAAGGGGCAGCCGCTATGTCGGCCGGGAGTTCACGCTCACTGTGCCTTTGAACGAAGGCGCGGGAAATCTCTCCATCGATGACACCATCTGGCGGATTACCGGGCCGGATCTGCCTGCAGGCACAAAGGTTCGTGTCGACGCCATCGAGGGCGCCCGTCTGGTGGTTTCCAGGGTGGAGTGATCTGTCCGCTCTGGTCCGGCCTGCCATATCTGGCAGGGGTCAGAGTTTGTGGCCCGGCGGGATTGGCGGTTCCTCGGCCTTCAGCAGAATGCCGATCCGCCGGTTTGCTGCGAGATAGGGATCGTTCGGAAACAGGGGCTCGGTGTCCGCCTTGCCGATGACTGCGTAGAACTGATCGTCCGGAATGCCGTATTCGGAGAGAATCTGGCGGGCGATGTTTGCTCGTTCGGTGGACAGTTCCCAGCCGGTATAACTCGGATTCGTGGTCATCTGACCGGCGGTGGTGTGGCCCGTAATTTCAACGCGGTTCGGCATCTGCGCCAGCACGGGCGCCATGTTCGCAAGCAGCCGGCGGGTTGTTTCATAGGGGTACTTCGACCCCTCGCGGAACATCGACCGGCCATCCTGGTCGACCAGCATGATGTTGAGCCCTTCCTCGGTCTCTTCGAGGATGATGTTGTTGGAAATTTCTGTGATTTCCGGCATTTCCTGCCAGGCCTGACGTAGTGAGGCGGCGGCGGTCGCAAACTGTCTCGGCTTTTCGATATCGGCTTTCAGCGTGTCATGGGTGTTGGCTTCCGGGCCCTGTTTACGCCGTTTTTCATGGCGAACCTGGGAAAAGTCGGAATCCATTTCCTGCTCGACGTGACTGATATCCTTCACGTAATCGCGGATTGGAATACCCTCGACCTCGATGATGCCGGTCTTGCGGGCGGTGTCCTTCACGCCGAATGCTTCACGCATCGAGCCGGCGACAACCTGAAGCTTTTCCTTGTCCTGAATGGAAAAGGAAATGATGAGGACGAAGAAACACACAAGCAGGGACATCAGGTCCGCAAAGGTCACCAGCCAATCCGGTGCGCCGCCGCCTTGTTGCTTTTTCTTTGCCATGGTCTCAGGCCCGCTCTCTTCGTGGTCTTAAGCGGCTTCCGCCAGTTCGGCGCGCGCTTTCTCCGGCAGATAAGCCACCAGCATTTCCTTGATCAGAGCCGGGCTCTTGGATTCGCGGATCTGGCATACGCCGTCGATGATCAGGGTCTGGTTAAGTTCATCGACATCGAATTTCGCATCCAGCTTGTCCACCAGAGGCAGACAGATGATGTTGGAAATCAGAGCGCCATAGAGCGTCGTCAGCAGGGCAACGGCCATGGACGGGCCAATCGCCGCCGGGTCGTCCATATTGGCAAGCATCTGCACCAGACCCACCAGAGTCCCGATCATGCCGAAAGCCGGGGCCGAGTCGCCAAGTGCCTTGAACACGCGTTTGCCTTCCGAGAGACGTGAAAGCTGGAGGTCGCGTTCGCGTTCCATCGATTCCTTGATGAATTCCAGCTCGTAGCCATCGGCGACATATTGAACGCCCTTGGCGAGCACCGGGTCGGACACGTCG
>JBNLAU010000295.1:0-4620 GCA_050302295.1 Roseibium sp. | reverse complement strand
TGCCTTACGCATCCTCGCCTTGCTTCACCTGGTCAATCCAGTCCTGGAGATTATAATAGGTGGTGATGCGGGCGATTTTGCCGTCCCTGATTTCAAAGAAGCTGCCGGCGGGCAGTTTGTAGGTCTGGCCGCTCGCCGGCGGCAGGCCTTCATCCGTGCCGATATAGGTGCCGTGTACCACAAACTCCGCCGCCGCCCGCGTGCCCTCTTCATTGACGAAGAGTTCGATATCGGACAGCCGCTCCTTGTAGCAGCGGGTCATATGCACATTGAACGACCAGAACGCATCCTTGCCGACCCGGCGTTCTCCCTGATTGACATCATGGATCAGGTCGTCGCTGACCAGGCTCTCCATTTTTTTGGTATCGCCCGCATTGAAGGCGGCAAAATATGTATCGATGACCATTCGGGATTGTTTGTTAGGCATGGAACCTCGCCGCGGCGGAATTGCAATTTGGCCGCGAGTTTGCCCGCGAGGCGTCATGCGCGCAAGAGGCCGGTGCAATCATGATTGCAAATGTTCTCTGAAATCGCTTCAAATCGTGCAAAGGCTCATAGACGGGGCTTAAGGCCAGAGACACGCCCTCAACTCCCCCGCCCCGGCTCCGCCTCGCGCGCCAACTCTCTGGCAAGGCCACATAGTGCTCTTCGGGAAAGCCGCAAAGTGTGACGTAACGGCATTGACTAAAAATGCCGGTCGCCTGAAGATTTCCCCGAAGTCACAAGGAAAGCGGTCTTTTCAATGGAATTTCCAGCTGCCAGACTCCTCGCGGATCAGCATACATGCCCCATGTGCATGGGCGTTCCCGCGCCAATCGTATGGAAGTGCGCCTTCACCGTGCTGACCGGCAAGATGCCCCAGGCACGTGTAACGGACATGTGTCTGTGCGTCGGCCCGCCGCCGCCCATCGGCGGAGACCCGATCATCACCGGCGCCTGGACCGTTCTGGTTGAAAAGATGCCGGCCGCCCGCATGACCGATCTGACAGCGAAAGGCGGCACGATCATCACCGGATTTCCAACCGTCCTTATCGGCACCACTGGCGCCGGTGGAGGTGGAGCTGGTGGCGGGGCCGGAGGCGGTGCGGCGGCTGGCCCCGGTCCGGTGGGCACGACCAATGTCGGTCCCTCGATCAAGATCGAGGGCACGGAGGAATTCAGGCAAAAAACCGTCCAGGCCATTGCCAAGATCGCACAGACGCCCTCCGGCGCGAAAATGCTGGCGGATCTTCACAAGTCCGGCAAGACGATCACCATCAAGGAGACGGCAGGCGGCAACAAGGTCAACGGTTTCAGCTCTAACGGCAAGGTCGATGCCAGCGGCAATCCGGGATCGGGATCTGATTCAACCGTGTGGTACAATCCGAACAAGACGAGCCTTGGGCCAGGCGATCCGTGGAAGACGCGGCCGCCGGAAGTCGGCCTCGCTCACGAGATGATCCATGCCAAGCATGCGGCCTACGGCGAGATTGACACGACGAAAGTGGACAATGACCACAAACCCGACCCCTCCGACCCGACCAAGAATGCCAAGGTCATCAAGGAGGAAGCCAGAACCGCCGGCATTCCGCCTCACAACACCGACCCTTACAACGAGAACACGATCCGCGATGAATGGGATCCAAAACAGCCGCAACGGCCCTATTATTAACCGGCGCTCTGTTCTACTCGGGCTGATGTCCCTTGGACTCGTCACACATTTTCAGGAGAAGGCGGCTGCAATGTCATCGTCCAGCAACCAAAACAGTGACATCTCCCTTTCGGCCCGGCTTCGGGAAGACGGCCCCGCGCTCCGGCTGACTTATGAAGTCCGGAATATGACCGAAACCACCGTCTATCTCTTCGACGTACTCCATGACGAATATAACGGATCCCTCTTTCCCCTGGTCGATGCCTGTTATGCGACCATTGAGCAGGGGCAACTGGTTCTCAGCCGGCAGATCATGGACGTTCCGGAAGACACTTTGACCGAGAGCTTCAACATTCCCTTCGTGACGCCGCTCAAGCCCGGGCGCAGTATCGAAAAATCCATCCTGCAGCCGCGGCCTATCTTTCCCTGGACGCCCTACACCGACCGGGAAGACATTCCGCCCGCCAAGGGCACGATGGAAATGAATGCCTATTTCCGGGTCGGCTATTTCCTCGGGGCGGAAGGAACGAGCGACCTTGCAAAACCCATGCTGACCGATAACGGCACTTTCCCCGCCTTCGATCCTTTCCCGGTGGAGTCCCAGAAATATCTGATGGTCGGCCCGCTCGGCACGGTCAAGGTCTATGACATGGGCTGAACCGCCTGGAACAACCTCTTTGGATTTCACGCCTAGAACCCGGTAAGCCCTCTCTCCAGCCATTGGCTGCGCGGAATTTGCCCGCCGATCTTGAAGGCAAAACTCTCCACCCGTGTCACATCACCATCCGTCTCGCAGCGGAAGGCGAGATCGAACCAGCGTCCAAGACTGCGAAACGCCGCCCGGCCCGGCTGAAGAACCGTGCCCGGACGCGGCCGGAACGACGGCAGCAGCTCAGGTGGCGCCGAACTGGCCGCCGACAATTGCGCGCGAAGCTCCGTCATGCACAGCAGATTAAGCCGCTCGCCGGGTGACATACCGCGCATGGCCGTACGGGCCCTCGCGTCGTCCAGTATATCCCGTGAATAGAGTTCCCGGGCCTGAATCAGGTCCGCTTGCGGCGGCGGGCTTTCCCGGCGTGCGGTTTCCTTGGGCCGCGCGGGTTTCGGTGCCGGCGTTGCTGACGTCTCGATCCGCCCCACGGTTCCGAAATCCTCCGCCGGCTCCTCCGCATCTTCACCCGGCAACTCTCCCGCGTCCGGAGCGGGGCCAGCTTCCGACTCTTGCTCCGGTTCGGGTTCGGGTTCGGGAACAGTCGTCTCGGCCGTCTCCGTTTCCTCAGTCTCATCCGGTTGCTGTTCCGCCTCAGCCTCCTGCGGCTCCTCGCTCACAGCCTCTTCCGAGGCTGGTTCTTCCTCGGTTGCCTCGTCTTCGCTCTCAGCGCCGGTCTCCGCGACTTCGCTCTCCTCGGGAGCTTCCTCGTCTTGCGGGCCAGTGTCCTCTTCACCGAATTCCTCTACCGGCTGCATGACGGGCGTTTCTTCAGGCGGCGTCTGCGCGTCTGTCTGCTCCTGCGGCGCTGGAGCCGGTGGTGGTGGCGGTGGTAGGGGCACCTGCGGCTGTTCGGCTTCCTGCTGTTCGGCTTCCTGCTCTTCAGGCTGCTCTTCGGGCAGCACCTCTGGCGCCTCTTCCTCTTCAGGCGGAGAGACCAGTTCCACTTCGATCGGTTCTTGAACGGGTTTCGGATCGTATCCTGAAATAACACCGGTCAGCAGCAAGGCAGCCAACCCGTGCAGAACCAGCGAGGCGACAAACCCCGCGGCCCAAAAACGCCGTTCATCGGGGAGCGCTTCGTCCATCAGCCTGTCTTTATCGGCAACTATGGTCAAAACATGCTCCTGGAAGCGGCTTGGTCAATTCAGTCGGCACAATCGCCTTCAATCCAATCAGATGGCAGCTTGGTCACGGCCGCACAAGATCGTGCATTCAGGTTGGCTGGACAAATAGGCCGATCCGGCTTGGAAAAGTCCGGCCAGTCGCCACCGATCCCGGCCACGCCCGGGAGACTAACAGAGACAAAGCCCTGCCAAAACAAAACCCGGCGTTTCCGCCGGGCTTCATTTTCATATCTGTCGTCCCCAGTTCCCTAGCTATCGAGGAACGAGCGCAGCTTGCGCGACCGGCTCGGGTGCTTCAGCTTGCGCAGAGCCTTGGCCTCGATCTGGCGGATACGTTCGCGGGTCACCGAGAACTGCTGGCCGACTTCTTCCAGCGTGTGGTCGGTGTTCATACCGATACCGAAGCGCATCCTGAGGACACGCTCTTCACGCGGCGTAAGCGAGGCAAGCACGCGAGTGGTGGTTTCGCGCAGGTTTGACTGGATGGCCGCG
The DNA here is from genome assembly GCA_050302295.1 of Roseibium sp. Taxonomy (GTDB): domain Bacteria; phylum Pseudomonadota; class Alphaproteobacteria; order Rhizobiales; family Stappiaceae; genus Roseibium. Next base: position 662 of record JBNLAU010000295.1, on the reverse strand, counting down.
TCGATCGGCAGAACCGCGTTCTTGTCCTCGATGAAATCGCCGAGGTGAGAATCTTCCTCATCACCGATCGGGGTTTCGAGGGAGATCGGCTCCTTGGCGATTTTCAGAACCTTGCGGACTTTCTCCAGAGGCATCTGCAGTTTTTCCGCCAGCTCTTCCGGGGTCGGCTCACGGCCGATCTCATGCAGCATCTGCCGGGAGGTCCGGACGATCTTGTTGATCGTCTCGATCATATGCACCGGAATACGGATGGTGCGGGCCTGGTCGGCGATCGAACGTGTGATCGCCTGCCGGATCCACCATGTCGCATAGGTGGAGAACTTGTAGCCGCGCCGGTATTCGAACTTGTCCACCGCCTTCATCAGGCCGATGTTGCCCTCCTGGATCAGATCCAGGAACTGCAGGCCGCGGTTGGTGTATTTCTTGGCGATGGAAATCACGAGACGCAGATTGGCCTCGACCATTTCCTTCTTGGCGATGCGCGCTTCGCGTTCGCCCTTCTGCACCATTGCCACGATGCGGCGGAATTCGGTGATCTCAAGGCCGGTTTCGGTGGCCAGCGTCTGGATTTCCTGACGCAGCTCGCGAACGGTTTCCTTTTCCTTGGCGATGAAGTTCTTCCACCCGCGGGTGGAAAGGTTCGCCACCTTGCGCAGCCAGTT
>JBNLAU010000294.1:0-8921 GCA_050302295.1 Roseibium sp. | reverse complement strand
GCGACGCCTATAACCAGGTGCTCAACATGGCATCCTTCTGGCTGATGTCCGGCGGTATGGCCTTCATGACCTTCGTCCTGACCTTTGCGGGCACCATCCAGACGCATCTGCAGCGGGTCAACGGCGAGTACTACATGGATGTCCAGGATCAGCTGGCGCTGTTCTACTGGATGCGCTTCGGCGCCGGTGCCGCCTTCGTGCTCGGTGCGCTGCTGTTCATCTACGCGATCGCAGTGCCCAAACGCGAAGTCATCGAACCGGGTGAAGCCGTCAAAGTTCCTGCGGAGTAGGCACCATGGAAGGAAGTGTATCATTGGCAAAAGGGGCGGCAGCCGCCCCTTTTTACCTGCCGCAGGCAGACGAGTGCGACGTCTTTGAGGCTGCGCACAGCAACGGTCTTCCGGTGCTCCTGAAAGGCCCGACCGGCTGCGGCAAGACCCGCTTTGTCGCCCATATGGCGGCCAGGCTCGGCCGCAAGCTCTATACGGTTGCCTGTCATGACGACCTTGCCGCAGCCGACCTGATCGGCCGGTATCTGCTCAAGGGCGGTGAAACCGTCTGGGTCGATGGGCCGCTGACCCGCGCCGTCCGCGAAGGAGCGATCTGTTACCTCGACGAGGTGGTCGAAGCGCGCAAGGATGTGACGGTCGTTCTCCACCCCCTGACCGACGATCGCCGAACCCTGCCGATCGACCGGACCGGCGAAGAACTGGTGGCTGCCCCGGGCTTCATGCTGGTCGCCTCCTATAACCCCGGATACCAGAACATCCTGAAGACGTTGAAGCCCTCCACACGTCAGCGCTTTATCTCTCTGGAATTCGACTTTCCGGCTCCAGAACTTGAAATCGAAGTCGTTGCCGAGGAAAGCGGCCTGGACAAAGAGCGCGTGTCGGCCCTGGTCCGCCTTGCGGGCAAGCTGCGCGCACTGAAAGGGCAGGACCTGGAAGAGGGCGTCTCGACCCGGCTGGTCGTCTATGCGGCCACGTTGATTGCCCAGGGCATGCCGGTGAACCGGGCAGTGCTGGCTGCGATGATAGAACCTTTGACGGACGATGAAGACGTGAAACGCGGGCTCCTTGATCTTGTCACGGCCGTGTTTGGGTGAGGCCAGACCGATGGTCAAGATCGACTTCGAGCCATGGGAACCCGAAGAAACGGTCGGGAAACTGTGGCACGCGTTTGCAAGCCGCCTCGATGCACCTGAGGTGCATCACGGAGCCGCGGTCGGCCTTTCCGAGGTCGGCGGGCGGCTTGCTGTTTTCTTCCGCGGACTGGGCGGCAGCCACAATGTGGAACTGCGTCCGGTTTCGAAGGAAGTTTCGCGCCACCGCCTCAGTTTTCTGAGGCGGCTTGGCACGGAAGTCGAAACGGTGCCGCGCGCCAGTTTCGATGGTGAAATCCTGCGCCTTCCGGCCTCATTGGCGGTTTTCCCGACCCGGGAAGCCAACGCCGCGCTTTATATCTGGCTGACGGCCCTGGCCGCCAATGCGCCAGGCCACGCCGTTGACACCGACCCCTTGCGTGCCGACCTCAAGGCTTTGCAGGCGATCAGCGCAATGACCCGCGAAACGCTGACACATGCACCGGGGCTGGGTGAACTCTATTCCGCGCTCAGTCATGGCAGTCTTCTACTGTGGCCCTCCACGTCGCTGCCTGCCTGGGAAGCCCGTGTCGAAAAGCTTGTGCGTCATATGCTGGGCGATCCGGCCGAGTTGTCCGGCGACGTTCTGGAGCTGAAGGAAAAACTGGCTGGCGGCGATCTGGACGGCATTACCGCACCGCGCGGCTATCGGCCGTTCCGGCCGGTGCCCGTCTGGCCGGACCTGCGTGAAGTGGTCTTTTCCAGCGGCGATGAGGTCGAAAACCGGGAGACCGACGGAACGCCAGAGGAAGCCGGTGACAAGACAGTGAGGGCAAGACGGCGCCAGGCCGATCAGGCGGAACGCAAGGACAGCCTGATCCTGCACAAATTCGAGGCGATCCTCAGCTGGGCGGAGTTTTTGAACCTCAACCGCCGTGTTGATGACGATGACAACGACGACGCCAAAAAGGCCGCCGACGACCAGGATGAAATCGGTCTCGGGCAGGTTTCCAAATCTCCTGCGACTCGCCTGAAACTGCATCTGGACCTGGCGCCGGAGGATGTCGACCGGGAACGCCTCTCCGGAAAGGTTCTCTATCCGGAATGGGATACGCGCAGCGGCCGCTATCTTGCGGACCATGTCTGTGTCCTGACCAGTGTCGCCGATGCCGACCCGGAAAACGATATTGTCGAGAAAGACCCACGCGCGGCGCGGCGCATCCGCTCGGTCAAGAAGCAGTTCGAGGCGCTCCGGCCCGGCCGGGTGACCACACGCGGCCATCTGGAAGGCGATGGGCTGGATATGGATGCTGCGGTCCGCTCACAGGTCGAACGCATCGCCAGCGGCGCCGGTAATGACCGGATCTGGCTGCAGACCCGGCCGGAGGCGCGCGATCTTGCAGTTTCCATCCTGCTGGACGTGTCCCGCTCAACCGAAAGTGCGGTAACGGGCAGGGCGGTCATCGACATTGAACGGGAGGCGCTGACGGCGCTCGCCTGGGGCCTGAACGCCTGCGGCGACGACTTCGCCATTTCCGCGTTTTCGTCTCTCAAGCGTCAACGGGTCTATGTGCAGACCTGCAAGCGCTTCGACGAACCGATGTCGGCAACAGTCGAATACCGGATCAGCGGACTGCGCCCGGGCTTTTACACCCGGCTCGGAGCTGCCCTCCGGCACACGTCGGCGGAACTGGCGCTGCAGGCACGCAAACGAAAGCTGCTGCTGGTGATCACCGACGGCAAACCCAACGATCTGGATCACTACGAGGGCCGTCACGGCATCGAGGACACGCGGATGGCAGTTCGCGAGGCGCGGCGCGCCGGTCAGTCGGTCTTTGGCGTGACCATCGACAAGACCGGCAAGTCCTGGTTTCCGCGCATGTTCGGCCAAGGCGGCTTCGCAGTCATTCCGCATCCCGACAAGCTGACTCAGGCCCTGCCTCAGATCTACCGCCAACTGGTTGGGGCGTAGCGATGGCGAACGAAGCGGTTGGAGGGGCGACCGGCCTTTTGGACGAGTTGCCCGGCGACCTGATGATGTGGGTCCTGATCGTAAGCGAGCTACTGGTTTTCGGGGCAGGGCTCGCTGCCTTCATGGGTGTCAGGATCACCGATCCCGCCGGCTTTGCGGCAGCGCGCGGCCACCTTCACCCGGCGCTCGCCGGCGTCAATACGATCGTTCTGATCTCCAGCGGTTTCTTTGCGGCACGAGCACTCGGCCTGAGCCTGCGGCAGAAGAGGATCGCAGCCCGTCTCTGCCTGTTTGTCGCCATGGTTCTGGGGGGCGTGTTCCTGGCGATAAAGGGGTACGAATTCACCGATGTCGCCGGCCGGGGGATTACAACGGAAACCCATCCGTTTTTCACTTTCTATTACCTGCTGACAGGTTTTCACGCTGTGCACGTGGTAGCGGGCATTGTGATCCTGGGACTGATCGCGTGGCGGGACACGTCCCGCAACATCGAGGTGGGTACGGCGTTCTGGCACATGGTGGACCTCGTCTGGGTCTTGCTGTTCCCGGTTATCTATTTGCTCGCATGAGGACTGTATGACTGCCGATCCGACTGTCCGCGCCTGGTTCTCCCTGCTGTTGCTGAGCGGTGCGTCCGTTCTGATCGCCTCCGGCGCCGCGAACACTTTGCCTGCCGGAGCGACCGGTGCACTTGTGCTCCTGTTCGCCTGGATGAAAGCGCGGGTCATCCTGTCCCGCTATCTGGGCCTCTGGCGGGCGCCCTCGTGGCGCGCGGGGTTCAACTGGGTGCTGGGGCTCTATTGCCTGCTGCTGCTCGGGCTCTATCTGGTGCCTGCCATCAGCGTGTGAAAGCGGCTGCGAGCGGTTCGGGCAGGTCAAACTCTTCGGTTACCCGTTGCCGGGCTTCAGCGGACATTTTCCGCGCCGTCTTCTGCACAATATCCTGAACCTTGTCATCGCTGTGCTTGGCGGCAAAAGGGGCGAAATACCATTTCAGAAAGACGAAGCAGATCACGTCTTCAAGGGCCTGAACATCCTCATGACGCTTGATGCCTTCCTTGCGCAGCATTCGGGCGGCGTCGGCAATTTCGTCCTGGCCATAACCGGCCTTGGCCATGATCGTGCTGACACGCTCCGCATGACGGGCTGCCAGATCGCGCCGCCAGGCATGATAGCCGGCCTTGCCGTCAGGATAGGTGGTCCTCGGCACTGTCCAGCGCTCGATATGCTGGCCGCGCGCGGCAATCTGGAGGGCTTCGGAGGCGTCCGGATAGAGCCGGTCCAGTTCCGAACTCATCCGCTCACCGTAAAGCCTGGCCGCAGGTGCGCCGTCTTCCAGGTTCGGATCGGCGGCATTGGCCGCATCAATCGCCTCAAGGGCGCTTTTCAGTTTTGTCATTGAGCTTTGTGCCAGGATTCAACAGGGTCGCTTTCGGAATATTCGCGCAGCTGTTCGATATCTTCAATGGCCGCGTGGTTCCGTTTGATGTGAACGCCGGCCGACTTCAGGCGGGCGAACGAGCGGGACAAGCTTTCCGGTTTCATGCCGAGGCGTCCGGCGATCAGGAACTTGTCGTAAGGCAGGGTAACCACGCAGCTTCCCGTCTCCTGTTCGCAAAGTTCCAGCAGGAACTCGGCCACGCGCTGCGGGCCTGTCTGCGCCTTGAGCTGCTCCAGTTGAGAAACGAGCGAATGCAGGTGGGCAAAGGTGGAGGCCAGCAGGGAAACCGCAATTTCCGGATCCCTGCGCATGGCTTCCCGCAGCGCCGCGCTCGGAATGCGCATGACCTCGCAGGAGGTCACGGCCTCTGCTGACACCGGATAGGCCTGGCCGCGGAAGGCGACCGCTTCGCCGAAGCTTTCGCCCTTGGCAAAGACACTCACCACCGCCTCGCCGCCATTGGGCGCAATCCGGTAGAGCTTGATCCAGCCTTCGGTGACGATGTGAATCGCCTGGGCGGTTTCTCCCTGAAGGAACAGGGTCTCGCCCCGGTCATATTCGCGCCAACTGGACATGGACAGGATCATGTCCTGGATCCCTTGCGGAAAACTCTTTAATAACAAAGAGTTCTGCGCGATTTTTCTGCGGCGCTCATTCGGCATTTCTGTTCCCCTCAGGCTTTCCGGCAGGCCTGCTCCCGTTTGCATTGCAATTTTGCACAATCGTTCCCGCCGGTCACCCCATTGAATTGCGGATATGGACCTTTGGACAAGAGCACGACTTGACTATTGTCATGTTGCAGGTGCCCCGCCGCTCGTAATTTGCGAACTGAGACGAGAAAGCGGGGACATCATGGACTACCAAGCCTTTTTCAGAAAACGGCTCGCTGAACTTAAGCAGGAAGGAAACTACCGGGTCTTCATTGACCTGCAGCGCAAGCGCGGAAACTTTCCCGAAGCGGTCTGGACCCACAAGGATGGGCCGGACGATGTCGCGATCTGGTGCTCCAACGACTATCTGGGCATGGGCCAGCATCCGAAGGTCGTCGCCGCGATGCACGAGGCCATCGACCGCTGCGGCGTCGGTGCCGGCGGCACCCGGAATATCTCGGGGACGACCCACGACCATGTCAGGCTTGAAGAGGAACTAGCGGACCTGCACGGCAAGGAGGCCGCGCTCGTTTTCACCTCCGGCTATGTTTCAAACTGGGCGGCGCTCGGCACGCTCGCCTCCAGTATTCCGGGCTGCATCGTCTTTTCCGACAGTCTCAACCATGCCTCGATGATCGAGGGTATCCGTCATTCCAGGGCCGACAGGGTCATCTGGAAACACAATGATGTTGAAGATCTTGAGCAGAAACTGGCGGCAGCCGATCCCTCCCGGCCGAAGCTGATCGCCTTTGAAAGCGTCTATTCCATGGACGGTGACATCGCGCCGATCGCGGAGATTTGCGACCTTGCCGACAAATACGGCGCCATGACCTATCTGGACGAAGTCCATGCCGTTGGTCTCTACGGCCCGCGCGGCGGAGGCATTGCCGAACGGGAAGGGCTCATGCACCGCCTGACCGTCATTGAAGGCACGCTCGGCAAGGCGTTCGGGGTCGTCGGCGGGTATATCGCCGCGTCCGCGGAGCTGTGCGATTTTGTCAGAAGCTTCGCCAGCGGCTTCATCTTTACCACGGCTTTGCCGCCAGCCATCGCAGCGGCGGCCACCGCCTCCATCCGGCATTTGAAGCAAAGCAATGCCGAACGGGAAGCGCATCAGGCGATCGTCGCCAGGGTTCGCAAACGGCTCGACACGCTCGGCATTCCGCATGTCCGCAATCCAAGCCACATCATCCCGGTCATTGTCGGCAATCCAGCCAAGTGCAAGTTCCTTTCGGACACGCTGCTGGAGGATTTCGGCATCTATATCCAGCCGATCAACTATCCGACCGTGCCACGGGGAACCGAACGCCTCAGGATCACGCCGTCGCCTGTGCACACCTGCGCGGACATCGACCGTCTGGTCGCCGCCCTGCATTCGCTGTGGAGCCAGTGCCAGCTCGCGCGCCAGCCGATGGCGGCGGAATGATGCCGGGGCCCTGCGTCCGGGCTCACTTGATGATGGTCAAGGAGCCTGGAGCCGTTTACCCGTTTTGTGATCCTGCAAAAACCGTCCGCCGATGCCCGGAAGGCTGCCCAACCGGCGCTCAAGGGCAGGGCGGTCTGATGTCATCAGTCGAATAAGGAACTTCCGCACCTGTTCCGGCAGACCGGTTCGGGAGGGGATATGATCAGAGAGGATTTGATATGAAATACGCGATTTCCTGCCTGGCCGCCGCACTGGGGCTGGCTTTCGCCTCCCCGGCGTTTGCCGACGGCGATGCTGCCGCGGGCGAAAAGGTCTTCAAGAAATGCAAGGCCTGTCACGCGATCGGTGAGGGCGCCAAGAACAAGGTCGGCCCGGTGCTGAACGGCGTCGTCGGATCGCCCGCCGGTCAGGCTGAAGGCTACAAATACTCCAAAAGCATGACCGAGGCTGCGGAAGGCGGCCTTGTCTGGGACGAGGAAACCCTGACCGTTTACCTCGCCAAACCCAAGGAGGTGGTGCCGAAAACGAAAATGTCCTTCGCGGGCCTGCGCAAGGACGACGATATTGTCAACGTCATCGCCTATCTGCAGACATTCCAATAACCGCTCAAGCACTCCAGTCCAAACAGCGAAAAGGGCACGGCAATCATCGCCGTGCCCTTTTGGCTGCGCGGCAATCGCTTCATTTTCAATCTGAAATGACGTTTTGACGGACATTGCCGCCAGGAGAGCTGCACGGCAATTTTCCTCGGGAAGCTGCCAGCGTGCAGGTAGTGGAAAATGCACGAGCGTGCAAAAAAACGCCTTGAACTCCGGGGCGTTTATTCGTACACGGGCTTTACCGGAGAGGTGGCCGAGTGGTCGAAGGCGCTCCCCTGCTAAGGGAGTAGGCGGGGAACCGTCTCGAGGGTTCGAATCCCTTCCTCTCCGCCACTTTCACTCATGTCTCAGGTCATGGCAGTCATTGATCGGGATTTCCATCCCGAGTATCCACCTTTTCTTCCGATCCGTCGACGTACTTCACGAGCAAGGTGAACGAACTCAGTACAGCATCCTGTGGAGTTAGAGAGCGAAATTGGCCCTCTTCAAAGAAATGGTGCGTCGCGCCCAGTAGGGCTTTAGTCGGTAAAGGAAACTTCGCATTCGGGTTATGAAAGACTTGGATCTCCTGGGTCCAGTATTCCTCATAGTCCGGATCGCCAACATCAACCTGGAAAAATTCGCCGATAACTGCGTTCGGGTCCGGGTTCGGCTGGAACCCCATCCGAAAATAGCCGTAACCGTCGGTTCCGAAACCCGCGGCGGTACCCATACGATCAAACTTCGCGATCGTACCCGCGTTGGAGAAAATTACGGCAGATACGTTCTCAGCGTCGGGAAGATCGAAGAAGCCTGACGGAACCTTCTTCCCGTTGAATTCGTGTTCATCAATTTCGTGCGTGTCGATTATCAGCTGGTCCTCTTCGAACCGCCACGTGACGCGTGAGCCGTATAGGTATTGCCATAAGGCAGACTGGGTGTAGGTCATGGGCCCAAGATCTTCGTCATCCGCTGGTTTGTGAAAGTCGGCGATGGCAATAACGAATGGCTTGTCCTTGCTTCCATCCCTTTCCCAATACCGTTTGCCCTCCGCATTCTCTTTGTTCAGTTTGTTTGTAAGGGCACCGCCGAATTTCATCGGCATGTAGTCTCGCAAAAACTTATCTATTTCCTCTGGAGTTTTCGGGTTGGGGTGCTCTCTAAGCACTCCGCCCTGAGACGGTGCCACGGTGGTGGCCTCGACGGTGAAATCGATACCCGGAGCGGTACACCGGAAATCGGGAGCTTCCAACTGTTTCACGTCGAGAAAGAACTCTCGAAACGCCGCCCAAAGAAACAATTCCCATAGTCTTTGGTCAAAGCCGTTCGTCTGAAACTCCCTCACGAAATGCGGATCCTTCGGAGCCAATCAAAGTGCCAGCTCTGATATGACTTTGCGGGCCGGAGCACGTCCGGGTTCATCCGCTAACATTTCGAAATATGGATGGAGTTTTTCCCTGTCGAGATCGACCGGGATCTCAAAGGGGTCGAGCGGGCTATTCGTTTCGTCGCCCTGTTCGCCGAATTCAGCAATCTTGCCGGATTGAATCACCTCAGCCATTGCGACACGAAGTTGCTGCTCGGCATGGTCCTTAGTCCGGATCGAGGTCTTGAGCGACGCGCACCGGAAACGGCCGATCTTGTCTCGCGCCAAAATCATCCAGAGGTAGTCGTCATCGGTCGTGTCTTTTCCGACCATCCCTAGCAGGTCTTCTTCTTGCGAAGCCCACCAGGCGAGTTCTTCGCACATATAAGCGGTCGTTGATAACCTGG
>JBNLAU010000293.1:0-11126 GCA_050302295.1 Roseibium sp. | reverse complement strand
GTCATGCCATCTGGCATCAGGATTCAGACGGTATTCAACCCAGGAATAGTCCTCCGGGAAACGGACGGCATCCGCCAGAACGCCATATTGCGCGCTGATGTCCTCCTCATCGAGCGAGGCCTCCATAAGGCTTTCGTAGATGCTCAGAATGCCTGGGGCGATGTTGCCCTTTTGCGCCAGGATGTTGAACGTATCGAAGCCGCCACGGCTCGCCAGGCGAACGGTTCCACTCTTCGGCGCATCGGGATTGACGTAGTCGAAATGCGAAACGTCAGGGCCGTATTTCGGTGAGCCGTTGAGAGCTGCCGCATGTTGCCATTCAGGTTCTTCGGCCCGAACCGGACCGACGCCAAGTCCCGCGACTGACATTGCACCGGCCAGCGCAATCCAGGCAGCAGTTCGTTTTGCGGCACACCATCTGAACGCCATCGGCTTCTCCGTCCCTTTCCGCTTCCGCGCCCCAAATCAGGGCCTTTTGAAACAATGTAGGGACCAGTTGGCCGCGCGTCACCAACTGGTTGCGGATATGACAGAAATTTAACCTGCATTTCTCCCGCTCGCCGTGTTCTGCGCCGGTTCAAACAGACGTCAGGGAGTGCGGATACTTCCGGTCAACCCGCCTGGGCGGCTCCGCTTTCAGAAATACCTTGTGATTTCTGCTTGGATTTCGCCTTTTGCGCATACATGCGGCCATCAGCAACTCTCAGCAGGTCTTCCACGTTCGCCGCGTCGCCGGGGTAACTTGCAAAACCAATGCTGGCTTTCACGTCAATGGAAGCTCCGGCGTATTCAAAGACCTGCGCAACATGTTCCGAAAGCCTTTCGAGGAACGTGTTTCTTTCCTGCAGGCGCATGTTTCCCAGGATCAGGATAATGAACTCGTCCCCTCCGACCCGCGCAACCGTGTCCGATTGCCGAACCTGATTTTCCAGCCTCTGCCCCACTTCGACCAGCAGTTGGTCGCCAACCGCGTGACCGTAATTGTCGTTGACGGGTTTGAACGCGTCCAGGTCCACATAGAAGATTTCAAAGCCCGAGCCCGACCGTTCGCACATGGCCGCCAGCTGGTACATCCGGTCCTCCAGGAGGCGCCGGTTGGCCAGACCCGTCAGCGGATCATGCAGTGCCATGGAGCGGACTTTGTAAACTTCGCTGATCAGGAGAAACGCCATACCGCCGAATATCAGGGAAATCAGGCTCCCAATCAGCTGTGTGATCCAGACCTTATCGTCCGAATTGGACCAGCCGGCCTGCGGATATCCAATCAAATCCCAATCGAGACCTCCCGGCAGGTGAAGCGGAAGCGACACATAATCGTTTTCCTTGATGGATTGGGAACCAAAGAGCAACGCATTCTGGCCGGTGTCGGCATTCTTGTTGATGATGGCGATGCGGATGCCGTTGATCACATCCTTGATTCCCGCCGAGGACATCATACCCTCTTCATCAACGACCAGCGTCACAACGCCCCAGTAGGAGCGGTCCTTCAAAGGCTGACCGGGGAAGGCAGGTGGAAAGACAGGAATTCGAATCAGCAGCGCCCTGCCGCCCTGAACCAGCTCAAGCGGGCCGGCAATCACCACTTCCCGGGAGAGCATGGCCTTTCGGATCGCCGGCCATTGCGCGGTGTTCATGCGGTAGTTCAAACCGATAGCGGCCCGGTTCGGTTCCAGCGGATAGACCGCACGCAGAATGTTGTCTGGCGCCAGGCCGATGGACCGGATGGACGGGTTATCCTCAATCAGGTCGATCGCAATCTCGCGATAGTCCGCAATCTCGAACGGCCTGTCCTCAAATTGCGTCACATAGGATGTGATCCCAAGGCCATGGGCCACCGACCGGCTGATTTCGCCTTCAAGCCGCGCCCGCGTTTCGGAGAGGTTGGCAATCGCCTCGCGTTTGTGCTGGGATACCAGCTCATTTCCTACGAGCCGGCCGACATGGGCAGTGACTGCGATTCCCACGAGGAAACACACAGCGGCAACGATGGACGCGACCCACGTTCCATTCGACCTGCCAATTAGATTTCGCGTAATATTATAGCCCATACGGTCCACTTCCGACCATTGCCCAAGCAGCGATCTTACTACGTTACGTAGGGTATGTTAATTTTTCATATAACCCTAAATACAAAAGCCGGGCTTAACGCCCGGCTTTTCATTTTTGTTGTTTGAAATGTCTTCTAAACGTCTTCCGGCTTACTCGGCCGGCAGCGGCTTTGGAGAGTCGGACTGCTCGCGAAGATAGGCGATGATGTTCGCGCGATCTTCAGGCTTGCGCAGACCGGCAAAACCCATTGAGGTGCCGGAAATGAATTTCTTCGGCGCGGTCAGGAAGTGATCCAGTTCCTCGTAGGTCCATTCCGAATTTTCCGAACCGAATTCACTCATGGCAGAGGAATAACCGAACCCGTCGGCGCTGCCCGGCTGGCGGCCTACGACGTTCCAGAGAACCGGACCGACCTTGTTACCCGCGCCCTTTTCAAAGTTATGGCAGGCGGCGCATTTCTTTGCGACCTTCTCGCCATCTTCCGCGGAGGCCTCGATCAGGCGTTCTGAAATCGGCGCGACATCGGGGACCGCTTCAACCTCGGAGGTAGAATCTTCAGCGGACGCGACGACAATCTCATATCCCGGTTTCCCCGGCATCGTCGGATGGAAGATGATGTCGGATACAATTCCAACACCCATTGTCAAAATCAGGACCATCAGGATCGCACCAGCGATCTTGTTCAGCGTGAAGGAATCCATTCTCTCCGGCTCCAAGCTCATACGCGTCCGGGCCCGCAACCTCGCTGCGACCCCTATCAGCTTCTAGAATTTCGCCGGAACCTACAAATTTTTTGACCTTGCTGTCCATAGCTTTAAAAGGGCATCTGTTACGACAAACGGACGCGGCTGGCATTTTTTTGCATTTCTTATGCCCGCCCACCTGAATGGAGCCCCGATTGACCGCTGCCCTCGTCATCATCCCTGCCCGTCTCGCGGCAACCCGTCTCCCGCGCAAACCCCTCGCCGATATTTGCGGAAAACCGATGATCGTGCGTGTTCTGGAGCAGGCACAGAACGCCGATATCGGTCCTGTTGCCGTTGCGTGCGACGACCGGGACATTTTCGAAGCGGTCCAGGATTGCGGCGGCCGGGCCGTCATGACACGTTCCGACCATGCGTCCGGATCGGACCGCATTTACGAGGCCGCCGGGCTGGTCGACCCGGATGGCACCCATGACGTCATCCTCAATGTTCAGGGTGATGTGCCGCTGATTGCGCCTGAAGCGATTCGGGCGGCATTTGCTCCCTTGTCCATTCCCGAGGTCGGCATCGGCACGATCATGACGGAAATTACCAACCCGGACTTTCGTGACGACCCGACTTTCGTCAAGGCCGTAACCACACCGAACGGCCACGGCCAGCACCGCGCGCTTTACTTCACCCGCGCGCTGGCGCCGGCCGGTGAGGGACCGCACTATCAACACATCGGGATTTACGCCTACCGGCGGGCGGCGCTGGCAAAATTCGTCGAGCTGCCGCCTTCCCCGCTGGAGATGCGCGAGAAGCTGGAACAGCTGCGCGCGCTCGAAGCCGGCATGCGGATCGACGTGTCGATCATCGACAGCGCGCCGATGGACGTGAACACTCCGGCCGACCTTGAACGCGCACGCGCGGCCTACCAGACCTCTTAAGAAACCAGGCTCGAAATCCATGTCAGATAGAAAAAAAATCGTATTCCAGGGAGAAACGGGCGCCAATTCCCATATGGCCTGCCGGAGTGTCTATCCTGATTATGAGGCGATCCCCTGCGCCACATTCGAGGACTGTTTCTCCACAATGGCCGACGGCTCGGCGGATCTTGCCATGATCCCGATCGAAAATTCAGTCGCCGGCCGCGTTGCCGACATTCACCATCTACTGCCCAAGTCCGGCCTGCACATTATCGGCGAGTATTTCATGCCGATCCGCTTCCAGCTGATGGCCCCCAAAGGAGCAACCCTTAAAGGCCTCCGGAAGGTTCAGAGCCACATTCATGCCCTTGGGCAATGCCGCAAGATCATCCGGGAACTTGGCCTGACGACGATCGTCGGAGGCGACACGGCGGGTTCGGCCCGGCAGATTGCCGAATTGAACGACCCGAGCGTCGGCGCCTTTGCGCCGGAAATGGCGGCCGAAATCTATGGCCTGGAAATCCTGCGCCGGGATGTGGAAGACGAAGCGCACAACACGACGCGCTTTGTGATCCTTTCCCGGGACAAGATGGAAGCGGCTCATAACGGCCAGCCGGTCATCACCACGTTTATCTTCCGGGTCCGCAACGTTCCAGCCGCCCTCTACAAGGCGCTCGGCGGATTTGCGACCAATGGGGTCAATATGACAAAGCTGGAATCCTATCAGCTCGAAGGCCAGTTTTTTGCCTCCATGTTCTACGCGGACGTGGAAGGGCACCCCGAAGATCCGGCCGTCGCCCTTGCGCTGGAAGAACTCGCGTTCTTCTGCGCGGAGCTGAACATGCTCGGCGTTTATCGCGCCAGTCCGTTCCGGGACAAAATCAAGGAGCCGGAGGCCAACCGGGCCCTCAGACCCAATCCCCATTCCTAACGTCACCCGCTGACGACATCAGAGGACATTATGACCGACATAAGATTTGATGCGCTTTGCATCGGCAATGCCATTTGCGACGTGTTTGCACATGTTGAGGAAGACTTTCTCCTGCAGGAAGACCTGATCAAGGGTTCCATGCGCCTGATCGATACGGACGAAGCGGTCCGGCTTTTCGACAAGATGGGGCAGACAGTCCGGGTGTCCGGCGGCAGCGCTGGCAACACGGCGGCGGGCATCGCATCGCTTGGCGGAAAGCCGGCCTATTTCGGCAAAGTTGCCGAAGACGAACTCGGAGACAGCTACTACCACGACATGAACGGCACCGGCGTCTATTTCAACACGCCGCGCCTGCGCGAATTGAAACCGACCGCGCGCTCCATGATCCTGATCACGCCGGACGGCGAGCGCACGATGAACACTTATCTCGGCGCCTGCACCGAGTTCAGCCCGTCCGACGTGGACGAGGAAGTGGTCGCCGCCTCCGCCGTCGTTTACATGGAAGGCTATCTCTGGGATCCGGAGGAGGCCAAAAAAGCATTTCTGAAGGCAGCTGAAGTCGCCCACCAGAACAACCGCAAAGTGGCGCTGACCCTCTCCGACTCCTTCTGCGTCGACCGGTATCGCGACGAATTTCTGTCGCTTCTCAAGGACGGTGTCGTTGATCTCCTGTTTGCCAACGAACACGAGTTGAAAGCCCTTTACCAGACCGCCGACATCGACACGGCAATTGCGGCGGCCAAAGAGAACGGCGCCTTGACCGCTCTTACACTGGGCGAAGAAGGCGCAATGGCTTTCGACCGGGAAGAAACGGTGAAGGTGAAAGCACAACAGATCGACAATGTCGTCGACCTGACCGGCGCGGGCGACCTGTTCGCTTCCGGCTTCCTGTTTGGCCTTGCCCGCGACTACGGGCTCGCGGAAGCCGCCGAACTGGGGTGCCTGTGCGCGGGCAGCGTCATCAGCCATGTTGGCGCCCGTCCGGAGCGGCCCCTCAAGAACATGGCCGGTCAAAACGGCTTTGATGTCTAAAAAACACAAAGGGGCGGAAACCGCCCCTTTGATTCCATTTCTGCAGCTGCCTGTCCTACAGACGAAAATGCTCAGTCGGCGAGGTCCTGCACGCTAAGCACACCGCCATTCTCGTCGAGACGGTAGATGATCGGCGTGCCTGTGCCGAGTTCCCGCTTCAGGATCTCTTCCGGGCTGAGATTTTCCAGCTCCATGATCAGTGACCTCAAGGAGTTACCGTGGGCGGCGACGATGGTCCGCTTGCCGGCCAGCACCCTGGGCAGAATTTCGGCCTTGTAATAAGGAAGCACCCGTTCAGCGGTCATCTTGAGGCTTTCGCCGCCCGGGGGCGGCACGTCGAAGGACCGGCGCCAGATATGGACCTGCTCCTCGCCGAACTGCTGGCGGGCCTCGTCCTTGTTCATACCCGTCAGATCGCCGTAGTCGCGCTCGTTCAGAGCCTGATCCTTGAAGGTTTCCAGTCCGGTCTGATCAAGTTCTTCCAAAATGATGTCGAGCGTTTTTTGCGCCCGAGACAAAACGGAGGTGAAGGCCAGATCGAATGTGAGTTTCAGATCCTTGAGCTGCTGCCCTGCCTTATGCGCTTCCGCCACTCCCTGTTCGGTCAGATCCGGATCTTTCCAGCCGGTGAACAGGTTTTTCAAATTCCATTCGCTTTGCCCGTGACGGACAAGCACAAGAAGGCGATCCATGCCGTACTCCTTAAGCTCGGTACTTATATTTCAGTCATTAAGGCCGAGAACATCGGCCATCGAATAAAATCCGGGTTTCTGATCAAATCCCCAAAGCGCGGCCTTGACGGCCCCACGCGCAAACAACTGACGGTCTTCCGCCCGGTGCGTCAGTTCGATCCGCTCCCCCTCGCTGGCGAAAATCACCGAGTGCTCCCCAATGACCGATCCGCCCCGCAAAGTGGCGAAGCCGATATCGCCCGTCTTTCTGGGGTCCATGATGCCGTCTCGCGAGCGCACCGAATGGCTCGCAAGATCAATGCCGCGCCCTTCAGCGGCTGCCTGCCCCAGCAGCAAAGCAGTTCCTGAGGGCGCATCGACCTTGTGCCTATGGTGCATTTCCAGCACTTCGATGTCGAAATCGGTGTCGAGCGCGGCGGCAGCCTTGCGTACCAGGCTGGCAAGCATATTCACCCCGAGGCTCATATTGCCGCTTTTGACGATCCTGGCATGACGGGCGGCGGCAAACAGCGGTTCATCCTGCCCATCCGTCCAGCCGGTGGTGCCGATGACATGGACGATGCGTGCCTGGGCCGCCAG
This sequence comes from Roseibium sp., assembly GCA_050302295.1. Taxonomy (GTDB): domain Bacteria; phylum Pseudomonadota; class Alphaproteobacteria; order Rhizobiales; family Stappiaceae; genus Roseibium. Next base: position 4,231 of record JBNLAU010000293.1, on the reverse strand, counting down.
TTCGGCGAAGTAGAGGCTGGCCGCCGGCGCCGTGAAATCCAGCACACCGTCGGCCTTTGCAAAGGCGGTCAGGGGATCGTCGGTGACGGCAACGCCCAAAGGCCCGGTGCCGGCCAAATCGCCCGCATCCTGCCCCAGGACCTCAGCCCCCTCCCGCTCGACTGCGGCGACGACTTCGGCACCGGAAGCTTCGGTCACCGCGCGTGTCAGGGCCCGGCCCATCCGGCCGCCGGCTCCAACGATAACCAGGCGCATCTGCCTCATTTCGATCCCCTCATTCAACTGTCGCTCGGGGTATAGCAGTTTCGAAGAAGGAGGCAAACGCCTGAAATCTGCAAGTGCTCAACAGTCGAATAGAAAAAATATCTGCAAATATTATCAAGCTATAATTCAAGAATTTACCACGGCCGAAATACAAAATAGATAAAGTTATATATAAATTCTCCATTTCAATTCACCCACAATAAACTCCAGCGATATACACTTTCCTCTGAGATTGTTTTTCTTCCAATTATAGTCTCGGGGCTAATGTTTAATGACGAACAGTTCAGACGTTCTGAGATCCGATCCAAGAAGTCGGAATCAGGATGAAGTATTCCAGACCTCACCGATGAGGTCCCACACCGAATTCCCGGCGCCTGTCAGCCGGCTGTCAAAGGCTTTGACCGCATTCGGGCGTGTGTTCAAATTCAGCAAGATAACCGCCGCATTCAAAGCTGTCTGCAACGGGAACACCCCATTCAAGGACATGATCGACGGGTCGCTGCATGGCGTATTGGTTCACGCTGATAACCGGATTCTTTACGTGAACGACGCACTTCTGCGGATGCTTGGCCATGAGCCCGGCAGCCGCGAACAGTTCGTCGGCACGTCGGCGCTTACGCTCTTTGCGCCGGAAGAACACGGCCGCATGCGCAGTTTCCACAAGATGCACGAAAACGGAGATGCTCCGGCGGTTTGTGAGGTCAAGGGCCAGCACAAGAACGGGCGCACCGTTTGGCTGGAGCAGCATGTCCGGATGCAGGAGTGGCGCGGTGAGTGCGCTTGTTACAGCACAATCATCGATATCGGTGACCGTAAGCGCCAGGAGGAACTGGCGGCCCGAAACACCAATTTCGACATTCTGACCGGCTTGCCCAATCGCCGCCTGCTCCTGGACCGCTTGCGGCAGAGCCTTCAGCGCAACACTCATCTTGGTGAGCGGACAGCCCTGATGTTCCTTGATCTCGACCGCTTCAATACGGTCATCGAAACCCATGGTTCTCAGGTAGGCGACCAGGTGATCGAGGTGATCGCGGCACGTCTGACGGAAGGTCTTGGGCCAAACCAGACTGTGGCACGCATCGATGGCGACAAGTTTGCCATCATCCTGTCGAACCCTGAGAGCCGCCGGCACATCGAACGTATCGCTTGCACGCTCCTGAACAAAGTCGCCGAACCCGTCAAGCTTGAGAACGGCCGGCGCGCCGTTCTGTCTTGCAGCATCGGCATAACTCTCTCGCCGAATGACGGCGACAACGCCGAGGCCCTGCTGCAGCAGGCGGATATGAGCATGTATCAGGCGAAATCCGACAGCGGCGGCAGCTACAGGTTCTTTGCCGCCGGCATGAACGATGAGATTACCCGCTCCGGCCAGATCGAGACCAGATTGCGCAAGGCGATTGAACGCGGCGAATTGCACCTCAATTTCCAGCCGATCATCGACCACGCTCAGGGCAGGATTGTAAGCTGCGAAGCGCTCGCCCGCTGGACGGACCCGAAACTGGGCGTGGTGCCGCCATCCGAATTCATTCCGGTTGCCGAGGACTGCGGTCTTATCGTTCCCCTGGGGGAATGGGTGCTGCGCGAGGCTTGTGCCTTCTTCCGGTCCTGTAACCGGAACGGCCTTCATCTGGATAGCATCAGCGTCAACATTTCGCCGCGCCAGTGCCGGGACAGCAGTCTTGCCAGCCAGGTTCAAGACATCCTGACGGAATCCGGCATGGCCCCGGAACAGCTGCGGCTGGAGGTCACGGAAAGTGTCATGTTCGATGATTCTCACAGCGATCCGGTCGAGACCCTCGAAACCATCCGTGAGCTCGGCGTCAGGATCTCTCTAGATGATTTCGGTACAGGCTATTCTTCATTGAGCCATCTGAGGCGCCTGCCGGTCGACACTCTGAAAATCGACCGTTCCTTCATCACAGGACTGGAGCGGAGCCTGGACGGACAGGATTTTGTTCAGGCCATTGTCTCCATGGCCGGCTCACTGGGAATCGATGTCGTGTGCGAAGGCGCGGAGACCCGGGAGCAATGCGACCTGATCCTTTCCTTCGGCTGCCCCCTGATCCAGGGATACAGCTTTGCCCGCCCGATGGCTGGCGTTCACTTTCAGCGCTATCTCGCCGGCATGATCGGTATAGACCAGCTTTCCGCGCGAGCCAGTTGACGCCAGCCAGGATAAACGGAATTCATCTGGCCCGGACGTGGAACACGACACGAACCATCGCGCAAGACAAACGAAAACGGGGGCCATACGGCCCCCGTCTCATTTTGTCTTCAAGAAGAAGGCTTATTCAGCGTCTTCTCTTTCTTTCTTTTCAAGTTCCTGACCGGTCTCCTGGTCAACAACCTTCATGGACAGGCGCACCTTGCCGCGCTCGTCGAAGCCCATGAGCTTGACCCAGACCTTGTCGCCTTCCTTGACCACATCAGTAACCTTGCCGACCTTTTTCGGAGCAAGCTGGGAGATGTGGACCAGGCCGTCCTTGGCACCGAAGAAGTTCACGAATGCGCCGAAGTCGACGCATTTGACGACGGTGCCTTCGTAGATCACGCCCACTTCCGGCTCAGCCGCGATGGAGTTGATCCAGTTGACCGCGGCCTTGATCGCCTTGCCGTCGGCAGATGCGATCTTGACTGTGCCGTCGTCCTCGATATTGACCTTCGCGCCGGTCTTTTCGACGATTTCACGAATGACCTTGCCGCCGGAGCCGATGACTTCACGGATCTTGTCGACCGGAATCTTCATCACTTCGATGCGCGGCGCATGTTCGCCGAGTTCAGCCCGGGCTTCGGTGAGTGCTTTACTCATTTCGCCCAGAATGTGGATACGGCCGTCTTTCGCCTGTGCCAGAGCGACTTTCATGATCTCTTCGGTGATACCGTCGATCTTGATGTCCATCTGCAGGGAAGTGATGCCCTGGTCGGAACCAGCCACCTTGAAGTCCATGTCGCCGAGGTGATCTTCATCGCCGAGAATGTCGGACAGGACAGCGAAACGTTCGCCTTCCTTGATGAGACCCATCGCGATACCGGCAACCGGCGCCTTCAGCGGAACACCGGCATCCATAAGAGCCAGGGAGGTGCCGCAAACGGTCGCCATGGAAGAGGAACCGTTGGATTCGGTGATCTCGGAAACGACCCGCAGGGTGTACGGGAATTCGTGGTGCGGCGGCAACATCGGATGGACCGCGCGCCATGCCAGCTTGCCGTGACCGATTTCACGGCGCCCCGGGGAGCCCATGCGGCCGGTTTCACCGACGGAGTAGGGCGGGAAGTTGTAGTGCAGCATGAAGTGAGACTTCACAGTGCCTTCCAGCAGGTCGACGAACTGCTCGTCTTCACCGGTGCCCAGCGTGGTGACGACGAGGCCCTGGGTCTCACCGCGGGTGAACAGGGCGGAACCGTGTGCACGCGGCAGGATGCCGACTTCAGAAGAGATCGCACGGACGGTAGAAAGGTCACGGCCATCGATGCGGGTGCCGGTATCGAGGATCGCGCCACGAACGATTTCGGCTTCCAGCTTCTTGAACTGTTCGCCGAGAACGGTTGCTTCAACCGCTTCGCCTTCCGCCGCATTGGTGATCAGCGCTTCAACTACCTTGGCCTTGGTGGCATCAATGGCGTTCTTGCGCTCGGTCTTGGACGTAATCTTGTAAGCTTCGATCAGCTCGTCCGCAGCCATGGACTTGACCTTGCCGAACAGCTCGGAATGGTCCGGCAGAACCAGCTCGCGCGGTTCCTTGGCAGCGGTTTCGGCGAGCTTGATGATGGCGTCGATCACCGGCTGGAAGCCCCTGTGACCGAACATCACAGCGCCGAGCATGATGTCTTCGTCCAGTTCCTTGGCTTCCGATTCCACCATCAGAACGGCGTCGCCGGTACCGGCAACGATCAGGTCCAGAGCGGATTCCGGCATATCGTCAACCAGCGGGTTGAGGACATATTCGCCGTTGATGTAGCCAACGCG
>JBNLAU010000292.1:0-4825 GCA_050302295.1 Roseibium sp. | reverse complement strand
GTGGCGGAGATCCGCCGCACCTTCAAGGACGCCAACGCCTATACACGGGTCAATGGCAATCCGGCGATCGCCTTGCAGGTGGTCAAGCGGATCGGCACCAACATCATCGAGAACAACGCGGCCGTCCGCGAAGTCGTCGAGAACGCGTCGAAAGATTGGCCCGAGACGATCCGCGTCGACATGATGCTGGACCAGTCCAACAACATTTTCGAAGTGCTCGGCTCGCTGCAATCCTCGATCCTGACCGCGATCTTCCTGGTGATGATCCTGGTGCTGGCCGCGCTCGGCCTGCGCTCGGCGCTGCTGGTTGGTCTCGCGATCCCGACGTCGTTCATGGTCGGCTTCCTGATCCTCGGCGGCATCGGGCAAACGGTCAACAACATGGTCATGTTCGGCCTTGTGTTGACCGTGGGTCTGCTGGTCGACGGCGCCATCGTGATGACCGAATATGCCGACCGGAAAATCCATGAAGGCATGGCGGACCGGGAAGCCTATATCCGCGCAGCCAGGCTCATGTTCTGGCCGATCGTCTCGTCCACGGCGACGACCCTGGTGGCCTTCCTGCCCATGCTTCTGTGGCCGGGCGTTGCCGGCGAGTTCATGAGCTATCTGCCGATCATGGTGATCATCGTCCTGACCGCTTCCCTGTTCACGGCAATGGTGTTCCTGCCGGTCACCGGCGGCATCTTTGCGCAGGTGTCCCACTGGATGGGCCGGCACGCCACTCTACTGCTTGCCATAGTCGTCGCCGCCGTCACCGCCATTGCGGTGGCTGTTGGCCCGGTCTTGCCGATGGTGCTATCCGGTGTGGTTCCTACGGCCGCGATCATGCCACTGACCATTCTTGCCGCGGTCATAGCCTTCTTCGCTATGGCATTCCTCTCCTATCGAATCCTGCGCCCCTTCGTGCGCTGGTCCCAGGCGCGCGCGGCCAAACGGGCGGAATTGGAGCGGGCGGAAGCTGCCGCACTCTCCGGCACGGAAGCCTTCGACGTCCGGAATGTCAGCGGGTTCACCGGGCTTTACGTTCGGGTTCTGAAGCTGTTCGCCAGCAACCCGGTCGGCAACATTGCCGCCATCCTGATACTGTTTGGCACCTGTGGCGCCATCTTCGTCAGCTTCGCGTCCAATCCGACGGGTGTCGAATTCTTCATCGAAGAGGAACCGGAACAGGCGGTCGTGCTTGTCTCGGGCCGTGGCAACATGTCAGCGGCCGAGGCTCGTGATCTGGTCATCCAGGTCGAGAACAAGATCGTGACCATCCCCGGCGTCGACAACGTCATCACCAATGCGTTCACGCCTGGAGGCTCGTCCGGTGGCCCATCCGTCGGCGACGTGCAGGACAAGCCGGCTGACGTCATGGGCGAGATCAACATCGAGCTTGCCGATTTCTGCTGCCGCCGGGTGGCGAAGGAGATCTTCGCCGACATCCGCTCTGCAACGGCGGAGATACCCGGCATCAAGGTGGAAACCCGCAAGATTGAAGGCGGTCCGCCGACGGGCAAAGATGTCCAGTTGGAGGTCAGGTCGACCGACTATGACGATATGGTCGCGGCGATCGCCAGGATCCGTGAACACATCAACGGCGCTGATGCGCTGATGGACCAGGAGGATGACCGTCCCCTGCCCGGCATCGAGTGGCAGATCTCCATCGACCGTGAGCAGGCGGGCCGCTACAAGGCCCATATCGCTTCTGTCGGCAACATGGTCCAACTGGTCACCAACGGCGTGCTGATAGGCACCTACCGTCCCGGCGACAGTGAGGACGAGGTGGATATCCGCGTCCGTTTGCCGGAGAACGAGCGCACCATCGACCGGTTCGACCAGCTGCGGCTACAGACCGAGCTTGGGCTTGTGCCGATGGCGAATTTCGTCAGCCGCGAACCGGCGCCGAAAGTTTCGGAAATCATCCGCCGTGACGGGCTCTATTCCATGTTTGTCAAGGCGACGGTCAATCCGGAGTCCGGGTCCAATCCGACGGAACAGGTGGCCAAACTGCAGACGTGGCTTGACACACAGGAATGGCCGTCCAACGTGTTCCTGAAGTTCCGCGGAGCCGACGAGGACCAGCAGGAATCGGGCATCTTCCTGATAAAGGCCGCCGCTGCGGCACTGTTCCTGATGTTCCTGATCCTGCTGACGCAGTTCAACTCGTTCTATCAGACGTTCCTGACGCTCTCGACCGTGGTCCTGTCCGCGTTCGGTGTGCTGCTCGGCATGCTGCTCACCAATCAGCCGTTCTCGATCATCATGACCGGGACCGGCGTGGTGGCGCTCGCCGGGATTGTGGTGAACAACGCGATCGTACTGATCGATACCTACAACCGGTTCCTCCATGACGGACTGGAGCCGCTCGATGCGATCCTGAAGACTTCCGCACAGCGTATCCGGCCGATCCTGCTCACCACGATCACGACCATCGCCGGTCTGGTTCCGATGGCCACCATGATCAACTTCGATTTCTTCAATCAGGTGATCTCTTATGGCGGCGTCACGGCGGTCTGGTGGGTGCAGCTGGCAACGGCGGTTATTTCCGGCCTCGCCTTCTCGACCCTGCTGACCCTGCTCATGATCCCGGTCATGATCGCACTGCCGAGTGTCTGGTCCAGGCTTTTCTGGAAGGTCGTTGACTACTTCCGCGGTCGCCCTGCAATGCGCAGTGGAGCTTCCGAGATGGCCGATCTGGACGAACCGGAAATGCCGGAAGAAGTGCGTCCGGCCGCCAAGGTGGTATCAATGCCGAAGCCGGCTGTGCGAAAGGAACCGCCACCGGAAGAAATACCGCACGCAGCGGAGTGATCTCCAAAATGGCGGCCGCCGGAGTTCCGGCGGCCGTTTTCTTTGAGGAGTGAAAATATCCGGCGCTTGAAATGACGTTGGTCAACGCATATAGTTGCATCCTACAACTATATGGAAATCAATCATGACACTTGCCTCTCCTTCGCTCGTCAAAGACATCCGGGCGGCATCGCGCCGGATGGTCCGGGAATTCGGATTTCTGGACAAGACCATCGCGGGAACGGACCTCACCGGCTCTGGCGTCCACGCCGTCCTTGAAATCGGTCTCAATCCCGGGATCACCGCAAAGGAACTGGCCGCGAAACTGAAACTGGAAAAGTCGACCATCAGCCGTCTGCTGAAGTCTCTTGAGAGTCGAGGGGAAGTTCTTCAAACGCGCCTGGAAACGGACGGAAGGGCTTTCGGCCTGAGCCTGACGGATGCGGGAATGGCAACCTTCGCCAAGATTGACCGCTTCGGAGAAAACCAGGCACTCGGCGCGCTTTCCAGGCTTGGCGGAAGCAGCGCGGAAGCGGTGGCTGAAGCCATGACCGCCTATGCGGATGCCCTTGCCGGACGGCCCTCAGAGACGGCACGGACGGTACAGGAATACGAAATCGTGGAAGGCTATCAGACAGGCATGATCGGCGATGTTGCCGCCATGCATGCCCGCACGCATGGACCGATCGTCGGCATGGGACCGACATTTGAAAGCGTGGTCTCCAGGTCCATGGCCGAGTTCATGCCCAGGATCGGTAATCCGGTCAACAACAGCTGGAGCGTCGTCGAAAACGGCGTGGTGATCGGTTCGATCAGCATCGACGGCGAGGATCTCGGCGGCGACATCGCCCATCTGCGCTGGTTCATTCTGTCTGAACGCTTACGGGGAAAAGGCCTCGGCAAGGTATTGCTCAGCAAGGCACTCGACCATTGCGACGCCCACGGCTTTGGCGAGATCCACCTGTGGACACTCAAAGGGCTCGATGCCGCCAGGGCGCTCTACGAGAAGAACGGCTTTGAACTGGCCGATGAATATGTCGGAGACCAGTGGGGCAAAGCGGTCACGGAACAGAAGTTCATTCGCAAGCGGTCAAATTAGAGCGGCCATCTTGCGCTCTACCCGCCGTGATCCTTGTCGCGGTCGGCGATGTTGTCGAGATCCGTGTCGCTCTCGTCGCCGTCGTCCTCCAGCCCCAGCGAAGCATCGGCCAGAACCAGCTTTCTGTGGGCGTGCCAGGAGAAGGGAATGCTTGCGAGATAGAGCATCGCGCCGCCGGCAAGCATACGGTAGGGATAACTGACCGTCAGCGCGACGATCAACACCGCGAAGACAAACAGCGGCAGAACAAAGTCACGCCGCACGCGGGTGCCGACCGTTTTGCCGGAATAGGTCGGTAGTCGGCTGATCAAAAGAAACGCAATGCCGATCGTATAGGCCGCCACGAAGGCCGCATCGGCAAACCAGCGCGGAAAAAGGCCAAGGAAATCGAGATAAAGCGGCAGAAGAACGGTCAAGGCGCCGGCAGGCGCTGGGACACCAGTGAAGAAGCGCGAGGCCCAGGCCGGCCTGTCCGGATCTTCCAGAGCCACATTGAACCGCGCCAGACGGAGGGCCATCGATATTGCGAAGATTAGGCCCGCGATCCATCCCAGATTGCCCGCGTCCTTCAAAATCCAGAGGTAGAGCATCAGGGCCGGTGTAACGCCGAAATTCACGAAGTCGGACAGGGAATCCAGTTCCGCACCAAACCGGCTCGTGCCCTTCATCAGGCGCGCGACCCGGCCGTCCAGCCCGTCGAGCACAGCCGCGACGAGAACCGCGCCGACAGCAAACTCCCAACGTCCTTCAAAGGCCATGCGCACTGCGGTCAGGCCAGAACAAAGCGCCAGCAGCGTGACCATGTTCGGCACGATCAGCCGCAAGGGAACTCTGCGGAACCGCGGCGTCTTGCGTTTGTCGACAGGTAGAGCGTCGGGAGATCTGGTCACGGGGCGCCTCAGCTCACGCGAGTCAGCGGCTGTGCCGGAGCCTGCGGCCCACTCAGAT
>JBNLAU010000291.1:0-7681 GCA_050302295.1 Roseibium sp. | reverse complement strand
GTGCGCGAAGCACTGTCAGGCGGGTCTGTGTATTTTCATCGCCACTAAGGCCGACAGCTTCCAACAGTCCATCCAGAACCTTGCGGTTGTTCACGCGGATGACATAGTCGCCCCGCGAAATGCCGAGGGCCTCCATAGTGTCCGCCATCATCATGCACATTTCCGCATCCGCCTGGACACCCGGCGCGCCGACCGTGTCGGCATCGAACTGCATGAACTGGCGGAACCGGCCCGGCCCGGGCTTTTCGTTGCGGAACACCCAGCCGGCCCGGTAGGTGCGGTAGGGAAGCTGGATCTCGTTGATGTTTTCCGACACATGGCGGGCAAGCGGTGCGGTCAGATCGTAGCGCAGGCTCATCCACTGGTCGTCATCGTCCTGCACGGAAAAGACGCCTGCATTCGGACGGTCCGTGTCCGGCAGGAATTTGCCCAGGCAATCGGTATATTCGAAGGCGGGCGTTTCCACGGGATCGAAGCCGTAACGTTCGTAGACCGCGCGGATCTTACCCAGCATTTCATCCGTGGCACGGATGTCGTTGGCAGAGCGGTCAACGAAGCCGCGCGGCAAGCGGGCCTTCAGTTTGTTCGGTTTTTTGGCCATGAAGTCTTTTGATCCTGGCGAGTTCCCGGCCGGTTGGAGCCAAAAAATATCGGGGCAACCGGCATTGGTGATGTTGCGGTTGTCCTAGACGAAACGGGACTTGAGGGCAAGGTGGGCGTAAGCGCCGGACGAACTCGCGTTCGCCTTGTGTTGGCAGGCGCCTTGCCGAAAGCGCACCCAATGCCTTGTTTGCATCACAGTTGCCGTTAAAAGGGCGCCTGCGGGGCGTTCTGACATGGCCATGCCCCGGTTGGAAAAGCAGCGCCTGTTTTCTTGTATTTAATCTCTGGCAGGCTATGGTCCGCGCAATGTTTGCAAACTGCAGCCTGTCCTGCTGCGGTAACAGCGGAATAACGGGCGGTACAAGGGTAGACGATGGACAAGGCAGTACACATGAAAGACAGCCAAACTGAAGAGGCCGGGGCGGCAATCCAACAGGTGCCGCTCATGAAGTCTGCCGAACTCAGTGTCATCCTGCCGAGCTTCAACGAGGCCGCCAATATTCCGATCCTGATCGACCTGCTGGACACCGCACTTCAGGGCGTTGATTGGGAGGCAATTGTCGTTGACGACAATTCCCCGGACGGGACCACGGAAGTGGCCCGCGGGATTGCCCAGCACGATGCACGCGTGCGGGTTATCCGCCGTATCGGGAGGCGGGGCCTCTCCGGTGCCTGCATCGAGGGCATGCTCGCGTCCTCCGCACCTTATGTTGCCATTATGGATGCCGATCTGCAGCATGACGAAACCCTGTTGCCGAAAATGCTGGCTGAGCTGAGGCAGGACGGCACCGATCTGGTGGTCGCAAGCCGCAAGGTTGAGGGCGGCAACGTTGGCGAAGGTCTGTCCTCTATCCGGGCCTGGGGATCCAACATTGCAAACGGGCTTGCCCAGAAACTTTTGAATGTCACCCTGACCGATCCGATGAGCGGCTTTTTCATGATCCGTCGGGAAAAGGCGGAAGCCCTTGCGCCTAACCTGTCGCCGCAGGGCTTCAAGATCCTGCTGGATCTGGTGTCCAGCGCGAACGGCGCGCTGAAGATCAAGGAACTGCCGTTCACATTCCGCGAGCGCAAGCACGGCGAGAGCAAGCTCGATACGCTGGTGACGCTCGACTATTTCGGCCTGCTGCTCGCCAAGTATTTCGGCGATGTGGTCTCGGTTCGGTTCCTGATGTTCGGCATTGTCGGTGCCAGCGGCCTTGCCGTGCACCTTGCCGCGCTCCGTATTTTCCTGCTGGGCGGTCTGGAATTCAATCTGGCGCAGACCGCGGCGTCCTTCGTGGCCATGACCTCGAATTTCTTCCTGAACAACCAGCTGACCTATCGCGACCGCCGCCTGCACGGCGTCCAGGCCGTGATCGGGTTGCTGACGTTCTATGCCGTCTGTTCCGTCGGCGTGCTGGCCAACGTCGGTGTTGCCAACCTGGTCTATGCCGATCCGTCCTACTGGTGGTTCGCCGGGACGGCGGGCGCGATCATGGGGGCCGTGTGGAACTATGCGGCAAGCGCGGCACTTACCTGGCGGAAAACCTGATCCGGGACCAATGACAGCATCGGCACAGACAAAAGACGCGCCGTTTTTCCTGCGGCCGGCGGGACTGGTTCTGATCGTCGCCCTGCTGACGGCCGTGAAACTGTTTGCAGCCGGCAATGCGCATTTCGTCGAGGATGAAGCCTATTACCGGATCTGGGGTCTTTATCCCGCGCTGAGCTATTACGATCACCCGCCGATGATCGGTTGGTGGATTGCCGCCGGTCAGGCCCTTTTCGGCGACACGATATTTGCCGTCCGGGCAATGGTGATTGTCTCGGGCATAATCGGCTCCCTGGCGCTCTGGCGGACGGCATCCATCCTGTTTGACGAGAGAACCGCCGCGTGGGCGGTCCTCTTTCTCAACACAAGCCTTCTCGTGGGCATCGGCGGAATTCTGGCGACGCCGGACGCGCCTTCCGTGCTCTTCTGGGGCCTGAGCCTCTGGGCGCTGGCGGAACTCAACCATTCGAAGAATGCCAACTGGTTGCTGCTGGCCGGGCTAATGGCCGGCTGCGGTCTGCTGGCCAAATATTCAGTGCTCTTCCTGGGGGCGGGCATCGTGCTCTGGCTCGTCTGGGTGCCGGAAGCGCGGCGCTGGTGGGCAAGCTGGCAGCTCTGGGTGGGTGGCCTGATCGCACTCGTTTGTTTTTTTCCGGTGCTCTACTGGAACCACGCCCATGAATGGGCAAGCTTCTACAAGCAGTTCGGCCGCGCGGGCGGCAGCGGGTTCACGGCGAAGTATATTTTCGAGTTTCTGGGCGCACTGGCAGGACTGTTGAACCCGCTGATCGCGGTGCTGGCAGGGCTGGGCGCGGTGAAACTGGCCAGGGCCATGCGGGCAAGGGACAGTGCCGCCTCCCTGCTGCTCTTAACCGTTGCACCATTCCTGATCTATCTTCTTTATCACTCGCTGCATGCGCGCGTTCAGGCGAACTGGCCCGCGCCACTGTTTCCCGCATTTGCCATGATAGCGGCTGCCTATGTGGCTGGTCTTCGGCCGGAAGGTCTGTTCTGGCGCCGGTTTGCAGCAAGTGGTGTCGTGCTTGGTCTGGCGGTCGCGGTGATTGTCCAGCTTCACGCTGTCTCGCCCATCACGGGGCAGTTCGCCCGCAAGGACCCGACATTCCAGCTGCGCGGCTGGCCGGAGGTCGGAGAAGCGGTTCGCGACATTGCCGGGGCCGAGGACGCCGCCTTTGTCGTGACCACCGGTTACGGCCTGAATGGACAGTTGGATTTTCTCCTGAAGGATAAGCTTCCGGTGATGCAGGTGAACGAGCGCATCCGCTATCTGATGGTGCCTCAGCCGGATGAGGATCTGTTCGACCAGCCGGGCCTTTATGTGACCGAAAAGCGCCGTGACAAGGCGAGCGACCTTCGAAACGTCTTTGAAACGGTCGAGGAGGTGGCCGAACTGGAACGAACAGTGAAAGGTGTCCCGCTGGAAAAGCTTCTGGTCTACAGGGTCGAAGGCCGGACCGGGCCGGTTTTCTAGCCGGTCCACTACAAGTAACCGGCAGCAGACACGCGCGTTCGCCCAAGAACAGGCTTGCAAAGCCCTGTCGAATGCCGCAGGGATGTGATCGTTTAATGAGATTGTCCGGTCCGCAAGAAATAGATGAAACGAATTACACTTGGAGCATTGGACTACGGCCTCGCCTTTGGCGTTGATCGTGCCTTGCGCGAGCTTGCCGAACAGGGACGGCTGAGCGCGCTTGGCGCCCTTGTTGCGACCGAGCTTTGGCCGCGGGAGTTCCGTCCGCTTCAGGAAACGGCTGAAAAGGCGGGCAGCCGCGTGCTCTTCGGCATCACGCTTGCCTTTAGCGGCGACCGGGTCACGCCGGTCAGCGCCCGCATGCAGGAAACCTATGGCGATCGGATGTATTCCCGGGAGAAGCTTAATTTCCGGGCTCTTCTCCACCTGCTGCCTGACGAATTGCTGTTTGAGGAAGCCCTGGCACAACTGGGCCGCTACAGCGTGTTAATGAAGCGCCAGCCGGACTTTGTCGCCGTGCGCGAGGGCATGCTGGCCCGGACGTCGCTGGCGCGCATAGTGTTCAAGGCCATTGAACACGCGGCCTTTGACACACCGCCTCTGGTGATCTCACCGGTGCACTCGGGGCTTAAGTCCCGGCAACTTGCCCGGCTTGCCAGGAGCCACAATCTGGAAATGCTGCCGAAAGCGGACCCGCTGCCCGAAACGGACGACCGGGAAGAACTGCACCGGCTTCTGCACAATCATTTCGACGGCATGAGCGACCGCAGTTTTGTCGCCGCCATTCCCGGACGGTCGGACGACCGGCTCCGGCGCGAGGAGCCGCGCAAGAAAGTCACCATCAGGGAATGTCAGTATGATGTTCTGTCCAGCGACCGGTTTTTCCTCACGCTGGAAAAAAAGGATGTGTTCCTGAACTGAACTCGCTTGGGCGGGCATGATGCCGGCCGGCGGACCGATACGGGGCGCGGTCAGATGGGTCATAATCAGTGTCGACTGCCCAACAACGAAAAAACGGCCCTGCGGGGAACAGAGCCGTTTTTCGTGGAGGTCTGAAAGGGGGGAGGGGCGACCCCGCTTCCATGTCTACTGATATAGAATTATTTTGCTTGAATGCACGTGATGGACATCACACTATTGCGCCGGCTCCGAAAAAGTTCATTGCGCAAGCGCTCTGTGGCAGGGGGAACGAGTGTCGGAAATTAAAGACTTTTTGAAAAACAGCTTTTCGCTCGAAGGGCTTGATCCCGAACTTGCGGTTGGCCTGTCGCGTCTCGCCAGGCCCATGAAAATCGCCGCAGGTGCAATCCTTTTTGAAAACGGAGATCCGGGCAACGGATGCTACGCGGTGCTGGAGGGGTCGCTGAAGGTCTCGCTGCTGTCCGTGGAAGGCGACGAACAGCTTCTTGCCGTTCTGGGGCCGGGAGATCTCGTCGGCGAGCTGGCACTGCTTGACGGGCGTCCGCGTTCGGCAACGGTCAGCGCCCTGAAGGAAGCGCAACTGGCTTTCATCGACAAAGCCGCTTTCCAGCGGTTTTCCGATGAACATCCGGCCGTCTACCGTCACATGCTGTCGATTGTCGGTAAGCGCTTGCGCCACGCCAACGACGTTCTGGCGGCGCGCTCCTTCCTGCCGCTGCCCGGACGCGTCGCACAGACCCTCCTGCAGCTTGCGGAAACTTTCGGCAAACCGCTGGATGATGGCCGGATGCTGATCCACTACAAGCTCAGCCAGGCGGATATCGCCAATATGGCCGGCGCCGCGCGCGAAAACGTCAGCCGTGTTTTGAACGACTGGAAACGCGCCGGCACCATCAGCAGGATCTCCGGCTACTATTGCCTGGAGCAGATCGAGTTTCTGGAGCAGGCCTCCACGCTTTAATCGCCGTCTGTTGGTCTCGGAGATTAATGCTCCGGCAGTGCCGCCGACTGCGTGTTGACCAGAATGGAGGCCAGCGTCTGTGTGTTGAGACTGTCGAGAAACGCCTGGGCGGCGCGCGCCATGGCGCCTTTCAGGGCGCAGCGGGGCAGAAAGGCGCAGGTTGCCGGCGTATCCTGTTTCAAGCAGGCGACGACGCCAAGATCCGGCTCGATCAACCGGACCACATCGCCAAGCCGGATCATCTCCGGCGGCTGCGCCAGCCGGATGCCGCCGCCGCGGCCACGAGTGGTTTTCAGATAACCGCCCCGGGCCAGATGAGCGACGATTTTCATCACATGAGACTTGGCGAGCCCGAGTTGGCTCGACAGCCTGTCCACCGTTTGCGGTTGGTCCGACTGGCCGGTTGCCATGAGGATTCTCAAGGAAAAATCACTGGCCTGACTGAGGCGCATAGCGGGGTCCCGTTAAACATTCATCTTGGATGTTGATTTTAGTGCTGAGTCATGACATTTAAAAGATGCATATAATATGAATGTTTGGAGGCGGCGATGGAAGTCTGCGGCAGCTCAGGACATCGATACAAACTTCAAAGGCGGTCTGTGCCGGAAAAGGGGGACCGTTTGCAGCGTTATGAAGAGGTCGACAGTCAGGCGATCCACGTACTGGTGCACACCTTTTACGGCTGCATCCGTTCGCACTCCCGGCTGGGTGAGATATTCGAACGCCGTCTGGAAGGAAAATGGGATGAACACCTGCCGAGAATGGAAGCTTTCTGGCAGTCCGTTCTTTTGAAAAACGGCGCCTACAAGGGAAAGCCCGTTCCAGCTCATCTCAAACAGAAGGAGCTGGTGAGCTCCGACTTCGGCGAGTGGCTCGCCGTCTTCCGCCCGGTCGTCCGGGAACTGTTCGTTCCCGATCTGGCCGACGAAATCATCGTCGTGGCCGAACGCATCGCCCAGAGCCTGTGGCTCGCCACATTCGGATTTGCCGGCGCGGAGTTGCCTGCGGACCTGTCGTCATAAACGACTGAAGGAAGTCGGGCTGGTTAGCTTATGCGTAGCGCCAACATTCTGCGCCGCGCCCTGCTGACTGCACTGAACTGGATCACTGCACTTCTGCCGCTGTGGATCATGCTGATTTTAATGCTTCTGATCTGAGTTACCGCAATAAGTAGGACTTGTGATCTTTGCTGCTGTGGTTAGTCTCATCCTGTTTGAAATAGGAGGGGCTCAGCCGTGACAGAAGAGCGACCGGATGGCGACCTGACATTGCGCACCATGGCAATGCCGGCCGACACAAACGCTTCGGGTGATATTTTCGGCGGTTGGGTGTTATCGCAAATGGATTTGGCCGGCGGCATTGCCGCCGGGCAACGCGCTGAAGGCCGCGTCGTGACGATTGCGGTCGACAAGATGAAATTCATCCGGCCGGTTCATGTGGGCGACGTCCTGTGCGTCTATACCAGGATCATACGCGTCGGCCGCTCTTCCATGGAGATCGGGCTGGAAGCCTGGGCCTTGCGCCACCGCTACGGACATCGGGAAAAGGTGACTGAAGCCATGTTCACTATGGTGGCGGTCGATGACGTCGGCAAACCCCGCCCGGTTCCCCAACAAAACTGACCTGAACCTTCGAGTTGGCGGCCCAAGGGAAATACCTCTCAGGACGAAGCCGAATATGTGGCAAACGAGGGCCGGGAGAAGGTCGGTTTGCCGCCCTGGTGCCGGTTGAGAATGTCGGCGAAAAGAACTTCGTCCATCGCGCAGGTGCAGCCTTTGGCCCAGAGCTGAAGCAAGCTCTCCAGACGCTGAATGCGCTCTTCCCGTTCGAGGGGAGCCTTGTGCCAAGGCAATCCACCAATCAGGCGCAGGGACTTGATGCGTGCCAGAACGAAATCTTCGGCGGCCTGCTGCCAGTGTTCGGTTCCCGAAAGCTCGGCATGAGCCGCTACGTGATTGTCGATCAGATCTGCCGCACGTCCGGCAAAAGGCTGTTGAGACAAAAAATCCTCCATCGGTTTCCCGAGGAGGACTGGCGCATGCAATTGAACCGCTTCATTGCCGGCAGGCCGCAATCGAGGTCCTGACCAGCCGCATCCCTGTTGCGGAAACCACCTTGCCCGGTTCGGCAGGTTGGCGAGGGCGCCAGCCCTTCTCTTGATGATGGCCGG
>JBNLAU010000290.1:0-17973 GCA_050302295.1 Roseibium sp. | reverse complement strand
GCGACATAGGTTTCGACGACCGAGCGGTCGTCACCCAGCGTCTGCAACACAAACAGTTCTTCAGACAGGGTTTGCGCGGTCTCCATACGCAGCGCCATCGGCTGCGTTGCGCAGGCATCAAGAACGATAACGTCGGCATCGCTGCCGGGTTCCAGCGTGCCGATCCGTTCTACGAGGGAGAGTGCTTCGGCGTTTCCGCGCGTCACCCAATAGAAGCTGGTGAGCGGATGCATGCGCTGGCGCTGGAGCTGCAGGATCTTGTAGCCTTCATCCAGCGTGCGCAGCATGGAATAACTGGTACCGCCGCCAACGTCGGTCGCAATCGCCGTCCTGATGCCGGCCCCTTCCATGCCCGCCTTGTCGAAGAGGCCGCTGCCCAGAAACAGATTTGACGTCGGACAGAAGACGGCGACTGAGTTCGTCTCCCGCATCACCTGTAATTCGTGGCCCGTCATGTGAATGCAATGGCCGAGCAGTGTTTTGGGGCCGAGCAGGCCGAAGCTTTCATAAACACCCAGGTAGTGGGCCGCATCAGGATAAAGCTCCCGGGTGAAGGCAATCTCGTTGTGGTTTTCGTTGATATGGGTCTGCAGGTGGCACTCGGGATGTTCATGAAGCAGCGCACCGGCGGCCTCCAACTGGCCAGGCGTCGATGTGATCGCAAAGCGCGGCGTGATGACGTAGTGAGCTCTGCCGCGGCCATGCCATTTGGCGAGCAGAGCCTTGCTGTCGTCGTAGGAACTTTGAACGGTATCACAGAGGTCGGGCGGCGCATTGCGGTCCATCATGGTCTTGCCGCCAAGCATGAGCATGCCGCGCGCTTCAGCCTCTTCAAAATAGGCATCGACCGAGTTTGGGTGGCTGGAGCAATAAGCAGCGGCCGTCGTCGTGCCATGGGCCAGAAGCGCGTCGTAAAACCGGCTGGCGATCCGTTTGCCGTGGCTCTTGTCGGCAAACTTGATTTCGGCCGGAAAGGTGTAGTCGTTCAGCCAATCGAGCAGTTGGTCCGCCCAGGACGCAATGACCTGTGCCTGAGGGAAGTGGATGTGCGTGTCAATAAAGCCAGGCAGGATCAGGTGCGGCCGGTGATCGACAACGAGCGCATCTTCAGGCGCATTCTCGCGGATATCGGCAAATGATCCTCGCGCCACGATCTTGCCATTGGAGATCAGCAGAGCTCCGTCGGTATCATAGGAGTAGGCCGCGGTGTCCTGCGGTCCCTGCGGCGCTGCGGAAAAGGAGAGCAGCCTGCCGCGCAGGATTGTTTTGGTCTGATCTGCCAATGGGAGAGCCCTTGTGCCGGTCACTGGTTGAAGAAGATTCGCCAGCAAACCAGTTTAGTCTCGTGCCCGGTGACGGACAACGGCACTTAGCAGATCCAGCGGAGGTTATGAACCGGGCAGGCAGGAAGGCAGGCACGAAGGATGAGGTGGTTCAGAGCCGCAAATGCAGCGTCACCACTTGTTCGGTGTCAAAAGCTTTCGCTGAAGGTTGTCTAAAAAACCACTCGGCTTGTTATAGATCTCCCGCACTTCACTGTCGCTCGCAGTGCGTGGTGAGCGCGTGGTGGTGGTCGAGTATGATTTCAGGGCATCCTTATTGATCTGGGCTTGGGCAAAGGATGGCACTGCCTGCGTCAGCAACAGGTCACTGCCGCGATAAGGTGCTTCGCCTGCCACAGTCACATAGGTCGACCGTTCTCCGCCCACTTCTATGAAGAACTCCCCGTTTACCTGTCCCTTGATCGACTTGGCCGAGAATTCGAACACGCCGGTTTGTCCGGCGGCAATTGCCTGAACCTGTTCGTAGGCCTGCAGGGTATTGCGGTCATAGAAGGAGACTTTGACCTCGACTGGAACCGCCAGGTCGTTTTTCACGGGGATTGCTGCCATGTCCACGAGCGCCATCACAAGTCTGAGCTGACCGGCGTCCGAGGCAGCAAGCTGAATGGAGCGGGATCCGGGGAGCATATAATAGCCTCCTTCCAGCCCCTCTTCAGCAGGGGGCGGCTGGCCCGACTGCTTCGGCTGGTAAGGGGTGACGGTCATGATCGAGGCAATAACGCCAGCGCCAACCGCAAAACCTGCGCGCCGGTTACTGGGCTGGAAGACAAAGCACAGAAGAACACCCAGAAAGACAACAATTGCAAAAACGTAGAGTGGCGGAACCGGCAGATCGAGATGGCGCGCCGAAATGGAGGTCATTTTCAGAACCGCCGAGGCCTGTTCCTTCTGAACAAGGTCAGCAATCGCGGCTATGGTTCCTCCGATTGCAGCGCATATATAGACTGTAAGCATCGTCACCGACCTTCTGGAGGCGGTGGTCTTTTCCTCTTCGGCATCTTCCGCTGGCGATGCTGGATTTTGCGCCAGGTTCCCCTGAATATCAGACATCCTGCACCCTCAATTAAAACACTGCATAGCGTAGCGTAAGGTGGGCAAATATTCAATCAGTAAGAGATGTTTGCTATGTTTCGCGATAAAGTAGAGTTACGCGTTGTATTTTTCAATTTTGGCGAATTTCGCCGGGTGTGCCGGAGACTTCAATCGTCACATGGCCGATCCCGTGCGCGCTTTTCAAACGCTGACGCATTTTGCCAATGACCTCTTCGGCGTGATCCGCGGAGACGATCTTCGCGTGCATCGTGGCATTCACGTTGCCCTCGGCAAGGGACCACAGATGAATGTGATAAATGTCTGAAAGGGCGGGAATTTCAGCAATTAGGTCAGCTTTCAGGGCCTCGCGGTCGATCTGCGGCGGAGCGCCTTCCAAAAGGATATGTGCCGATTGGCGCATGACTGCGGTTGCGGAGCGGATAATCAGCAGGGCAACAAAGACGGACAAGATCGGATCGATCGGGTACCAGCCGGTGAAATAGATAACGACGGCTGCGATGATGGCTGCGACGGAGCCGAGCAGGTCACCAAGCACATGCAGAATAGCCGAGCGCATGTTGAGCGATCCATCGCCGCCGCGCTGCAGGATGAAAAACGCACCGATATTCACCAAAAGGCCGATCACAGCGATGATGAACATGGGCGCCGCGAGTACGGTTTCCGGCTCAATGAACCGCCCGATAGCCTCCACGCAAATCCAGGCGGTTACCACAAGCAGGAAAATTGCGTTCGCAAATGCGATCAATACGGGCAGGCGGTCGCGGCCATAGGTGAGGCGCTCATTGGCAGGTTTTTTCGACTGTTGAAAGGCCCACCATGCGAGACCGAGCGAGGCTGCGTCCGTTACCATGTGAACTGCGTCGGCCATGAGGGCCAGAGACCCCGCCAGCCAGCCGCCAATCAGCTCGGCAAACATGAAACCGGCGATAAGAAGCCCCGCCCAGGCGACGGCGCGGGCATTCCGGTCGGTCACTTCGGGCGTGTGATCGTGGTCATGATGCCCATGGTCGTGACCATGTTTGCCCAAAGATTCTGCCTGATGGTTATGAGATTCGTGATCGCTCATGACGTTCGTGTCCGTTGGCGCGATGGTGGAAGTGCCTGACTATGTGCCATGCGGAAGCCCAAACCGAGATCACGGTATTGCTTATTGAAACGAGTGGTTTCATCTTGACCGTATCGAACGCATCGTAACAACCTCAGTCGGATCTTGCCAACGCAGAGTTGTCACGAAACCAACAGGATGCCAAATGACATCAGATCTGCCCCGACCGACCGACAATGCGTTTTTGGGCAAGGAAATCAAAGGAGGCTCACACGAACCTACCTATGCCGGAGCGTTGTCCTTCATGCGGCGCAGGTATAGCCGCGATTTGACGGGGATTGATCTGGCTGTCTGGGGTATTCCCTTCGATGCCTCCGTCTCCAACAGGCCCGGTGCCCGTTTCGGGCCGCAAGGGGTCCGGCGCGCTTCTGCAATCTTCGACGGTGACCCGCAATACCCGTTCCACATGGACCCC
The DNA here is from genome assembly GCA_050302295.1 of Roseibium sp. GTDB lineage: Bacteria > Pseudomonadota > Alphaproteobacteria > Rhizobiales > Stappiaceae > Roseibium. The sequence continues at coordinate 14,057 of JBNLAU010000290.1, read as the reverse complement.
TTTGAAGGTCTTGCCTGTGTCGATTATGGCGATTGTGTCTTTGACTATGGCCGCAACTCCGATATTCCGGGACACATCCAATCCCAGGCTGCGGAAATTCTTGCGGCGGATACGCATCTCTTCTCCATCGGCGGAGACCATTTTGTCACCTATCCGCTGCTGAAGGCTCACGTGAATAAACACGGTCCGCTCGCGCTGGTGCAATTTGATGCGCATCAGGATACCTGGCCTGATGAAGGGGACCGGATCGATCATGGCACTTTTACCGGCAGAGCAGTTCGCGAAGGTCTGATCGATGCGGAGCGATCCATCCAGATCGGCATAAGAACGCATGCTCCGGAAACGTGCGGACTGGAGATCATTTTCGGCCACGAGATGGATGACCTCGGTATCAACGGTGTCGTCGAGCGCATCAGGAACCGGGTCGGTTCGGGCCCCGCCTATATGACATTTGATATCGACTGCCTTGACCCTGCTTTCGCGCCCGGCACGGGAACGCCGGTTGCTGGCGGATTGTCTTCTCGCGAGGCTCTGTCGATCCTGCGGGGTCTCGGGTCGCTGAATTTTGTCGGCGGCGATGTGGTGGAAGTGGCCCCGGCCTATGATCACGCGGACATCACATCGATTGCCGGCGCCAGCGTCGCTCTGACCTATATTGGGCTGATTGCGGAAAAGCAGGCGAGGTAGACTTCAGGCGCGCCTGCGGCTTGCCCGGTTGTCATTTTCCGCTGATGCCGCCCAGAAACGGTAAAGCGGGTTCTTGTCCCGCATGATGCCGTAGAGATGGATCAGCTTTTTAAAGCAGACATATTGCGCTGTATGGGCAACGGTCAGGCCCGTCAGAGACAGGATCAGCGCACCTGTCACGCCGCCAAGCAGCGCGACCATGGTCCCGGTCCAGAACACCAGATACAACACCACGATGCGGAAGTTTATATTTTGGGGGATTGGCACTAGCAGCCGGTTCAGCCAGATGCGTTCGCCGAAGCCCGCCTGCCGTGCCCAGCTGTTGCGGCGGGCCGGATCGAATGGCAACCTCGACAAGGCTGCGAGGGCAATAAAGACGGCGGCTGTCAACACCAGGGAGCCGCTCATGCCGAGCCAAAGATGCGTCCACAGCGCCGCGGTGAGCAGGCCCGGCCGGATTATCTTCATATAGGTCGCGACAGCAGCCGCGGGCTTCACGGTTCCGCCTTTTGACAGCAGAAGTGGCGCGTTTCTGACCGAGGCAGGAGCAAATTCGCTGCGGGTGGTCGGCAGATGTGGGCGCTGTGAAGTTTGCATGATCGGAACTGGTTTATCAGGAACAGGCATCATAACCGCTGATCAGACCGCTTGGCAAATGACATTCCGGCGCATGTCACGTGCAGCATGGCAAAAAATTACGATGAATCGAGAAGATCTAAGGTAGTATTGTTGATGTAATTTCTAGAGAAGATCGTATGGGCTCTGTATTTTTGTCATGCGATGTAGGTTGTTGTTCTGAATAATGGAACTTTATCGAGGATGTCACTGTCTTATCATATGTATTCATTGTTTTTTAGTATGGGTTGGCGACAATAGTTGTGTTTATGAAAATGTGTCCTCCAATCAATTGGGCTTAAGAATGGTTTCCCCCGAGAGCACGTATGTCGAGAGTGCAGCGAGTCCCGACGAAGTTGCGACTCTGGCCTCGGAGCTTGCCCGGCTGAACCATATAAGCGATCTGGGCAAGGACGACGAACTCCACCTGACCGGAGAATGGATCAAGACGCTCGTAGATCAGGTGGTGGACTATATATTTGTGAAGGATCGTCGCAGCAGGTTTGTGATGGCCAACCGCCAGATTGCCGTCGATATGGGTCATCAGAGCGGCGCGGATCTGATTGGAGAGACTGACCTCGAACTTCATTCCCGGAAAATCGGAACGGCGTTCTTGTCAATTGAGGACGAGATCATGTCCTCAAAGACGCCAAAGGTCGATTATGAGGAAGTTCTGTTACTGCCGAACGGCAGGCGGAAATGGTTCTCCTCTTCCAAGTTCCCGGTCATGGACAGCGACGGCGAAGTTGTCGGAATAGTGGGCATTTGCAGGGACATTACTGAACGCAAAAGGGCCGAACTGCTGCAACAGGGCCAGAACAAGGTTATGCAGGAAATTATATCCGGCGTTTCTCTGAAGGAGGTTCTGAACACGCTCGTTCTGACCGTCGAAGACCAGCTTGATGGGATTAGGGGGACGGTCTTTTTGGCCGACCAGGAGGGGACACATCTTCGTCCTTTTGTCGGGTCGGGGCTGCCGAAAGAAATGATGGAAGCAGTGGATGCTATTGCCATCGGGCCGAAGCAAGGGTCTTGCGGGACAGCCGCTTGGCGGCGCGAGAGCGTGTTCGTTGCCGACATCATGGAAGACGAGTTTTGGGACGGACACCGGGATGTCGTTTCCCAATTCGGGTTGAAATCCTGCTGGTCGGTTCCTTTTTTCAGCCAGGACTCGAAGGTCTTGGGAACTTTTGGCCTTTACTCCAAAGAAGTTCGCTATCCGACGGAACATGAAAAGAAAATAGCGCAGGAAGCCGCCCATCTTGCATCGATCGCCGTTGAACGGGATAAGGCGGAAAGCAAGATCCGGTATCTTGCCAATCATGACGTTCTGACGGGCTTGCCCAACCGGCATGAGTTCAAGGCCAAACTTGAGCAGAAAGTCGCTGCGAGCCAGAAGTCCGGCGAGCCTGTCGCCGTCGTTTTTATCGATCTGGACAATTTCAAGATCGTGAATGACAGTTTTGGTCATGCGATCGGCGACCAGGTCCTCATGATCGTTGCAGAGCGGATCATCGCCGTGCACGAGCATACCCACGAAGCCATCCGTTTCGGTGGAGATGAATTCGTCCTCATCGCGGAGGGAGGCAGTGCGCACAGAGAGAATCTGAACGAGTTCATGGTGCGGCTGCGTGACGAGATCACCAAAACCATCCACATCGGCGACCTGTCATTTCACGTGACCTGCAGCATTGGCGCTGCACGGTATCCCGACCATGCCGAAAACGCCGAGCAGCTTCTCAAGAATGCAGACAAGGCCATGTTCGAAGCCAAGTCTTCCGGTCGGGACGGGTACAAGGTTTTTGAGCGGTGCAGGCCGGAACGGTCACTGAACAAGTTGACCCTGCTGGAAGAAATGCGCTCCGGAATAGAGAACGGAGAGTTCTTTCTGGAATACCAGCCGCAATACAATCTGGTCAGTGGCTTCATTGTCGGAGCTGAAGCTCTCGTTCGCTGGCAGCACCCGGCGCTTGGCCGTCTGATGCCGGCGGAATTTATAACACTCGCTGAAGACAGTGGCCTGATCGTGCCCCTGGGGCGTTGGGTGATGCATGAGGCCTGCCGGCAGAACAAGGAGTGGCAGGATAGCGGACTTGAACCGATCACGATTGGTGTCAACGTGTCTGCCCGGCAATTCCGGGACGCTGGATTGATTTCAGATGTCCGTGCCGCGCTGGACGGCACTGGCCTGCAGGCCGCCTTTCTGGAGTTGGAATTGACTGAAAGCCTGCTCATCCAAAACGCGGATCAGGCGGTTCGGCTGATGGATGATTTTCGTCGCATCGGCCTGAAACTGGCCATCGACGATTTCGGCACCGGTTATTCCAGCCTGGCGGCACTAAAGAGCTTTCCTCTGACGCGGCTCAAGATCGACCGGAGTTTCATCCGCGATCTCGAGCTTGATGAAAGCGACCGCTGTATCGCGCGGGCGATCGTGTCACTCGGCAGGGAACTGGGGTTGAGTGTGGTTGCGGAAGGTGTCGAGACCGACAAGCAACGGGAATTTCTTGCCAGCTGTCATTGTGAAACCGTTCAAGGTTTTCATTTCGACAAACCGATGGACGCCAAGAAACTAGGTAATTTGCTTGGCAGGACTTCAACGCCGCTGTACGTGGATTTCGGTTAGACGCTAAATCGTCTCACCGACGCCGGCGGGGTGAGTTCCTATTTGTTGTGGTTGGGTATTACACCTTCAGCTTCACGTAGGATCCAGGGGCGTCTTCCAGAGTTTTCATCCGGTTGGCGCCGGGTTTTCTGGGCTTTGCAGTTGCATCGTCGTTTGAGCGGATCCACTCATCCCAGTAGGGCCACCAGGACCCGGGGTGCTCCTCGGCATTCTTGAGCCAGTTTTCGAGCGTGCCCTTGGCTTCGCCTCCGGTCCAGAACTGATACTTGTTCTTGGCGGGCGGGTTGACCACGCCCGCGATGTGACCGGAGCCTGCAAGCACATATTCCACAGGACCGCCGAAACAGCCGGAGCCGAGAAAGACGGATTTTGGCGGGGCGATATGGTCTTCGCGCGCCGCCAGGTTGAAAATCGGGATGCTCACCTTGGACAGGTCCAGCGTTTCCCCGGCAATTTCCATCTCGCCCTTTGCCAGTTTGTTATCGAGATAACAGTTGCGCAGGTAAAAGGAATGGTTGGCGGCCGGCATGCGGGTGGAATCGGAATTCCAGTACAGCAGGTCGAACGGGAAGGGGTCCTGGCCTTTCAGGTAGTTGTTGACCACGTAGGACCAGATCAGGTCGTTAGATCGCAGCATGTTGAAGGCGGAAGACATTTTGGAGCCGTCCAGATAGCCCTGTTCCTTCATTCGCTTTTCGAGAAGCGATATCTGCTCCTCGTCTACAAAGACCTTCAGATCGCCGGCAAAAGTGAAATCGACCTGGGTCGTGAAGAACGTCGCCGTCTTGATGCGCTCGTCGCCCATCTTGGCCATATAGGCAAGCGTTACTGCGAGCAGGGTGCCGCCGACGCAATATCCGATCGCATTGACCTCTTGCTGCCGCGTCGCCCGTTTGATGACGTCGAGAGCATGGAGGATGCCCTCCTGCATGTAGTGTTCGAAACTCTTGCGCGCCTGTCGCTCGTCCGGATTGACCCATGAAATCACAAAGACCGTGTGTCCCTGGTCGACCGCCCACTTGATGAAGGACTTCTCCGGGTTGAGGTCCAGGATATAGAATTTGTTGATCCACGGCGGTACGATCAGCAGCGGCCGCTTCAATACTTCATCCGTCGTTGGCGTGTACTGGAGGATCTGGCAGACGTCGTTCTGAGCAATCACTTTGCCAGGCGTGTTGCCGAGATTTTCCCCGAGTTTGAATTTCGACGGATCGGTCTGCCGGATCTTGAGTTCGCCCTCTCCGGTTCTCAGGTCTTCAACCAGATGCTGCATGCCCTTGACCAGGTTTTCGCCGTTGCTTTCCATGGTCAGGCGCAGAAGCTCCGGATTGGTCAGGACGAAATTGGAGGGCGAGACCGCATTGGCAATCTGGGTGACGTAAAATTCCGCCTTGTGGCGCGTGTGCTCATCGAGCCCCTGGGCGTCCTGGACCATATCCTCGGCCCATTTGCTGGTGATCAGGTAGAGCTGCTTGATGAAATCGAAGAACTGGTTGTTTTCCCAGTCCGGATCGGCAAAGCGTTTGTCCCTGGGGGGCGTCTGAACAGCCGGTTCGGACGGTTCGCCCATCATGCGCTTCAAGGAGGAGTTCCAAAGATCTATGTAGCCGTTCCACAGCCGGGATTGGGCTTCCATCGCCCGTTGTGGGTCAGAGACCCAATACTCACCGACCTGTGCCAGCGTTTTGACAACGCCTGTCAGTTCATCAGTGGAATCGGCTTTGATCTTGCCCTGTTCCCGCGGCTCAATATAGGCGGCAAGCGCCTTTCCGGCCTGTTCCAGCGTCTTTGCCAGGTTCTGGGCAAATGCCTCTGGATTATTGATAATGTACTGCAACATCGGGTGCTGGCGGTCATCAGCCATAGGCAGGAGAGTCCTCCGGTTTTTGCTTGCCCCATCCGGCCCCGGGAAGGCCTGAGAGCCCGTATCCGTCCAATTTCTTATCTTGTTATATTGTCGTTGGTAGATTGAACTATCAGCTATTTATGACACAAGGGTCTGCATCCGTCGATTGGTTTCCAAGGAACGTTTGGCACCGTTGACCGGCGCATTCGTGGCTTGTTTCCTCTGCGTGATTTGTCGGCTGGCTGATGATCGGTCACCAGAGCACAGCCCCAATTCATCCTCTTGTGGAATCAGCTAAAAGCAGGATGATGACTTATTCGGCACTCGAACGAATGCCGGTCCAAAGCCGTACAAGGATGAATGAAGAGCTATGTGCAGAAGTCTCGCACCGATATCCTGGGTAGCCCTGCTGTTCTTGTTGTCCGCCTGTGCGGTTGGGCCCGGAACGCCGCTCATTGATGCGCTCAAAACAGAGCCGGGCCGCGGGAGTTCCAACGTGCCGCCGCCCAAGGGCTATGGTCCGCAGATCACTGCGGGAGAATCCACTGGGCTGATAAATCCCAAGGAACGCAGAGCCACCGAGGCATATTTGAAATCTCTGGCCGGAGAGTAGAAGTGCCGCACCTGGAAAGTAGTTTCCGAATACGGGTAACTTCGAAAAATGAAACTGGAGGTAACATAGATAATTCCGGGCGTTGCTCATCATTCTTTTACATGTGTTCGCCCAATATAGGGTGAAATAGATCGAAATTTGGCTGTTTTAATGAAACTGGACACGCCGACATTATTTCTCTGCCTGATGATTGCGGAATTTGCCGGCAGCGCGATTCTGTTGTTGTTTTTGCTGATCTGGAAAGGGCGAACCCGCGCCTGCGCGCAGAGCCTGGCACTTTGGGCTGCGGGTATGTTTTGTATCGGCAGCGGCACCGTTCTGATTGGTATGCGTGGCGCAATCTCGAATGAGTTGAGCATCCATCTCGCGAATGCCCTGATCATATTCGGCGTCGGTCTATCCGGCAGCGCTTTTGCCGCCTTTCTCGGACGTCGCAGGTTTATATGGGTATTTGTTGCCCTTTCCGGACTTTGGGTGCTTCTGTGTTTTTATCAGCCGTTTTGGGACAGCTTGCTGGCCAGACTTCATTACGTCCAGGCTTGCATTGCCATGAGCTACTTGTGGATCATCTGGCTGGCCGTGCGGGCGAACGGGGAGAGGCTCCACTCCGCAAGGCTTCTGGGTCTGACGTCACTGATCGGATTTGCGGGAGCCGTGTGGATTGTCCTTCATCATGACAGTGCGCACTTTCCGACATTTCTCTCGTCCTTTTCGCAGGACTTCATGAGCGTCTATCTGATCACAATGATGTTCTCTTTCATCATGACGATCGTCCTGCCTCCTGCGATGGTGATCGAGCGTTCTTTGCTGAGGTTCAGGGAGCAGGCCTACCAGGATGCCCTGACGGCGCTTCCGAACCGCAGGGCCTTTCTGAATGATGCGGAAGCCTGGATCGAAAGCCGGAAATCCCGGCAAGATACATACAGCCTGATCATGTTCGACATGGATCAGTTCAAAGCCGTGAATGACAGATTCAGTCGTGCCATGGGGGATGCCCTGCTGCAATTGTTTGGCAGGGTTTTGAAAGACATGCTTGGCGAAACGGCGGTGCCCGGCAGGGTCGGCGGTGAAGAATTCACCGTGTTTCTGCCAGATAGTGACAAAGAGCAAGCCTTGCTGACCTCCCAACGAATCTGCCGTAGGTTTGCGCTTGAATGCCAGGAAGCCTCGGATGGCAAACTTATGATCAGCGTAAGTGTTGGGCTGGTAACGGCGAATAGCACGGTGAGTTTGGAGCGGGCTATGGAAGCCGTCGGCCGGGGACTTCACAAGGCCAAAAAGCAGGGCCGCGCCCAAATCGTTACAATGGATCTTTCTCCATCGGGAATATTGAAAAAAGCCAAGAAGCAGGGCGGGTTTTCGTCTGTGCGGAAAAAGGCCGCCTGACCTCGCCCGGGAAGTGCCCGGGTCCGAAGGCTGAAATTGCGACTTGATGACAGTTGCAGCCCGTAATTGTCCGACAATCCAATCAATTGCGCTGCAAAATGCCTGAGGGGAACCCCACATAGAAAGCTGTTCTAACATCCACCTCAAATTTAGATGGCTTGCGACGTAAAGACGGGTGCGAATTTTTTTCGGGGCTGCTAAAAGAGCCCCGCCGCGCCTGCGCTGTGCCTGGTGCACGCGCGCGGACCGTACCGATAACTCGCAAGGATCCACGCCATGGAGGAATTCCACAAGATCAAGCGGCTGCCGCCGTATGTGTTCGAACAGGTCAACCGCCTGAAAGCGAAGGCGCGCGCGGATGGAGCGGACATCATTGATCTTGGCATGGGCAATCCCGACCTTGCGACACCGCAGCATATCGTCGACAAGCTGACCGAGGCGGTTCAGGACCCACGCACGCACCGCTATTCGGCCTCAAAAGGCATTCACGGCCTCCGCAAGGCTCAGGCCGCCTATTACGGCCGGCGATTCGGCGTGAAACTCGATCCGGATACCCAGGTGATTGCGACTCTCGGCTCCAAGGAGGGCTTCGCCAATATGGCGCAGGCCATTTCCGCTCCCGGGGATGTGATCCTGAGCCCGAACCCGAGCTATCCGATCCACACATTCGGCTTTCTGATGGCCGGTGCGTCCATCCGCAATATTCCGGCGGAGCCCGGTGCCGGATTCTTTGAAGCGCTTGAGCGTGCGGTGATCCATTCCGTGCCGAAGCCGATCGCGATCATCCTGTGCTATCCGTCCAACCCGACCGCCTGTTGCGCGGATCTCGAGTTCTACAAGGATGTCGTCGCCTTCGCGCGCAAGCACAACATCTTCATCCTGTCCGATCTGGCTTATTCCGAAATCTACTTCGGCGATACGCCGCCGCCTTCCGTGTTGCAGGTGCCCGGAGCCATTGACGTCACGGTGGAATTTACATCGCTGTCCAAAACCTTCTCCATGCCCGGTTGGCGCATGGGATTTGCTGTCGGCAACGAACGGCTTGTGTCAGCCCTTTCGCGAGTGAAATCCTATCTGGATTACGGCGCCTTTACGCCGATTCAGGTCGCCGCAACCGCAGCGCTGAATGGTCCGGACGACTGCATTCGGGCAACCCGCGAAACCTACAAACGCCGGCGGGATGTGGTGGTCGAAAGCTTCGGCCGGGCCGGATGGAACGTTCCTGCCCCGGAGGCGAGCATGTTCTGTTGGGCGCCCATTCCGGACAAGTTCCGGTCGCTCGGCAGCCTGGAATATTCCAAGCTCCTGCTCGAACGGGCGGAGGTCGCGGTCGCACCGGGCATCGGTTTCGGCGAACATGGTGACGACTACGTACGAATCGGGTTGGTGGAAAACGAACAAAGACTGCGTCAGGCGGCGAGAAATATCCGTCGCTTTCTTGAAACGGCAGACCAAAAGCTGCACAACGTCATCCCGCTCGACACCTCTGGCTGATTAGAACTGGATCCTTTTTTCGTATGGCTGAAGCATTGAAAGTAGGCGTCGCCGGCCTGGGAACGGTTGGCGCGTCTGTTGTGCATCTTCTGGCAAAACACGGTGGACAGATTGCCCGCAAAACCGGCCGCGCGGTCACTGTGACGGCGGTCAGCGCCAGGGACAAAGGCAAGGATCGCGGTTTTGACGTCTCCGGACTTGATTGGTACACCGATCCGGTCGAGATGGCGCGGACCGCGGACATCGACATCTTTGTCGAACTGATCGGGGGCGACAACGGTGTTGCCGAAGTCAGTGTCCGGGCGGCACTCGCGCGCGGCGTCCACGTTGTGACCGCCAACAAGGCGCTTCTGGCCCGCCACGGCGTGGACCTTGCGGTGTTGGCCGAAGCCAACGGCGCCTGCCTGAATTTCGAGGCTGCGGTTGCCGGCGGCATCCCGATCGTCAAGACCCTGCGCGAATCCATGTCCAGTAACGAAATCAACCGCGTTTACGGGATCCTGAACGGCACGTGCAATTACATCCTGACCCGGATGGAAGCCGAGGGTATCGGGTTTGAGGATTGTCTTGCCGAGGCACAGCGACTTGGCTATGCGGAAGCCGATCCGACTTTCGACATCGAAGGCAACGATACCGCGCATAAACTTGCCATCCTGACGAGCCTCGCCTTCGGCACCAAGATTGCCGACGACGCCATCTACATGGAGGGGATTACCTCTATTTCCACCGCCGACATCCAGGCCGCTGACGAACTTGGCTTCCGTATCAAGCTTCTGGGCGTCGCGCAGCAGACGGAGACGGGAATCGAGCAAAGGGTTCATCCGACCATGGTGCCCAAGTCTTCCGCAATCGCCCGCATCGACGGTGTTCTGAATGCCGTTGCGGTTGATGGTGACTATGTCGGGGAGATCGTTCTGGTTGGCCCGGGAGCGGGCGGCGATGCGACCGCGTCTTCCGTTGTCGCGGACATCGCCGATATAGCCCGTGGTGACGAGACGCCAGTGCTCGGTATGCCCGCGGCGGATCTGAAAGACTATGAAAGAGCCCGGATGCGCCGGCATGAGGGCGGCTACTATATTCGGTTGTCAGTCTATGACCGGCCAGGTGCATTCGCTGAAATTGCGCTTTGCATGGGAGAGGCAGGCATCTCGCTGGAATCTATCGTTCAGAAACGGCAGGCCCACGACGACGCTCCCGCGAAAGATGATGCGGAAGCACCTCAGCCTGTCATCTTGATCACCTATGAAACCACCGAAGTTGCGATCAAAGAGGCCTTGGAAGTGATCATGTCCAAAGGGGTCGTCGCCGAGAAGCCTCAAATGATCCGAATTGAGAAACTGAACTGACGTTGTGAGTGCCCGCCCAGGCATCTTGCGGGGGAGAGACTGGAGATGTTGATGTCCAATACTGAGAAGCAGTTACCAAGCGGACTGGACCGCATTTTGACGCTTGAACTGGCCCGTGTCAGCGAAAGAGCGGCAGTGTCGGCAGCACGGCTGCGAGGCCATGGTGACGAAATGGCGGCGGACCAGGCGGCAGTGGACGCAATGCGGCGGGAACTCAATCGCCTGCCGATCGATGGCACCGTGGTCATCGGCGAGGGGGAACGCGACGAGGCGCCGATGCTCTATATCGGTGAAAACGTCGGCACCAAACAGGGGCCGAAGGTGGACATTGCCCTGGATCCGCTCGAGGGCACGACCATTTGCGCCAAGAACCTGCCGAATTCCCTTGCCGTAATCGCGCTGGCGCCGGAAGGCGATCTCTTGAACGCGCCGGACAGTTACATGGACAAAATTGCAATCGGTCCTGGGTATCCCGCCGGTCTGATCGATCTGGATGCGCCGATTGCCGATAACCTGGCTGCCGTTGCCAAGGAGAAGGGCGTCAAGATCAATGAAGTGACTGCCTGTGTTCTGGATCGTCCGCGCCATGCCCGTCTGATCGAGGATATCCGCGCAACCGGAGCAGCGATCCGTCTGATCGGTGACGGCGACGTCGCAGGTGTCATTCACACCACCGATCCGGATGAAACCGGCATCGATATCTATACCGGTATCGGCGGCGCGCCGGAGGGCGTGCTGGCGGCCGCTGCGCTGCGCTGCATTGGCGGCCAGATGCAGAGCCGGCTTGTTATCACGCGCGACGAACAGGTCGAGCGGGCCCACCGCATGGGCATTGAAGACATCAAGAAGAAATACACGCTGGAAGAGATGGCCGGTCCGGACGTTTTGTTCGCGGCAACCGGTGTCACGGACGGCAACTTCCTGCAAGGTGTGCGCTTTGGCCGTCATCACATTACGACGCATACTGTCGTGATGCGGTCTTCCACCGGAACGGTCCGCTATATCAAGGCGCAACACACGGATCTTGAAAAATTCCATCTGGATTAAGTCGGGACTGAATGCTGGGAAACTCTGGCGAAGACGAACGGCGGCTCGTACTGGGGGTCGCCAGATCCGCGAATGACAACGCCTGGCGGGAACGCCTGAGCCCGGCGGAAGCGCGCGCCGCCATGGCTATTTCCCAGATGCACGGGTTGCCTGACGTACTTGCCAGGGTCATGGCTGCCCGCGGTGTTCAGCCGGAAGAAGCCAGTCAGTTTCTTGAGCCATCCCTCAAATCCCTGATGCCGGATCCGTCCACGCTTGTGGATATGGATGCGGCCGTAAACCGGGTGGCGGATGCTGTCGGAGCCGGAAAGAAGATCGCCATCTTTGGCGATTACGATGTCGATGGCGCAACATCCTCTGCAATTTTTGCCAGGTATCTTCAGGGTTTGGGGCTGGAGCCCGCGATCCATATTCCAGACCGGATTATCGAAGGGTATGGCCCCAATGGCCCGGCCATAGAAAACCTGCATGCGGAAGGCGCCGAGCTTCTGGTGACACTTGACTGCGGCAGCACGTCATTTGAAGCCTTTGAGACCGCGCACAAATTGGGACTCGACGTTGTCGTAATCGACCACCACCAGGTGGGTGAAACGCTTCCTGAAGTCAGGGCTCTGGTCAATCCAAATCGTCAGGATGATCTCTCGCGCCAGGGGCATCTAGCCGCGGTTGGGGTGACGTTTCTTTTTCTCGTAGGCCTGAACCGGGAACTGCGCCGCCGTGGAGCTTTCCAGGGGCGGTCTGAACCGGACCTGATGGGATTACTTGATCTGGTCGCGCTCGGCACGGTGTGTGACGTGGTGCCGCTGCAGGGCTTGAACCGGGCCTATGTGACCCGGGGCCTTGCAGTTATGCATCAGCGGCGGAATTACGGTCTGACGGCGCTGTCGGACGCCGCGCGGGTGAGCGGCAAACCGGTTCCTTATCATTTGGGCTTTCTGATCGGGCCGCGCATCAATGCGGGTGGCCGGATTGGTGATGCAGCGCTCGGTGCACGGCTGCTGACGACAGAAGACCCGCACGAAGCACGCGCCATTGCCGAGCGTCTTGACCAGCTGAACGCCGAACGCCAGACGATGGAAGCGGTGATGCTGGAAGAGGCCGGTGCCGAGGCCGCCATGATGCTGGAGGCGCGGGATCCCGCGGTGCTGCTGACCGGATCGGAGGATTGGCACCCAGGTATTGTCGGGCTGATCGCCTCGCGGCTGAAAGACGCCCACAGGCGGCCTGCCTTTGCCATTGCCTATGACCAGAGCGGAAAAGGAACGGGATCTGGCCGGTCAATCCCCGGGGTCGATCTCGGCAAGGCCGTCCGGCAGGCAGTGGACGACGGGCTTCTGGAAAAGGGAGGCGGCCATGCCATGGCGGCCGGGCTGACAGTCCGCCGCGACAAGGCTGCTGAACTCGAGGACTTCTTCAACGACACCCTCAGGGCGGACGTTGAGGCGGCAACCGCTCACCGCGAGCTGAAAGTCGATGCCGCCCTGACCGCGACGGGCGCAAGCCTGGATTTGCTGGAGCAATTGGAAAAGGCCGGCCCATTTGGAGCCGGACATTCAGAACCTGTATTCGCTTTCCCCGCGCACCGGGTTTCCTTCGCCGATGTGGTTGGCAAGGGCCACGTCAGAGCGACGATTGCTGCCGGCGACGGCAGCGCGCTCAAGGCAATCTGTTTCAAGGCTGAAGACAAACCGCACGGAAAAATGCTGCTTGAGGGCAGGGGCCGGCACCTGCATGTGGCCGGGACGCTTTCCATAGATACCTGGCAGGGAACGCCGAAGGTGCAGCTGCGCATTCTGGATGTTGCCGATCCCCAGAAGACCCGCGTGTGAACCTGCGTTGGAGTGTACCTTGCTAAGGTGAGGCCATATTGGCGAATACACTCAAAGTTAACCAAAATCTAAGGCTCATATCTTAAGCCTGATCCTACGAAGGAATCGTGAGGAACAGGCATGCACGCTCAGAACGAGCTCTCGCCGTATTTTGCTGAAATCGAACAGCGCACCGAAAGAGCCCTGATAGGGATCCGGGAGGTTCGCCGGTCGGCCAAATTCAAGTCTTTGCCGAGGGAACCCAAGAGCGTGGTGATCGGGACGGGATTCCTGGTTGCTCTAGCCGCGTTTGCCGGACTGTTTCTGGACTGAATTGCAACGCCTGCGGTTTCCGGCTTGATCCCGGTCCTGTCTCACAACTATGTCTGGCGCTTCAGAAACAAACTGATTGGGCGCCATGACAGATTTTCCAATAGCACTCTGGTCATTCAATCTGGGCCGCGCACCGGAATCAGTGACAGCATTTGCTGCGCAGATCGGGGAGGGGCTTCAGCGTGCAGCTGATGGCGGGGCAAAGCTTCTGGTGCTACCGGAATATGTGATCGAGTGTTGCCTTTCGTTCAAACCC
>JBNLAU010000289.1:0-7169 GCA_050302295.1 Roseibium sp. | reverse complement strand
AGTCGACCTCGATCTGCCGCATTTCCTTGTCCGGTTCCTTGACGTCGAAGACGGCTTTTCTGCCCGGGCCGTCGACGGCCACCAGATTGTGGAAGAAGTCGAGTTCCACGCCGTAGCGGTTCACGTAGTCCATCAGCGCGGGCACGTAGTCCTTGACGCCGAAGAGGACACCCCCGGCATTCATGAACTGAATGTCGATGTGATCCAGCCGGCCGTTTCTCGCCCAGTGATCCGCCGACAGATACATCGCCTTTTGCGGTGCTCCGGCGCATTTGATCGGCATCGGCGGCTGGGTAAAGAGCGCGCGTCCCTCCTTCAACTGCTGCACCAGTTGCCAGGTGTAGGGCGCCATATCATAGCGGTAATTGGAGGTGACGCCGTTCTTGCCCAGGGTGTCGACAAGGCCTTCGACCTTGTGCCAGTCCAGCTTCAGGCCCGGGCAGACGACAAGGCGGCCGTATTTGATCACCCGGCAGCCGTCCAGAATGACCGCGTTGTCCTTCGGTTCGAACGCGGCAACCGCCGATTTGATCCAGTGGACGCCTTTGGGAATGAGAGATCCCATGGTTTTGGCCGTATCGGAGGCCTGAAACACGCCGCCGCCGACCATGGTCCAGCCGGGCTGGTAGTAGTGGACGTCCGCCGGATCAATGATGGCGATGTCAAGGTCGGACTTGCGCGCAAGCAGGCTGGAGGCGACGGAAATACCGGCCGCGCCACCGCCGACAATCACGATGTCGAACCGGGCGTCTTCCGCCGTTTCGGTCGGCGTCCGGCCACCATTGACGATCCGGCGAACCACACCAGCCATGTCGTAACCGGCGGCTTTTGTCTGCGACAGGATATCCGACAGCGGCAGTTTGTCCGCCTGGGACAGCGACCAGAGAGTGGCGGAACGCGTTCCTGTCCGGCAGTAAGCCAGGACAGGTTTCGGCAGCGCGTTCATCAGTGCGTCGAAGTCCTCGGCATCCTCATCGCGGACCTTGCCGGCGACGATCGGCTGATACCGTGCTTCCAGACCCAGCTTGCGCGCGGCGGTTTCAATTTCCTCAAAGGAAGGCTGATCCGCGCCTTCGCCGTCCGGGCGGTTGCAGATAACCGAGCGAAATCCTTGCTGGGCATACTCCGCCAGGTCTTCCGGGCGGATCTGCGGGGCCACTGAAATGTGATCGTTGATTGCCTTCATGGGGATGTCCTCCTCCTCCCGGCGGCCGTGCCGTTTCGGGCTGGTTGTACGGTTTCAGCAGGCTGTCCGTTTCAGATCCTTCGCACCTGTGAAGAGCTTTCCATTCATTCCGGTTTGGGGACGCGCCTCGCCCCTCGTCATGCTGAGCAGGCCGCGCATCTTTCGGAACGCTGCTCGCGCGGCTCTTCAGCATGAGGTTCAACAAGTTGATATTCTGAAGTATTTCGCATCAACAGCCTCCTCCGGAGAAGCGAACTTGCCTGCATCTCGAAGCAACCTGTCGAACGCTTATGGCTAAAGACTGTTCACCGGCACCTTCAGGAAGGTTTTGCCCTTGTTGTCAGGCGGCGGCAGTTGCCCGGCGCGCATGTTCACCTGAAGCGAGGGAATGATCAGCCTGGGCATTTCCAGCTGGGCATCGCGCTCGGTGCGGAACTTAACGAAATCCTCCTTCGTCTTGCCGCCACCAACATGGATGTTGTGTTTCTTCTCTTCGCCGACGCTGGTCTCCCACCGGATGTCGCGGCCGTTCGGCCCATAGTCGTGGCACATGAAGAGGCGCATGTCGTCGGGAAGGGAGAGTACCTTCTGGATGGATTCATAAAGTGTGGCCGCGTCCCCGCCGGGGAAGTCCGCGCGCGCCGACCCGCCGTCGGGCATGAAGAGCGTATCGCCCACAAAAGCGGCGTTGCCCATCACGTGAACCATGCAGGCTGGTGTATGACCCGGCGTATAGATGGCAAAAGCCGTCATTTCGCCGACCTGATAGGTGTCGCCGTCCCGGAACAACTGGTCGAACTGGCTGCCGTCCCGCTGGAACTCGGTGCCTTCGTTGAAGACCTTGCCGAAGGTTTCCTGGACAATGGTGATCCGGTTGCCAATGCCGAGCTTGCCGCCGAGCTTTTGCTGAATATAGGGAGCGGCGGACAGATGATCGGCATGCACATGGGTCTCGATCAGCCACTCCAGCTCGAGGCCTTTTTCCTGGATATAAGCGATGATCTCGTCGGCATGATCGTAGGTGATCCGCCCGGCGGCGTAGTCGATGTCCATGACGCTGTCGACAACGGCGCAAGCGTTGGAGGCCGGGTCTTTCACCACATAGGAGATGGTGTTGGTCGCAGGGTCGAAGAAAGCTTTGACATCGGGTTTGACCGCCATGTCGACGGGACAATTAGAAGCACTCATATTTCATCTCCCTTTCAGATCACGGGTCGGGTTGGGTCAGGCTGCGATCGCCCTTCTGCGATAGGACAGCAGGATCATCCATCTTGCCGCAATAATGCCGGCGGCGATCGCGGCGGCCGCGAGCAGTGGTTCCATCAGTCCGATACCGAGCACCGGAATCAGACCGCCCGGACAGAAGCCGCTTAGGCCCCAGCCGATGCCAAAGACCGCGGAGCCTCCGATCAGTTTCAAGTCCAGATCCTTGCTCGTCGGCAGGGTGAAAGCCTCGGCGAGCAGCGGCTGACCCATGCGGAAAACCAGACGATAGCCGATTGCCGTGACAAGAAGCGCACCACCCATGACAAAGGCGAGGCTCGGGTCCCATGTGCCCGCAAGGTCGAAGAAATTCAGAACCTTGGCCGGGTTGCCCATGCCGGAAATCAGAATGCCGCAACCGAAGAGAAGGCCGAAGATGAATGCCAGAACAAGTCTCATGTCATCAGCCTCACAAGATGTGCCGGATTATGAAAACGGTCAGAATGGCAGTCGCCATGAAGGTCATGGTTGCCACGATGGATCGGGCGGACAGGCGGGAAATACCGCAGACCCCGTGTCCGCTTGTGCAGCCCGAGCCGTAGGTGGTGCCGACACCGGTCAGAAATCCGCCAACGGCGAGCAACACCGGTGACGACGGCACCGAGATTTGGGGAAACTGGCCGGTGATACCGAGGACAATCAGAGGGCTGGCTACCATGCCGCCGAGAAACGCTGCGCGCCAAGCCCAGTCCTGATTGAGCCGGGTGCTCAAAAAGCCACTGAAAATGCCGTTGATGCCGGCAATGCGTCCGTGCACGGCCATCAGCGCGACAGCCGCGAGGCCGATCAATGCGCCGCCCGCGAAACTCAAGAGAGGTGTGAATTCGGTCATAACGAGCCCTTGGTTACATTACTTGCGAATATATGAATATAAAGAAAAAGTATCAAGAGCTTTATGCGACACCGCAGACAAAAAAGCTTTCCTGGCAACATGGCTTTGCCGTTGTGGTGGCCACCGACTGACAGGCGGTCCCGTCAGGGTGCTGGCATTCCTATTGAAACGGCAGACATTTTTCGATACGCGAGCGGCGATAATGAGGCGGATCTCAAACTTGCCTCACCAGCCGCTCAATTGCCGGTCCCGCCAGAGGACGGGGCCATTATGTGCGGAGGATTGGCAGGCATCGGGGCAAGCGACAGAACGACAATTGTTCCGTCTGTCCGTTCACGGGTGACGGCGCCCGGGATCAGAAGCGCGGGATTATCAGTTGGCTTCGGAGCATCCACATCTGTCTTTGGGCCCGAAAATTCCCCCATCGGCCGCAAGATGTCTTCGTGAACGACGCTTCCGACGTAAAGCGGACCCAGTTTTCCGGCGTCCAGAATTTCATAGCGGCTCGGCCAGAGGCGCAGGACCCAGCGCCCGCTTTTGGGCTCTCCGCCATCATTGCGGATCAGCACAAGCGCCGGCTGCCTGCCGTTCTGGCTTCGCGGCAGGATAGGAAGAGAATCCGGCGGTGTCTTGCCTTCCACAAAACCGCCTGCGGTGGAGAGGGACCATTTGGGCGGCCGCTGCCAGCCAGCCTGCCCGGCTGTCCGTGCAAAGGCGTTTATCGGCCCGGAATACTGGATGACCAGCGGTTCTTCCTTATCGCCGTTCAGTTCGATCCGCCGGGGCGGCACAAACCGCCAGGCGTCCGCCCGCCAGCCGGAAGCCGTCAGGACTTCCTTGTTTGAATGCGGTTCATAGGTCGCCAGTGCCGCGTCATAGGTCGCCGACAGATGCCAGCCGCCGAAGGCCCCGAGGGTCAGCACGACTATGGCGGCAACGGTCGCGCGGCCGATCTTCTCGTTGTGGATGGGCCCGAAGACGAAAGCAAAGGCCGAGACCATCGCCGTGCCGAACAAGAGTCCGGCCAGAACGTCCGACATCCAGTGCGCGCCGAGATAAACCCGGGAAAAACCGATGGTGATGACATAGGCTGCGGTGATGGTGAATATGCCCGCCTTTGCCCAGCGGTTGAGATTGTGGGCGATCAAGACCGCGCAGATACCGTAGAGTACCGCGTTCAATGTGGCATGGCCGCTCGGGAAACTGTAGGCGTCCGCCCCGGCGTAAAGCTCGAGTGGCCGTGAGCGGTGTAATAGCAGCTTGAACAGCGGCACGAACATCGCGGTGCCGGCCATGGCAATGACAAAGCCCGTGCCGCGCCGCCAGGCCTTGCGCAGGATCAGATAGGCGGCAACCGCGACAGTGACCCCGGCCACGACGACGCCGTCGCCGAGCGTCGTCATGAACACCATGATCTTGTCGCCGGTTGGCGAGCGCAGGCTGTCAAAAAGATTCAGGATGGAAAGGTCGGCGCGCACCATCGGCTCGCCAGGGGCGATCTCTCCGACCAGCCAGAAAAATGCTGGCATGCAGATGAGAAGCAACAGCGTTGAGGCCAGCATGCCGGTTGAGCGCGGGTGTGCCGGATCGAAGTTCAGGGCAATCCACTGCGATACCGGGTTCTTGTGTCTGGCGAACCAGTTCACGATGGCGGCGTGGGCATTGGGAAACAGCGGCAGGATGATGATGATCAGCCAGCGGCCGAGCATGACGCTCAGGAAAATGATCAGAAGCAGGACGCCCAGCACAAGTGCAAGGCGGCCGCTAATTTCGCCGATGGCGCTCAGGGCGGAACCGGCAATGATACCCGGTCCGATATGGGCGACGGTCCAGGCAAAGGCGGAAGTGATGTTGACGACGGAGAAGCGGGTGAAATTCATTCCCACCATACCGGCAATTCCCGGCACCACGGACTTCACGCCCGGTACGAAGCGCCCGATGAAAACGCTCTTGCCGCCATGCCGCTTGAAGAATTCCTCGCCGCTCTCCACCACGTGGGCATATTTGTTGAGCGGCCACATGCTCTTGATCTTGTCCTTGAAGGCCCATCCGACCCAGTAGGAGACCGCGTCACCTGCGGTGGCGCCTAATGTGGTCCATATGAACAATGGAGCCGCATCGAGCTTGCCGAGCCCAACTAGAGTACCCGCACCGACCAGGACGACCGTCGTCGGGACGAACAGTCCGATAAGAAACAGCGCTTCGCCCATGGCGGCCAGAAAACAGATCAGGCCTGCCAGAGACGGGTTCTCCGCGATGAATGTCAGAACGGGATCAAGATATTCAGTCACGGATATCAGTCAGTTTGATCAAGAGCATATTTAAACCCTGAAGATGCCGGCCGGCTCGGCGCTCCGGTGCCTTCGGTTACCGTTTCATATAAGTGCGTATCCGTTCCGCCAATAGCGAAAAATCGCTTTCTGCGAATGGTTGTCGCGCTGGGACATGGGGCATGGTTTTTTAATCTCGTCTGTTTCAAGATGTATTCAGCGCGCCTTTCCCGGAGACCTTGATGTTTGAATCTGCTCGTTTGCCGCAGAAAATGGACAAGAAAACCTTCAAGAAGATGGAACCCGAGATCCGGGAAGCGCTTCTAGCCGCGCAATTGCCGGTGGCGGAGAAAAAACCGTTCGCAACCCTGATCCTCGTTGATGGTCTCGATGGGGCGGGCAAAGGCGAGGCCGTCGCCCGGCTCTACGGCTGGATGGATGCGCGCCATCTTGTCTGCAACGCCTACGGCGAGCCCATGGACGAGGAGCGCCTGCGCCCGCCGCTCTGGCGCTACTGGCGGGATCTTCCGGCCAAGGGCGAGACCGCGATTATCTTTGGCAGTTGGTACCAGTCCATCCTGCGCGATCTGATCTACAAAAAGATCGATGAAAAGGCCTTCGAAATGGCGTTGATGCGCATCCGCCGCTTCGAGGAGATGCTTGCCAATGAAGACGTGCTGATCCTCAAATTCTGGTTCTACCTGTCGAAAAACGTGCAGGAAGAGCGCCTGAAGAAGATCAATAAGAAGAGTGCCGCACGCCATGTGCTTGCGGACTGGGCCGCGCTGAAACACCACAAGAAGGCCAGCGAAGCCGGAGAGAAGATCGTTCTCGAAACCAGCAAGGGTTATGCCCCCTGGTTCGTGATTCCCTCGCAGGATCCGGAATATCGCGATACCGCGCTGGCGCAGACGGTTGCCAGGTCGATGAAGCTGAAACTGGAAGATGGTGAGCCGCTAACCGTGGCAGCACCTCCGGTTGTCGGCGGTCTGAAACGGGAGACCGCGGTCGACGCGATCGACCTGAGCGCAAAGCTCGACAAATCCGAATACGAGGAAAAAAGGGAAAAATACCAGAAGATCCTGTCTGACCTGACCGACCGCAAAGCCATGTCCAGGGCAGGTGTCGTGCTGGTGTTTCAGGGCAATGACGCTGCCGGAAAGGGCGGTGCGATCCGCCGGGTGATCCGGCCGCTGGACCCGCGCATCTACAAGGTTCATCCCATCTCCGCGCCGTCGGACGAGGAAAAGGCCAGGCCCTATCTGTGGCGCTTCTGGCGGCGGGTGCCGCGCAAGGGTCACATCGCGATCTTTGACCGGTCCTGGTACGAACGTGTCCTTGTGGAGCGTGTCGAGGGCTATGCCGGCCACGATGATTGGCTGAGAGCTTATAATGAAATCAACGAGTTCGAGGAAGAACTCACTGATTTCGGCTATATTGTCTGCAAATTCTGGCTGGCAATTTCAGAGGAAGAACAGTTGCGCCGCTTCAAGGCCCGCGAGGACACGGCCTATAAACAGCACAAGATCACCGACGAGGACTGGCGCAACCGGCTGAAGTTGGACCAATACGCCATCGCGGCCGGCGACATGATCGACCGCACCGCTACCCACTACGC
>JBNLAU010000288.1:0-11847 GCA_050302295.1 Roseibium sp. | reverse complement strand
CAGGAGAGGCGAGCAGGCGCGCGTCGTCTTTCGCTGGTTTACGTAGAACTCGGAAGAGGATGTTGGCTGCATGGACAGTCGGATTCGTTGGATATTCGGCGCAAACTGCCGGAAATGATCCCAAAAGGCGAGTCAAGACTTTGCCAGCCTCGCAAAACCGATGAATTTAGGGCTGCCTGCATAAAAAAACCGGCGCCTCAGAGGGCGCCGGTTTCTGTTTTCAGGATTGACCGGTCCAAGGTTCAGACCAGCGCTCCATGGCAATGCTTGAACTTCTTGCCGGAGCCGCAGGGGCAGGATTCGTTGCGGCCGACCTTGCCCCAGGTAGACGGATCCTCCGGGTTCCGCTCGGTAGCGGAGCCCGGTTGGGCACCGGCCAGAGCCATCTCGTCTTCCCCGGTCAGAGGGTTGATGTGATGGGCATGCATTTCCGGCTCTTGCGGCATTTCCGGCGGCTGTTCGGTTACCAGTTCGACGCGCTGCAACTGTGCGGTCGTCATCTGGCGCAACTGCGTCAGCATGGTTTCAAACAGCGTGAAGGCTTCGGTCTTGTATTCCTGCAGCGGGTCGCGCTGGGCGTAGCCCCGGAAGCCGACCACGGAACGCAGGTGATCGAGATTGGCAAGGTGTTCACGCCAAAGATTGTCGAGCGTCTGCAAGAGGATCGCTTTTTCGACCTGACGCATGACCTCGGGCGAGTATCGGGCTACCTTCTGCGCCATGGCCTCGTCGGCGGCCTTGCGCAGACGGTCCCTGACCTCTTCGTCGGCGATGCCTTCCTCGGCCGCCCAGTCTTTGACCGGCAGATCGAGGTTCAGATACTTGCGCACCTCTTGCTGCAGGCCTTCGGTGTCCCATTGTTCGGGATAGGCGCGCTCTGGAATGTGGTTGGCAACGAGATCATCAATGACGTCGTGACGCATGTCGGAAACAGCTTCCTGGATCGCACTGCTGTCCATGAGTTCGATACGCTGATCGAAGACCACCTTGCGCTGGTCGTTCATGACGTCGTCGAATTTCAGGAGGTTCTTGCGGATGTCGAAGTTGCGCGCCTCGACTTTCTGCTGTGCTTTTTCCAGGGCCTTGTTGATCCAGGGGTGGATGATGGCCTCGCCTTCTTCCAACCCGAGCTTTTGCAGCATCGAATCCATACGCTCGGAACCGAAGATGCGCATCAGGTCATCCTGCAGAGACAGGAAGAACTTTGAATGGCCCGGGTCACCCTGACGGCCGGAGCGGCCGCGCAGCTGGTTGTCGATACGGCGGCTTTCATGGCGCTCGGTGCCGATCACGTAAAGGCCGCCGGCAGCCAGCGCTTTCTGCTTGAGTTCTTCAACCTCGGCTTTGATCTGCGCTTCCTTGGCCGTGCGCTCATCGCCTTCCGGCATGTCGCCCAGTTCCATGTCGATCTGCATGTCGGCATTGCCGCCGAGCTGAATGTCGGTACCGCGGCCGGCCATGTTGGTTGCGATGGTCACCGCTCCCGGCAAGCCAGCCTGTGCAACGATAAAGGCTTCCTGCTCATGATAACGGGCGTTTAGAACCGCAAAGACCTTTGATTTTCCGTCGCCCTGTTTCTGTGCGGCAGCAAAGGCGGCCGGGTCGCTGAGGTCGATCTGTTTGTAGCCGTGCTTTTTCAGCATGTCGGCCAGGTATTCGGATTTTTCGATGGACGTCGTGCCCACGAGAATCGGCTGGCCGCGCTCCTTGCAGTCGTCGATCAGCTTGACGATGGCGTTGAATTTTTCCTGAACGGTCCGGTAGACCTCGTCGTCGTCGATACGCATGACCGGAAGGTTGGTCGGGATCTCGACGACTTCCAGCTTGTAGATGTCGGCAAATTCATCTGCTTCCGTCGAGGCTGTGCCGGTCATGCCCGCCAGCTTGTCGTACATGCGGAAATAGTTCTGGAACGTGATGGAGGCCAGCGTCTGGTTTTCCGGCTGGATCTGGACCTTCTCGCGGGCTTCAAGCGCCTGGTGCAGCCCTTCGGAGAAACGGCGGCCCGGCATCATGCGGCCGGTGAACTCGTCGATGATCACCACTTCGCCATTGCGGACGATATAGTCCTTGTCACGCTGGAACAGCTTGTGGGCCTTGAGCGCCTGCTGGAGGTGGTGGACTACCGAAACGTTTTCGACGTCGTAAAGCGATTCGCCCTTCAGGAGGTTGGCTTCGCCCAGGAGCGTTTCAAGCTTTTCATTGCCCGCTTCCGTGAAGGACGCTGAGCGCTGCTTTTCGTCGAGCTCGAAGTCTTCGTCGGTCAGATGCGGAATGAAGGCATCAACCGTGTTGTAGAATTCGGAACGGTCTTCCAGCGGGCCGGAAATGATCAACGGCGTGCGCGCCTCATCGATCAGGATCGAATCAACCTCATCGACGATGGCAAAGGCGTGGTCGCGCTGAACCATCGACTCTCGTTCGTGCTTCATGTTGTCGCGGAGGTAATCGAAGCCGAATTCGTTGTTGGTGCCGTAGGTCACGTCGGCCGCATAGGCGGCGCGGCGTTCCTCGTCGGACAGCCCGTGGGTAATGCAGCCGACGGAAAGGCCGAGGAACCGGTAGACCTGGCCCATCCAATCGCTGTCGCGCTGAGCCAGATAGTCGTTCACGGTAACCACGTGAACGCCTTTGCCTGCCAATGCGTTTAGATAGACAGGCGCTGTTGCGACCAGGGTCTTGCCCTCACCGGTGCGCATCTCGGCGATCTGGCCGGAATCGAGCACCATGCCGCCGACAAGCTGTACATCGTAGTGGCGCTGGCCGAGAGCCCGGTGGGCCGCTTCGCGCACGGTGGCGAAAGCCGGGGCGAGGAGATCGTCCAGCTTGGCTCCATTTTTCAACTGCTCTCGGAATTCGGCGGTCCGCGCGCGGAGCGCTTCGTCCGACAGTGCCTTTATTTCCGGTTCGAGCGCATTGATCTGCTCTACCTTCGAACGAAATGCCTTGATCTTCCGGTCGTTCGCGGAACCGAAAATCTTACGTGCTAAAGCGCCAAGGCCAGCCATGTGGCGGTCCTTCCTGTAAAGGCGGCGCCAATTGGCAATCTGGCGCCTGCCCATGAAATCGTCTCAATTGCTGTCCACGTTGCCGCCAAGCGCAACGGTTTGGCCGATGAACACGGCCGAAAAGATGCCAGTCCAGCCTGAATGCCGGAACGCCCGACAGATAAGAGGGGGTTCAAAGGTTGTCAACGCTGCTGGAATGCGCAATGTAGCCACGCCCTCATGAATGGAGGGAGTAAAGAGATTACCGTTCCTATACGTAAAGGACATCACATGCTCCGAATTTCGATGCGCAGGCCTGTTCAGACGCTTGCCATTTCCCTTTTGGCCCTGTCGCTCGGATCCGCTTCCCTGTCCGCCGCCGAGCCCGGCGATGTTGTTGCAAAGGTAGGTAACGCGGAAATCACGGAAGCCGATCTTGCTTTTGCCGCACGCGATCTAGGCAAGGAATTGCAGCGTTTTCCGCCCGCGCAGTGGCGCAAGATGCTGCTCGACGCCGTAGTGGATATGAAGCTTCTGGCTCAGGCCGCACGCGATGACGGCCTCGACCAGGATCCCGACTTCCAAAAGCAGATGGAATTCCTGGAATTGCAGGCTTTGCGGAATGCCTATCTTGCCCAGAAAATCGGTAGCGCGATTACGGAAGACGAGGTTCAGGCCGCTTACGACAAGCAGTTCGCCGATTTTGAAGGCGCGGAAGAGATCAATGCTCGTCACATTCTGGTGAAGGAAAAAGCCGCAGCTGAAGAACTCATCAAGGAATTGGATGGTGGAGCCGACTTCGCCGAGCTTGCCCGTGAAAAATCCACCGGCCCGTCCGCTGCGAACGGCGGTGACCTTGGCTATTTCGCCAAGGGGCAGATGGTGAAACCGTTCGAGGAAGCCGCGCTTGCGCTGGAGCCAGGCACCTACACCAAGGAACCGGTGGAAACGCAGTTCGGTTGGCACGTCATCAAGCTGGAAGACAAACGCCGTCAGCCGAAACCGGCTCTGGAAGAGGTTGCTAACGGTCTGCGGCAGCAGTTGTTCCGCGAGCATTACGAAGCCCGCATGGCAGATCTCAAAGGCGCGGCCACCGTTGAAATTCTCGACGAGAAACTGGCCAAGCCGTCTGAAGAAGAAGGCGGCGCGACAGAAGAAGGCAAAGCGGCCGAATAAGTCCGATCAGCTTTACCTAGACAATTAGTCCCGGCAGCCTCGCGCTGCCGGGTTTTTTTGTATTCGGTCTCGCCTTGCTATTCCTTGTGGGACCAACGAAGGCTAAAAGGCTTACGCTCTAGCAAATTTATGGGGCCGAATTCACAGGGCCCTGGACTACTTTCAATTCTTATCGACCGGGACAGCCTCGATGCCGACGACCGTTTCCCCTCTTGCCCCCAAGTCCTATCCGGAGATGCCGCAAATCGAGGGGGTTCAATTTGCCACAGCCGCCGCCGGTATCAAATACAAGGGCAGGACGGACGTGCTTTTGGCAACCGTGTCCGAAGGAACCACGATTGCAGGCGTCTTCACGCGCTCCAAGTGCCCTTCCGCACCGGTGGACTGGTGCCGGGAAAGGGTCGCCGGCGGCAAGGCGCGCGCGCTTCTTGTGAATTCGGGAAACGCCAATGCCTTTACTGGCAAAAAAGGTATGGCGGCGGTTGAGCTTTCTGCGGAAATCGTCTCCGGAGCGCTTGGCTGCGCGGATGAGGAAATCTTTCTGGCTTCCACCGGCGTAATCGGCGAACCACTTCAGGCGGATAAATTTGCGGGTGTCGTCGATGATTTGAAAGGCAATCAGGGCAATGCAACCTGGCTTGATGCCGCCAAAGCAATCATGACCACGGATACCTATCCGAAAGTGTCGACCGCCAGTGTCGATCTGGACGGTGAAACCGTCACCATCAACGGCATTGCCAAGGGGGCGGGCATGATCGCGCCGGACATGGCGACGATGCTGTCATTCATCTTCACCGACGCTGCCGTTGCACCAGAAGTGCTTCAGGCGCTGCTCAGTGGCGAGACCAAAGGAAGCTTCAACGCGGTGACCGTCGACAGCGATACGTCGACATCCGATACGGTTCTGCTTTTTGCGACCGGAGCCGCACAGGAGAAAGGCGTTTCGCCGGTCTCCTCGCTCGATGACCCGCGTATAGATGTCCTGCGCGCGGCGCTCGGGGATGTCATGCTGGATCTGGCGCATCAGATCGTTCGGGACGGGGAGGGCGCCCGCAAATTTGTCGAGGTGCGGGTGGAAGGCGCGCAAAGCGATGCATCCGCCAAGAAGATCGCACTCTCGGTCGCCAATTCGCCCCTTGTAAAAACAGCGGTCGCCGGGGAAGACGCCAACTGGGGCCGCGTGGTCATGGCCGTCGGCAAGGCGGGCGAACCGGCCGATCGTGACCGGCTGGCCATCTGGTTCGGAGATATCCGTGTGGCTGTGGAAGGTGAGCGCGATCCGGATTACAGCGAAGAGGCCGCTTCGGAGGTCATGAAACACGATGACATTCTGATCCGGGTGGATCTTGGTCTGGGTGAGGGACGGGCCACGGTCTGGACATGTGATCTGACCAAGGAGTATGTCGCGATAAATGGCGATTACCGCAGCTGACCAGCTATTGGCAGTTCCTGCAGTATTTCGCTAATCATGCTTAATGGCGCCTTAGCCCGGCGTCCTGAAACCGGACAGATTTTCAATGACCAAAATCGTGCTTGTCGCGGCCTGCGCGCTTGTAGATGTCGACGGACGCATTCTTTTGGCGCAGCGTCCGGAGGGTAAATCCATGGCCGGATTGTGGGAATTCCCCGGCGGAAAGGTCGAGAAAGGCGAGCGCCCGGAAGAAACCTTGATCCGCGAGTTGAACGAAGAGCTGGGAATAGTGGTTAACGAAGCGTGTCTGGCGCCGTTGACATTTGCCAGCCATTCTTACGACGATTTTCACTTGCTCATGCCACTTTTTATCTGTCGAAGATGGGACGGCATGCCGCAAGGGCAGGAAAACCAGGCTCTGAAGTGGGTACGGGCTGTCAAGCTCAGGGATTACCCGATGCTAGCCGCGGATGAACCCCTTATCCCGCATTTGATGGAAGCGATTTAAAGTTCAGGTTTGCGAGGTTTGGAAGTGGTTGCATTAACAAACACGATATCGACCTCCGCACCGGTGAAAACTTTATTGAACCGTTTCGCGCGTGACGAAAGCGCGGCCACCGTCATAGAATACGGACTGATCGCCGGTTTGATTAGCATAGTCATTGTTATCGTCATCGGTTCGATCGGCACGGCCCTGAGAGACGATGTCTACGGTGTGATTGTCACCGCACTCGGAACCGCTGTCGGCACCCAATAGGCAAGTCCGGTCCTAGAGCCTTTCCTACTTCCCGATCTTCTGTTCTGTCACGCCGAGGGCATCAGCCAGACTGGTTTTGGCCGAGCCGGGGCGTTGAGGCTTTTGCTGGCTTTCGTGTGGTGCCCAGCCGGTGAGTGTCACAAGCGCGAACGTCGCGCGGATGCGCCCGTCCGGATCAGCATGGTTTTCCGCGTATAGCTCGGCAGCGCGCAAGAACACCTGGCGTGACATGGGTGTCCGGCTGCGGTCTTTCAGCACGGATGTGGCGCCCATGGCGCGCAGATCCGCCATCAGGTTGAACATGGAATCATAGCGGACGGTGACCGTGTCGAGATCCGTCACCGGCAGGGCGAAACCGGCACGCTGCAGCAGGGCTCCGAGGTCACGCGTGTCGGCAAACGGCAGAACCCGCGCAGCGGCGCCGCCTTTGATTTCCAGCTCCGCGCGGGTGAGGCTGTCCCGCAATTCCGAAAGCGTGCCCGCGCCCGGAAGGGTCGCAAGGAAGAAACCGTCCGGCCTGAGGCCTCGGCGAATCTGCACCAGGCTGCCCGGCAGGTCGTTGACAAATTGCAGGCTGAGCGCCGACACGATGAGATCGACGGACGCATCCTTGAGCGGCAGCAGTGCGTCGTCGCAAACAAAATCCGGCGCCGGCAGTGACGGGTCGGCAGCAAACAGATCAGCCCGCAAGATGTCGCCAGCCTTGCCGGAGTTCCGGATTGCGCCGGACACCAGCCCGGTATGACCGCCAAGATCAATCGCTGTCCTGAAAGACCGGTTGATCATGAGCAGCCGGTCTTCCAGATCGTCGGCCACCGCCTTCAGGAGAAACTCCGCGCCGGGCTTCGCCTTTTTCAGGGCACGCATGCGGCGGTTCTTGAACAGAAGGCGGTCGAAGAGATCTGGTTGTGTGGTCACGATAGGCTCGGTTGTCGGCGGTCTGTGCGAGGTCACATATGGTATCCAGGCGGCCAGGTCAAAGTGCGCGCCCTTCTGGCGTGTCGCGAGGATCCAGGGTTGAATTCAGCCTCTGTGTTGCATCTTATAGCCATTCTATCGGGTGACGGTTTCCAAGAGGCGGATTGTGTTTTCCACCGCAAGACGATTGTCAGTACCACCAGGCCGGGCGGCGGCGTTTGCACTCGATTTTCTGTTGCCGCTCCGATGCCTTTGCTGTGACCGGAAGGTCGCCGACAAGGAAAGTCTGTGTCCGCACTGCTGGCAACAGGTGCCCTTTATCGAAAAACCCTGGTGTTATCGGTTGGGAACGCCGTTTTCCTACGATGTCGGCGAGGAGGCCTGGAGCCTGCGCGCCATTGCCGAGCCACCGCTGTTCGAGCGGCTTAGAGCCGTTGCGCTTTATGACGGGCCGGCGAGAGACCTGGTGCTGGCACTCAAATTTTCCAGGCGCCGTGAGCTTGCCCGTCCGATGGCGCGCTGGATGTGCCGGAACGGCGGCGAGTTTCTCAACTCCGGCAGTCTGATCGTGCCCGTCCCTCTGCACTGGCTGCGTCTACTGTCCCGCAGGTTCAACCAATCGGCGGATCTTGCAAGGGAAGTTGCCGGAGAATGCGGCGCGCAGTTTGAACCCGGACTGCTGAAACGGCAAAAACGCACCCGCCAGCAAGTCGGGCTTTCGGCGGAGGCGCGGCGCAAAAACGTGCGCTCTGCCTTTGCGGTGGATGAAGGCCGCAAGGCCGTGCTGCAGGGGCGTCACGTGGTTTTGATTGACGACGTGATGACAACCGGTTCAACCGTCACTGCTTGCAGCAAAACCCTGCTGTCAGCCGGTGCCGCGTCGGTGGATGTCATCACTTTCGCGCTTGCCGATCCGTCACTGCGCGGCTAACGGAATTCCGCCGCGCAGGAGGTCTTCGCCACTGAACCCTTGTGTTTTTTCCGATGCCACGCATATAACGCCGAGATTTCCGGCGGACTTTCCCAGGGTGAGGGCCCGCCGTAGCATTGAGATGAAAAGGGACCATAATTAATGTCTGACGTGGTGATTTATACGCGCCAGCTCTGCGGGTTCTGCACGGCCGCCAAGCGGCTGCTGGACAAGAAGGGCGTTGCCTATACCGAACACGACGCGTCGTTCGACCCGGGATTGCGGCGGGAAATGACGCAAAAAGCCAATGGGCGATCGACGTTTCCGCAGATCTTTATCGGTGGCACTCCCGTTGGCGGTTGCGACGAGCTTCATGATCTGGACCGGGCAGGCAAACTGGACGCTCTACTCGCGCCCTGATTAACTGATACGGATCAAGGTTCCCCGGATCAACCCAGGATAAGGTGGTCGAATGTCCTCGTTTTCGGCAGCATGCATTCAGCTTCGCAGCGGCAAATCCCTGGCGGATAACTGTGCCGCGGCCGAGGATCTGATCCGCGCGGCGGCAAGTGAGGGCGCGCAGTATGTTCAAACGCCGGAAATGTCGAATGTTCTGGTGCGCAGCCGCGAAGAGCTGCTTGAACGGATCACCTCGGCAGACCTGGATCCGTTCTTGAAAATGGCCAGAGCGCTGGCTGGTGAACTGGGTCTTTACCTTCATCTCGGCTCATTGGCCGTATTGAGTGGCGATGGCAAGGTGGCCAACCGCGCATTTTTGATCGGACCGGATGGATCCGTACTTGCCACTTACGACAAGATACACATGTTCGATGTGGATCTGCCGAATGGCGAAAGCTGGCGTGAATCGGCGACCTATGAACCAGGCACGCAATCTGTCATCGCCGAATTGCCGTTTGCGAAAATCGGCATGGCCGTGTGCTATGATATCCGTTTCCCTGCGATCTTCCGGACGCAGGCCCGCGAGGGAGCGCAGGTGCTGACCGGCCCGGCCGCCTTCACGCGCCAGACTGGTGACGCTCACTGGCATGTGCTACAGCGCGCCCGCGCCATCGAAAACGGCGCCTTCGTCATTTCCGCGGCACAGGGCGGTCTCCACGAAGACGGCCGCGAAACTTATGGCCACAGCCTTGTTGTCGATCCGTGGGGGGCGGTGATCGCGGAACTGGACCACGACAAGCCGGGTTACGTTCTGGCCGAGGTCGACACGGAAAAAGTAGCCAAGGCGCGCAGCCGGATCCCGGCCATAGCCAATGAGCGGGATTTTGTCTGCCAAGTTGCCGATGGCTTGAAGGAGATACCGGCGTGATCAAATACACGCTCGTTTGCGAAGCTGCACACACATTTGAAGGCTGGTTCCGGAATTCCGGCGACTTCGACGCGCAGTGCGAGCGAAACCTGGTCGTCTGCCCGATTTGCGGTGCGACGAATATCAAAAAGGGGCTGATGGCCCCGGCGGTCTCAACGTCCCGAAATCGCGAAGCTCTGGTGCCTCAGATCAAGAACGAAGCGGAAGGGCACGGCACCGGAGCGGAGGACAAAACGTCCGATGCCATCACCGCAAAGCCGGGCACGACCCAGTCGGCCCTGCTGCCGGCAGACGTCCAGCAAAGGGAAATTGTCGAGGCCCTGCGGCTGGTGCGTACCAGGATTATCGAGAACTCGGAAAATGTCGGCACGAATTTCGCTGCCGAGGCGCGCAAGATTCACTACGGCGAGGCCGAGGAACGCAGCATTTACGGCGAAACTTCGCCTAAGGATGCCGAAGCGTTGCTGGAAGAAGGCATAGCCGTGGTGCCCCTTCCCAATCTTCCAGACGACAAAAACTGACAACGCACAGACCACCGCGCACGCTTTGTTGCGCAGCGGTCTCGTGTTGTGTCCAGTTGCCAGCCGTCTGTGGGCCTGGCTGTCAGGATTTCGCGGTTGCCGCCGGTTTGCGCCGGGCTGCTGATTTTGCCGGTTTGGCTTTTTCCATGGTTTCCTCAGCGGCCTTGCTCAACTCGTTGACGCTTTCGATTGCCGTTTCATTGAGCTCTTCGACGGCGGCCGCATTTTCGGACAAACTGTCACGGAACAAGGCCGCCTGTTTTTCGAAATGCTCCTGATATTCCGTCGCCATCCGGGAATAGAAGCCCTGCAGTGTCGCCATGGTTTCTTCGGGCGCTGTGCATTGGCTCAAGGATTTGGCGCATTCGAAATCTTCGTGCATGCGATGGCTGACGAAATCCATGTGGTCTTCGAAAGCCTTTTCCGCATGTGACCAGAGCGTTTGACCCATCTTCTGGACGCTCGCGATGGTTTTTGCTTCGATGCGGTCTTCACGCTCTGCAAAAGTCCAGTTTGAAAAAGCCGGCATCGGCCATTCGGTCATCATGGAGCCGAAGTCGAAGGCACCCGCATTGCGCTTCGTGGGCATAAATCATCCTCCGTTGTTATGTTGTCGTGCCGCGCTCGCCAGGATCTTCAGTTCGTGCCGATGTGCAGCAGTCAAACCACCTGCGAGGTTTTTTGTTGCGAGCCCGGCTGTTTGTGCTCGGGCCTGACGCAGGGTGAGTTTACTTTATCCGGAGTTCAAGGTCGATCCTTGATAGGGATCAAATGCAAAGAGGATATTTTCCGGATAGGCGGCGGCGGACCGGCCTCTCAGGGCCGGTTGAGAAAGTCCCGCAGTACCGCAGTCACCTTGTCCGGGGTTTCCAGGGTGGAGAGATGGCCGCTGCCTTCGATCTCGGCCAGGTCGCTGTGAGGAATGAGACGGTGTATCTCATGTGCGATTTCCGGCGGCGTCAGCCGGTCGCCGTCCCCGACCAGCACCAATGCCGGACAGGCGATCTCGCCAAGCATCGGCCGGGAGTCGACCCGGTTTATCAGCGCCGTTTGCTGGCGGATAAAAGCTTCCGGGCCGGTATCCCTTGCCATCTCGACGACAATGGACTTGAGCTCTTCGTTTTCCTCGTTCTTCTCATGGACGAAACCCGGGTAGAGAAGATGCGGAACCTTGCTGAACCCTTTTTTGCGTGTCAATTCGATCAGAAATCGACGTCGTTCGCTCTGTTCGGCGGTGTCGGATCTTGGATTGGTGTCCAGGAGCGCAAGCTTGCTGACCCGTTCCGGCGCTTCTCGCATGATCTCCATGGCGATGTAACCGCCCATGGAAAGGCCGATGAGAGAGAATGTCTCCGGTGCCTGGTCCAGAATGCTGGCCGCGATCGCCTCGATGCTGTCGTGGCCGCGATGGTCGGCCACCATGATGGGACGGTCGGCAAAGGCGGTGATCTGCGGCGCGAACAGTGCTTCGGTGCAGAGCAGGCCAGGGACAAAGACGATCGGATCACTCATCAGGCCGGCTCCGCGCGTTCGGCCAGCAGCATGTAATTCACATCCATGTCGCGCGATTGGCCCCAACTGTCGGTCAGCGGATTGTAGGAGACGCCCGTCCTGTCGATGATGCTGAGACCGGCAGACTGAACCGGGCCTTCGATTTCCGCCGGTTTCACTAGCTTCTCGTAAGAATGCGTCCCCTGCGGCAGCCATCGCAACACGTATTCCGCGCCGACGATGGCCAGAGCATAGGCCTTCAGGGTGCGGTTGATGGTCGCGACGAACATCAGCCCGCCCGGGCGCACCATGCTGCTGGTTGCCTCCAGAAACAGCGGCACGTCGGCCA
>JBNLAU010000287.1:0-9833 GCA_050302295.1 Roseibium sp. | reverse complement strand
GCTTCGATACGTTCAACATCCTGGCGCAAAAGGGCAACATCGCCCCAGGCATTCTGAGCATCTACGAAAGCATTATGGAGGCCTCGCTCGATGAGGAGGACATCAGCGCGCAATATGGCGTTCTGGCGGATGCCGTCCGTTTCCCGGAGGACTATTCCTGGGTTGAATACCGTCTGAATCCTGATGCCAGATGGCATGACGGCAAACCGGTGACTGCCGAAGACGTGGTTTGGTCCTTTGAAAAGGCCATCGAGCTCGATCCACAGCGGAAATTTTATTTCCAGAACGTGGCCAAGACTGAAATCACAGATGAGCGCACCGTCCGCTTCACCTTCGATTCAGCCGGAAACCGTGAACTTCCGAAAATCATGGGTCAGCTGACCGTGTTGCCCAAACACTGGTGGGAAGGAACCGACGCCAAGGGCCAGCCTCGTGACATTTCACGGGCGACCCTGGAGCCGCCGCTCGGGTCCGGTCCCTACAAGATCAAGGATTTTTCCCCAAACCGCCAGGTTGTTTACGAGCGGGTCGACGATTACTGGGGCAAGGATCTTCCGATACGGGTCGGCACCAACAATTTCGACCAGATCCGCTACATTTCCTTTCTTGACGACTCCGTGCAGTTCGAAGCCTTCAAGGGCGATCAATACGACTATCACGTCGAGCGCAGTTCCAGCCAATGGGCTAAGCGCTACGATTTCCCGGCGGTCAGGGACGGCCGCGTCGTGAAGGAAATTTTCCCGGACAAGTCTTCGGGGGTCATGCAGGGGTTTTTCCTCAATCTGCGCCGCGAAAAATTCCAGAACCCGGATGTCCGCAACGCGCTCAATTATGCCTATGATTTTGAAACGACAAACGAGATCGTTTCCGCCAATCTCCTCAAGAGGGTCAACTCCTATTTCGCGGGCACCGAACTGGCGTCTTCAGGACTGCCGGAAGGCAAGGAACTGGAAATTCTAGAGGAAGTGCGGGACATGGTGCCGCCGGAGGTCTTCACTGAAGAATTCAAGAACCCGGTTGGCGGCAATCCAAAGAATGTGCGCAACAATCTGCGCGAAGCGGTGAAGCTGTTCCGCAAGGCGGGATACGAGCTCAGGGACAGCAAGATGATCGACCCGTCGACGGGCGAGCAGTTCACCATTGAGTTCATCTACAGGGACAAGGCCAACGAGCGGACGTTGCTGCCCTATTCGAAAAATCTGAAAAGCATCGGCATCAAACCGGTTCTGCGTCTGGTCGACGTCTCCCAATTCATCAACCGCGTCCGCAGCCGGGATTTCGATACTGTGGTTCTGGCAATCGGCCAGTCACTGTCCCCTGGCAACGAGCAGCGGGAATACTGGGGATCGGCGTCCGCCGACAATCCGAGTTCGGCCAATTACGCGGGCATCAAGAACCCCGCGATCGACAAGCTGATCGACAAGGTGATCTTCGCCGAAGACCGTGAAACGCTCGTGGCCGCGACCCACGCGCTCGACCGGGTGCTTTTGTGGAACCACTACGTGGTGCCGCAATTTTATTCCGACGAGACCCGGACCGCCCGGTGGAACCGCTTTGCCCATCCGGAAAACATGCCTGAATTCAGCACCGGCTTTCCGACCATCTGGTGGTATGACGAGGCGCTTGCGGCCAAAACGGAGGCGATCCAGTGAGCGAGCCTCTTTTGCCGTCCCGCAGGCGGGTGCTCAAACTGAGCGGTGCCGCTGCTCTGGCCGCAGCCGCACCCTGGCCGCCGCAGGGAGCCTCTGCAGCGATCGGCGCCGCGTCGGGGACGCCCCGGCACGGGCTTTCCGTTTTCGGCAATCTTAAATATGGGCCGGATTTCGGTTATTTCGACTACGTCAATCCGGAGGCGCCCAAAGGCGGAACGTTTTCCTTTCAGGCACCCAGCTGGCTCTACAATCAGAATGTCCAGACCTACAACACCTTCAACTCTTTCATATTGAAAGGGGATGCTCCGCCGCGCATGGAACTGTGTTTCGACACGCTGATGGTGCGTGCCTGGGACGAACCGGACGCGGTCTACGGACTGGTGGCCGAAACCGTCGAAGTGTCGGAAGACGGCAATGTCTTCACATTCAATTTGCGTCCGGAAGCCAGGTTCCACGATGGTTCCAAACTGACTGCCGAAGATGTCGCCTTTTCCATCATGTTGTTGAAGGCTGATGGCCACCCGATGCTCAGCCAGCCTCTTGCCGCGCTGAATGAGGCCGAGGTTCTGGGTGAATATCGGGTCGCGCTGCATTTTAACGGATCGCAGGCACGCCAGCTGCCGCTGGAAGTCGCCGCCACCTATCCGATCCTGTCCAAACGCTACTACACCGCTTACGACTTCAAGCAATCAACACTGACGCCGCCGCTGTCTTCGGGCCCGTACAAAGTTGGAAAGCAGGCGGTTGGCCGGTATGTCGAATATCATCAGGTCGAGAAGTACTGGGCCAGGGACCTTCCGGTCACGAGAGGTCGGTTCAACTTTTCGGCTATCCGGATCGAGTTTTTCCGGGAGCGTCAGGTGGCTTTCGAGGCCTTCAAGAAGGGCAACGTGTTCTACCGCGAGGAATTTTCTTCCAAGAACTGGGCAACCAGCTACGATTTTCCGGCCATGGAGACGGGCGATGTGGTCCGGCGAGAGTTTCCAGACGGACAGATTGCCGGGGCGCAAGGCTGGTTCATCAACACGCGCCGGGAGAAATTCAAGGATCCGAGAGTGCGCGAAGCGCTCGGATATGCCTTCGATTTCGAATGGTCCAACAAGAACCTCTTTTACGGCCTTTACCAGCGGACCCAATCCTTTTTCGAAAATTCCGAAATGAAAGCCGAAGGCCTGCCGTCTCCTGCGGAAGTGGCGCTTCTGGAGCCCTATCGGGGCCGGTTGCCGGCGGCCGTGTTCGGGGAACCTGTCGTTCCGCCTGTCAGCGATGGTTCCGGCTTTGACCGCGGCCTGCTGCGTAAAGCGAGCGAGCTGCTGAAGGAGGCCGGATATGAGCGCAAGGGATCAGAGCTCATCGGTCCGGACGGCACCCCGCTGACAATCGAGTTCCTGAACAATACGAAGGCCTTCGAGCGGATCGTCAATCCGATGATCAACAATCTCCAAAGGCTCGGCATTCAGGCAAATCTTCGCATCGTCGATCCCGCGCAATACCAGTCGCGGCTGAATGACTATGATTTCGATATCGCCAGCCGCAGGTTCAGCCTCAATACGACCCTTTCCGACAGCATTCGCGATATCTGGGGTTCCAAGGCGGCTGCGACGCCGGGCACCTACAATGTTTCCGGTATTTCCGATCCTGTGGTGGATGCTCTGCTCGACAAGGCGATTGCCGCCCAGACCCGTGAGGAAATGAACACCGCCGCCCGCGCCCTGGACAGGGTTCTGCGTGCCGGTCATTACTGGATCCCACAGTGGTTCAAGAGTGTCCACACGGTGGCGGTCTGGGATGTTTACGGTTATCCCGAACAAACGCCGCGCTATTCCTTCCCAGTTGAAGAACTTTGGTGGATAGATCAGGAAAAGGCGCAAAAACTCGGCAAAGGCGGTTAATCTTCCGACAAGTGACACCTTCGGCCCGCTTCAGAAGGCCAAAGAAAAAGGGAACGCACGCGATCCATGGGCGCCTATATTCTTCGCCGGTTATTGCTGATGATACCGACGCTCGTCGGGATCATGGCAATCAATTTCGTCATCATCCAGTTTGCGCCGGGCGGACCGGTTGAACGGGTCATCGCCCAGCTTCAGGGAACGGACGTCTCCGCGACCTCTAGGATCAGCGGCGGCGGCGGTGATATGGCTGGTACGAGCAACGATGCGTCCGGCGGCAGCGGTGCCGCCTCCGCCGACAGCGTGACTTCCAAATACCGCGGCGCACAGGGGCTTGATCCGGAATTCATCAAGGAACTGGAAGCACAGTTCGGGTTCGACAAGCCGCCTTTGGAGCGGTTTTTGAATATGCTCTGGAACTATGCCCGGTTCGATTTCGGCGAGAGTTATTTTCGGGACATCAAGATCCTGGATCTGATCGCCGAGAAACTCCCCGTGTCGATATCGCTCGGCATCTGGATGACCCTGATCTCCTATCTGGTCTCCATTCCACTGGGCATCCGCAAGGCAGTCTCCGATGGTTCGAGGTTCGACGTCTGGACGTCCGGCGTCGTCGTTGTTGCCTATGCCATCCCGGGGTTTCTCTTTGCCGTTCTGCTCATCGTTTTGTTCGCAGGCGGCTCGTTCTGGGATATTTTCCCCTTGCGCGGCCTGATTTCGGACAATTGGGAGGACCTCTCCTGGCCTGCCCGGATTGCGGACTATTTCTGGCATCTCACCTTGCCGCTCACCGCCATGGTGCTGTCCGCCTTCGCAACAACAACACTTTTGACCAAGAACTCGTTTCTGGACGAGATCCGCAAGCAATACGTGATCACCGCGCGCTCCAAGGGACTGAACGAGGGGCAGGTCCTCTATGGACATGTTTTCCGCAATGCCATGCTGATCGTGGTGGCCGGCTTCCCAGGCGCCTTCATTTCCTCCTTCTTCGCCGGATCACTTCTGATCGAGACGATCTTCTCGCTCGATGGTCTCGGGCTGCTCGGTTTTGAATCGGTGATCAACCGCGACTATGCGGTCGTCTTTGCAACCCTCTACATCTTCTCGCTGATGGGACTTCTCGTGAATCTCGTATCCGACCTCACCTACACCTGGATCGATCCGCGGATCGACTTCGAAAGCAGGGAGGTCTGAGCGATGGTTTCTGACACAGGCGGTGGCATCGGTGATCACGACCACCCCGCAGCTTATTCAACCTCTGGAAAATCGCGCCTTTCGCCGATCAACCAGCGCCGGCTGGCCAACTTCAAGGCCAACAGACGCGGGTTCTGGTCGCTCTGGATTTTCCTGGTGCTGTTCGTGCTGGCGATGCTGGCCGAATTTGTCACCAATGACCGGCCGATCCTGGTGTCCTACAAGGGCGATCTGCTGGCGCCGGTCTTCGTCGACTATCCGGAGGAACGGTTCGGCGGGTTCCTGGCGGTCACCGACTACCGCGACCCGTACATCCAGGACGAGATCAACGACAACGGCTGGATGTTGTGGCCGCCGGTGCGCTATTCCTTCCGCTCCGTGAATCATGACATTCCGGTGCCCGCGCCTGCGCCGCCTTCCTGGATGATGGACAAGGAAAAGCGCTGTTCCCGCTACCCGCTTGGCGCGGAAGATCCCAATTGCATCATGGGCAACTGGAACTGGCTCGGCACGGATGACCAGGGCCGCGACGTACTCGCGCGTCTGGTCTACGGCTTCCGGATTTCCGTACTCTTCGGCCTGGCGCTGACGCTGGCCTCCTCCGTGATCGGGATCGCGGCCGGCGCGGTGCAGGGCTACTATGGCGGCTGGGTGGATCTGACCTTCCAGCGCTTCATCGAGATCTGGACGGCGATCCCGACACTCTACCTGATCCTGATCGTCTCCTCGTTTCTGGTGCCGGGTTTCTGGACCCTGTTCACGATCCTGCTCGCCTTTTCCTGGGTGGCGCTCGTGGGTGTGGTCCGGGCGGAATTCCTGCGCGGCCGGAACCTGGAATTCGTCTCCGCAGCGCGCGCTCTCGGGGTCTCCAACCCCGTGATCATGTGGCGTCACCTGCTTCCCAACGCCATGGTGGCGACGCTCACCTTCATGCCGTTCATCCTGAACGGTTCGATCTCCACCCTGACAGCGCTGGACTTCCTCGGCTTCGGCCTGCCGCCGGGCTCGGCCTCGCTTGGAGAACTGCTCGCCCAGGGCAAGAACAATCTGCAGGCGCCCTGGCTCGGCATTACCGGTTTCGCGGTAATCTCGCTGATGCTCAGCCTGCTGATCTTCATTGGCGAAGCCGTGCGCGATGCTTTCGATCCGCGCAAGAGCATGGCATGAGGAGGAAAGAATGAACGGCAACACCCTCCTTTCAATTGAAGACCTGTCGGTCGCCTTCACCCAGGGCGGCCGGCAGACCCTGGCGGTCGACCGGATTTCCTTCGACATCAAAAAGGGCGAGACCGTTGCCCTTGTTGGGGAAAGCGGCTCCGGAAAATCGGTTTCCGCCCAGTCGATCCTGAAATTGCTGCCTTATCCGGCTGCATCCCATCCATCAGGCAGGATCCTGGTGAATGGTGAGGATTTGCTTCAAGCCGGCGAAAGCAAGATGCGCGAAGTGCGCGGCAACGTCATTTCGATGATCTTCCAGGAGCCGATGACATCGCTCAATCCGCTGCACACGGTGGAAAAGCAGGTCTCGGAAATGCTGAAGATCCACCGCGGCATGAGCGATTCCCAGGCGCAAAAGCGGGTACTGGAACTGCTCAATCAGGTGGGGATCCGGGAACCGGAATCGCGGTTGAAATCCTATCCGCATCAGCTTTCCGGCGGCCAGCGTCAGCGTGTGATGATTGCCATGGCGCTTGCCAACGAGCCGGACCTCCTGATCGCGGACGAACCGACAACAGCGCTGGACGTCACTGTTCAGGCGCAGATCCTGGAATTGCTCAAGGACCTGCAGAAGCAGCATGGCATGGCCTTGCTGTTCATCACCCACGACCTTGGCATCGTGCGAAAGTTCTCCGACCGGGTTTGTGTAATGACCGAGGGCAAGATCGTCGAAAAGGGGCCGGTTGCCGATATTTTCGACCATCCGCAGCATGCCTACACCAAACATCTGCTTGCCGCGGAACCGAAAGGGGAACCGCCGGCAACGGACAAGTCCAAGCCCATCGTCGTGCAAGCTGACGATCTGAAGGTCTGGTTTCCGGTGAAACGGGGCCTGCTTCGCAAAACAGTCGACCACATCAAGGCGGTTGACGGCATCGACATCACAGTGCGCGAGGGCCAGACCCTCGGTATCGTTGGAGAGAGCGGTTCAGGCAAGACGACTCTCGGCCTTGCCATCCTGCGCATGATTTCCTCCACCGGCCGTATCGCGTTTAACGGCAACGAGATCCAGACCAACTCCTGGAAGGAAATGCGGCCCCTTCGCCGGGACATGCAGATCGTTTTTCAGGACCCTTACGGAGCCCTGTCGCCGCGCATGTCGGTTGCCGATATTGTCGGCGAAGGCCTGCTGGTGCATTTCCCGGACATTACCCCCGAGGAGCGCGACCGCAGGGTGGCCAAGGCCTTAGAGGAGGTCGGTCTCGACGCCTCCACGCGGCACCGCTACCCGCACGAATTTTCCGGCGGCCAGCGCCAGCGCATATCCGTTGCAAGGGCAATGGTGCTGGAGCCGAGGTTCGTCATGCTTGACGAACCGACCTCGGCGCTGGACATGAGCGTTCAGGCCCAGGTGGTCGATCTTCTGCGCGACCTGCAAAAGGCCCATGGCCTTGCCTATCTGTTCATCTCCCACGATCTGAAAGTAGTCCGCGCGCTGGCCAATGAGGTCATCGTCATGCGCCAGGGCAAAGTGGTGGAAGCCGGACCGGCGGAACAGATTTTCGATGCGCCCCGGACCGATTACACCAAGGCGCTTATGGCCGCCGCGTTCCGTCTGGAAGCGGCACCGGAAGGCGTGGTGAGCGTTTGAACCGGGGCTCCGGTACAGGAGCGGGATGACATGACCGAACACCTCGGACTGATCGCCGTTGTGATCATGGTTGCCAGCTACGCGCTGGAAAAACGGCATCCGGTCTTTATTCTGATCTTCTCGCTCGCCTGCCTGCTCGCAAGTTTCTACGCCTATCTCATCGGGTCCATGCCGTTTCTGATCGCGGAAGGCCTCTGGGCGGTGATTGCGTTCCGGCGCTATATATTGACCCGCACTTCCTGAGAGCAAATCCCATCCGGGACTGACAGCGGCGGCCTCAACGCGGCGCGACCGTGGGCTGCCTGCAAGGCTGCGTCTGGCGCTTTGCGGGATAACCATCAATATTGATGCTTGAGATATCACAATGCATATGTAATTAATGCATATTAAAGGGCAGAGGATAAGCTAGCATGATCACAGCCGCACAGATGCGCGCAGCTCGCGCCCTTGCCGGTATCGACCAGAAAACGCTTGCTGAAATGGCTGGCGTGTCGGTGCCGACGATCCAGCGCATGGAAGCCAGCGACGGCAACGTGCGCGGCGTGGTCGAGACGCTTACAAAGGTGATCGACGCGCTCAATGCCTGCGGTGTCGAACTGATCGGCGACAATCAGCAGAGCGTGGGTGGCGGACGCGGTGTCCGGCTCATGCAGCAGGGCTCCCCGGGCCGTCCGGCGGGCTAGCAGCGGAAATTTCTCTTGCGGTGGTGACCGCCGACCAAAGCGTGGACGGTGCCGCTGCCGACTGGAAGGCAGAACGGACAAGATGGACGCTTCACGAAACGCGCATTCGGCAATGCCGTCCGGCGGATCGTCGGGTGCACGGCATAAGGCGCCGACATTTCTGGAACTCTTCACACCGAAGCTTGTGACCGTATTGCGAGAAGGCTATGGCGCGCCGCAATTGCGTGCCGACGCGATCGCCGGCCTCACCGTGGCCATCGTTGCGCTGCCGCTTTCAATGGCGATCGCTATTGCCTCGGGCGTTTCTCCCGAACGTGGCCTTTACACCGCAATCGTCGGCGGGTTTCTGATTTCAGCGCTCGGCGGCAGCCGATTCCAGATTGGCGGCCCGGCAGGCGCGTTCATTGTGCTGGTTGCCGCGACCGCACATCGCCACGGCGTGGAAGGGCTGCTGCTGGCAACCATGATGTCCGGTGTCTTCATGCTCGCCGCCGGCTTCCTGAGGTTCGGGACCTATATCAAGTTCATTCCCTATCCGGTGACCGTCGGCTTCACCGCCGGTATTGCCGTGATTATCTTCGCCAGCCAGATCAAGGAGCTTTTCGGCCTGACCTTGCAGGACAAGGAGCCCGGAGAGTTTCTGGAAAAGCTGGCAGTGCTGAGCGAGGCAGCGCCCACGGTGAATGCGTCGGCGGTCGTGATCGCGGTGCTCACCATCGGCACCATCCTCGGCTTGAAACGGTTGCGGCCGGGCTGGCCGGGCATGCTGATCGCCGTTGCGGTAACGTCGGCTGTTGTTGCGCTGTTCGCGCTGCCGGTCGAAACGATCGGCACGCGTTTCGGCGGCATTCCGCGCAGCCTGCCATTGCCATCGCTGCCGCCGCTCAATCCGGACCTTATGCTCGCCGTGTTGCCGGACGCGGTCGCCTTCGCCCTGCTGGGGTCGATCGAATCGCTGTTGTCCGCTGTGGTGGCCGATGGCATGACCGGGCGCCGTCACCGTTCCAACTGCGAGCTCGTTGCGCAAGGGGCGGCCAATGTCGCCTCCGCCGTGTTCGGCGGTATCTGCGCCACCGGCACCATTGCCCGGACGGCAACCAATGTCAGGGCCGGTGCGCACAGCCCTGTCGCGGGCATGCTGCACTCTTTGTCACTGCTTGGTTTCATGTTGGTGGCCGCTCCGCTTGCAAGCTATATCCCGCTCGCAGCCCTGG
Organism: Roseibium sp.; assembly: GCA_050302295.1. Classification (GTDB taxonomy): domain Bacteria; phylum Pseudomonadota; class Alphaproteobacteria; order Rhizobiales; family Stappiaceae; genus Roseibium. The sequence goes on along the minus strand of JBNLAU010000287.1, from coordinate 392 downwards.
CCGGTGTTCTGGCCGTGGTTGCCTGGAACATGGTCGAAAAGCATGCCATTGCCGCCCTGATGCGGTCTTCGCGCGGTGATGCGCTTGTTCTGCTCGTCACGTTTCTGCTGGTCGTGTTCCGCGACCTGACGGAAGGCATCGTCGTCGGCTTCGCGCTGGGCGCAGTGCTCTTTATCAACCGCATGTCAAAGGCGATTGCCGTCGAAATGCATGCCCCGCCGCCGCTCGACGATGTTGCCGATGAAACCAACGGCGGCCGTGAAGCTTATCAGGCCGGAAACGCCAGCGACCCGAACACCGTGGTCTATCGTATCTCCGGGGCCTTTTTCTTCGGGGCAGCCTCCACCGTCGGCTCGGTGCTGGACCGCATTGCCGATCAGCGGCGCAATTTC
>JBNLAU010000286.1:0-3765 GCA_050302295.1 Roseibium sp. | reverse complement strand
ATCGACGGTGATCTGGTCGTCAGTCTCGTCCCGCTTCTGGATCGACAGATCGTAATACAGCAGGTCGATATCGAGATAGGGATGGATCAGCTTCTGTTTGATGAAGTCCCAGATGATGCGAGTCATCTCGTCGCCGTCGAGTTCGACGACCGGATTGTCGACTTTGATCTTTGCCATGGAAACGTGGCCTCACGGTCATTAGAAAATCGGAATAGGGTGAAGGAGAACTCACGGGACAAAACTGTACCGGATTTCTATTGTGTGCGCTTGTATACAATCTGTTGAGGCGAGGCAAGAGGGCACATTTCCCGAAGTCCTGGACAGAGCCAGCGGATTACGTTTCCTGTTTTTCCCGATGCGCGCGGATCTCCTCCGCATGCGGCGCAACGAGATCCGCGACCGACACTTTCCGAAGCTCCGCCTCAAACGTTTCCCGCGCCGCCTCCAGCGCTTTTGAAGTTGCCGCGTTGGCCGCGCGTTCCAGAAGACAGTCCGGGGCATCGCCCGAAGGGCCGACGGCGAAGAGCTGCGGCGCGCCGAGGGCGGCGTAGACATCCGCGAGTGTGATTTCCGAAAGAGGCTTTTCCAGCACCCAGCCACCGCCATGCCCCTTGGTGGAGCCGACGAAGCCGGCTTCCCTTAAGCCCGCCATGGTGCGGCGGACCAGCGACGGGTTGGTGCCGAGCATCTCGCCGATCCGGTCGGACGTGACCGGTTCCCTGATCTGCTCCAGATGCAGAAGAACGTGAAGCACGCGGGGGAGGCGGCTGTCGATGCGCATGGGCGATTCCTTTTCTCCTGATCATAGCGCCCTGACTGTTATGTGACAAATCAAGACACATGAGATTGACGCGCAAAGATTCGTGACTTAATAAGTTACGAAAGAACATTTCCAGATTTCAGGAGTTTCACTATGTCGCTTGCACGCACTGTCGCAGCTCAGGGCGGCGGCAACAGGTGGGCCGCGCTCGCCGCGCTCTACCTTGCCATGTTCATGAATATTCTCGACATTTCCGTCGTCAACTTGGCCTTGCCGGTGATCCGGGCCGATCTCGGCGCATCCGACACCGAACTGGAATGGGTGCTGGTTATCTATGTGCTGGCTTTCGCCGCCGGGCTGCTGCCCTTCGGCCGCTTCGGCGACGTTCTGGGTCGCGACCGGCTGTTTTGCTGGGGCGTTGCCGGCTTCACCTTGAGTTCTCTTGCCTGCGGCCTGGCACCGGATATCCTCACACTGATCGCCAGCCGGGGTGTGCAGGGTCTGAGCGCTGCGATGATGGTGCCGCAGGTGCTCGCAATCGTGCATGTGATCTTTTCCGATGAGGAGAAGGGCCGGGCGATCGGCCTGTTCGGTTCCGTCAGCGCACTCGGCGCCGTGGCCGGGCCGCTGATCGGCGGGGTGCTGGTCTCGGCGGATCTGTTCGGCCTCGGCTGGCGGCCGATTTTCCTGATCAACCTGCCGATCGGACTTGTCTCCGTGCTCGGCGCTCTGCGCTTCCTGCCGGCGCTCCGGAACGACACGCGTCAGGCGCCAGACTGGACCGGGACGGTTCTGTTCGCGCTAGCCGTGCTGGCGCTGGTGTTCCCGCTGGTTGAGGGGCGGCAATTCGGCTGGCCTTTGTGGTGCTTCGCGCTGATTGGCCTGAGCGCGGTTCTTGCGCTGCTGTTCTATCGCCTGCAGAAACGGAATGCAGGTCTGGGCCGGCCGCAGCTGTTGCCCATTGCGCTGACTGGAGACCCCGTATTCGTTGTGGGTGTGCTGTTCATCGCAGTGTTCTTTTCCGCCATGGCCGGGCTGTTCTTCATGATGGCGATTTTTCTGCAGTCCGGGCTCGGGCTGACACCGCTCACTGCTGGGCTGACATTGGCACCGCATCCCGTCGGCGTCATTCTGGCCTCGACGCTCTCGGGCCGCTTCGGCACGCGCTGGTTGGCGGAGCGGATCGTCTTGAGCACGCTGATCGTTCTGTGCGCTCTGGTGACGGTTCGGCAGCTGATATCAACGGGTGCTGCGCCTGAAGTCCTGCTGCTTCCGTTCCTGTTCCTTGGACTTGGCGTGGGCACCGGAATACCGGCACTGTTCCAACTCGTGCTGTCGCGGGTCGCCGGCGTGGACGCGGGGGCCGGATCCGGCGTGCTGCAGGCCTTCCAGCAGATCGGCATGGCCTTCGGCATTGCCGTCCAGGGACAGATTTTCTTTCAGGTTCTGGGAACTGGTACGCATGAGATCGCCTTCAGGCAGGCGGCACAGGCGACGCTGATCTATCCTGCCTTCGTGCTGGTGGGTCTGTTTGCCCTGGCCGTTGTCCGATGGATCTGGCTCCGCCTTTGGCACGATTGAAACAACATCAAAATCGTCCTCCTGAGGAGGGCTAAAGGCCCGTCTCGAAGGACCTGCCGCGAGTTTGGGAGCAAACGGCAGGCCCTTTTGAGTTTTGAGGCCTCACTGCGCCGCGACCCCCTGCTTCAGCTTCACGATCACGCGCACGAGCGCGTCCGGATTGCGGCGGTCGTCCTTCGGGTCGTGATAGCTGAGCACGATGGTCGCTCCCGGTGGGTCGAGGCGCATAGCCGGATTTTCCAGGCTGGCGCTTGGCTGCTGATGAAGATCGAGCGCGGTAATGCCGAAGAGCTCCGTGCATTCCCGGACGGTCGTACGCGAATTCTCGAAGGTGTCCCGGCTGAGCGGCTGATACCCTTGAGCCTTGAGGCTGGCGACCGTCGGAACGGAGCCATTCGACGGATGAGCGGAGCGCAGAGGCATGGCGGCTTTCGTGATCTTGGAGGGAACCTGCAGGAGGCGGCGGATGGTGAACCGGACTTCGGAAAGCGGGCAGGGCACGATATGCGGATAACAATCGCGATAATAGGCATTGACCAGCGAGGCGCGCAGGTTCTGCTCGCTTAGCCAACTTGCCCCCATGCCGGAATAGTGCCGGGTGCCGAGTGCGTCCTGGCCCATGTACATGGCGTTGAGCCCCTGCCAGAAGCCGTCCGGCGCCCAATCCAGATAATCGTCCTTGTTCTTGAAATACATGTAGTCGCCCGGGATCGGAGGATCCTGCAAGGACGCCTGTTCGGCCATGAAATCCGTTGCCGGATTGGCGGTCCATGGTCCAACAAGCATTGTGCCGAACTCGCTCGCCAGCCGGCTGAATGTGCGGGCGCTGAGCCCATTCAAGAGCCCCCAGAAGACGGTAAGCTGGAAAGCTCCGGCACATTCGCCGCGAAAGGGCAGGGTATGGCCTTCAGCGGGCCGGATTGCTTCAAGGCTGCTGGTTCCCTCAACCTGCTGCCATTCGGCATCGGAGCCGCCAGGGACGATGAATTCCCAGTATTTGGATACGCGCGTGTCGCCGGTTGTGCCGAGCCGCGGCTGCGGGCCGACGGCCGGGTCGTAATAATCGCAGTCATAGACACCTGAGGTCAGCGCCGTCATCGAAGCGATTGAGCCGAGGCGGAACAGGAGATTTTCCCAGAAGTGCCGCAGGGAGGTGAATTCCACCGGCTTGGTCTGAGCCACGGAGGCGATCATGATCTCGCCGGCGAGCCGGCCGAAGATGACCTCTCTCTGATCTTCGCCCGCCAGATCGACCAGACCGAGTTTCAGTTGCCCGATATCGCGGATAATCCGGCCTTCGATCGTCAGGCCGTGCTTTATACCAACCGGCATTAGTTATGACCCATCAGATGAGTCATAACTAATGCCGAGTGGTATTACTGGTGTCTGAATTGTCATTTATGCCCCACTCAAAAATCCGCCCG
>JBNLAU010000285.1:0-8770 GCA_050302295.1 Roseibium sp. | reverse complement strand
GCAAGTGCGGCCGTCCGGCCGGTCGCAGACTGAGTTTCCGTCACGCAGCTGTCCGTTCGTTGGAGTAAGATAGCCAATCGCCAGCAAGGCGGATGACCTCGCCCGGCTGATTGGAGGTCATGACTGCTTTTCTGAGCGCATCGGGCATTGGCGCTGATCCCGAGGCTTCCGCTCCGTCCAGATACCAGCCGACATGCTTGCGTGCGATCCGCAAACCCTGAAATTCGCCGTAATGTCCCAAAATGGATTCGTAATGCTCAGCGACCAGATCAGCCAACTCGGCACCATGCGGCGCCTGCAAGCGCTCGCCGGTTGCAAGAAAATGGCCGACATGACCCGGCAGCCAGGGCCGTCCATAGGCTCCTCGTCCAATCATGACGGCATCAGCCCCTGACCGATCCAGCATTGTCAGCGCGTCATCGAAGCCGCTGCAGTCTCCATTGGCAACCACAGGCACGGAGACAGCCTCCTTCACATGTGCAATGGCATGCCAATCGGCCGTTCCCTTGTAGAACTGGAATCGAGTACGGCCATGTACGGTTATGAGCTGGACACCGGCATCTTCGGCTCTTCGGGCCAGTTCCGGTGCATTGACGGATTTCTCGTCCCAACCAAGCCGCATCTTCAGAGTAACGGGAACATCTACCGCAGCCACCGTCGCCTCGATCAATGCCAGGGCGTGGTCCAGATCCCGCATCAAGGCCGATCCAGAATAGCCAGATGTTACCTTTTTGGCGGGACATCCCATATTGATGTCGATGATATCGGCGCCGAGACCGGCAATGACCTTTGCCGCCTCCCCCATCCAGCGGGCCTCGCGGCCCGCAATCTGAACGACGTGCACCCCGCTGTCCTGCGCTTCGGTGCGCATCTGGGTTTCCGCATCTCCCTTGACAAAGGATTCACTTGCGACCATTTCGCTAACGACCATCCCGGCCCCGAATCTCGAAGCGAGCCTGCGGAACGGGAGATCGGTAACCCCTGACATCGGAGCAAGCACCGCTCGATTGGGTATAACCTGCCGGCCAACGGAAAGCGTTTTTAACAACGGAGACACACAGCTCTCTCTTCTGCTCATTGCCTGTGCATTTTTAAAGTTGCCTATATTGTAGACAAATCACGCAATGCAACAAGACAAAATTTGCGGATTGAACAAGTTCCTAGTTAAAGACGGCTCATAGTCCGGAATGCGCCCGTTTTGAGGAGACCACCCATTATGGCTAGAACCGCGGCAGCCCTGATTGTTGCCGCAGGGCGTGGAACACGCCTGGCGGGCCCAGAAAACACGCAGCCTAAGCAATACAGACGTCTTTCCGGCCGTCCGGTGCTGACCCATACACTGAACGCACTTGGGAATCATCCCCGGATATCCCACCTCGTCACCGTCATTCATCCGGACGATACGGAGCTTTATAGCAGCGCCATCAAAGAGGCCGGCGACTCCTGCCGGCTCAAGCTCGGAAAAGCGGTTGTCGGTGGCGCAACGCGGCAGCAATCGGTCCTCGAAGGGCTCAAGGCTCTTTCCGGTTCTTCTTATGACTATGTGTTGATCCACGATGCCGCACGCCCTTTCGTCGGACACGAAATCATAGACCGGCTGCTTGCGCTCCTGGACGAGGATGCAGATGGTGCATTGGCTGCAGTCAGGGTGGCCGACACGCTCAAAAGACAGGCGGGCGCGGGAGATAAGCTGGAAACCATCGACCGGACAGGACTTTGGGCCGCGCAAACACCTCAGGCTTTTCCCCTTCAGCCGATCCTGAACGCGCACCAACACGCGGCGGACGTTGGTCGCACAGATTTTACGGACGACACCAGCTTGGCAGAATGGGCAGGTATGACAATTGCCCTTGCCGACGGAGACCCGGCCAATTTCAAGATAACAACGAGCGCAGACCTCATTCGCGCAGAACAACAGGCAAAATATCTCGCCATGCCGTCAGAACCGCATACCAATCGCCACTTGTCCGAACTAACCGATATCCGCACCGGCATCGGCTACGATGTCCACGCTTTTGAAGATGGCAGCGCGGTTATTCTGGGGGGGGCCAGCGTTCCCCACACTAAACGGCTGAAGGGCCATTCGGATGCGGATGTGGTTCTGCACGCCATTACGGACGCAACACTCGGCGCGATCGGCGACGGCGATATCGGCGAGCACTTTCCGCCTAGCGATGCGGAGTGGAAAGGCGCGTCATCCGACCGTTTCCAGAAAGACGCACTCAAAAGGCTTGATGCACGCGGCGGACGCATTGCGCATATCGACGTGACGATTGTCTGTGAAGAGCCCAAGGTCGGCCCGCACCGTGAGCTCATCCGAAAATCCATTGCCGATATTTGCGATCTTCCGGCCTCGCGCGTTTCAGTCAAGGCCACTACATCAGAAAAACTCGGATTTACCGGACGCAAGGAAGGCATCGCGGCCCTCGCAAGTGTTACAGTCCGTCTGCCCTTTTCAGATGACGAATAACATTAGGCAACCACGGACAGGCTCGATGACCACAAACACGCCGCGCAATCGGGACGACCTCGCCTCTCTCGCCAAAACCGTTCTGGATACGCTGGAAGCACAGGGCAAAATGCTGGCAACCGCAGAATCGTGCACAGGCGGTCTGATCTGCGCCACCCTGACGGACATTCCCGGGTCGTCTTCGGTAGTGGATCGGGGCTTCGTCACCTATTCGAACGAGGCCAAATCGGACCTTCTCGGCGTTTCGTCCGATCTCATCCGGACAGTTGGAGCGGTCAGCAAGGAGGTTGCGATCGCCATGGCAGAGGGCGCCCTCGCCCGATCGAATGCGGATGTAAGCGTGTCCGTAACGGGAATTGCCGGTCCCGGAGGCGGCAGCGCTGACAAGCCCGTCGGCACCGTGCACATAGCGGTTGCGGCGAAGGGCGAGCCGACCCAACATGTCCATTGCTGGTTTGCTGATCGGGGCCGGCAGTCCATCCGGCTGGACACTGTCCAGACTGCCTTGACTTCGATTTTAAATGCCGTTTCCCGAATAAGCGCTCATTAACACTGGCCCGAGTTGTCGCTGGCTTCCCTGCCGGTCATGCGTATTGTCTGCGCAAATTGACCTAGACGGAAATCAAGATCCGAACCTGAATGAAACGCCTTATCTCGCTACTGCTTGCACTTGTGAGCCTGAGCGGCACCGCCACCGCTTCAGGCCTCCCGCAACCGGGAGATTTCTTTCTGATCTCGCGGGACCGGTACGGAATTTTTATCGGCAGTCACAAGCTCTTTCTGAAAAGTGCCCCGGACCTGAGGAAGGTCACCTACTGCAATCGGGAATATTACGTCCGCATCCACTCCGTCGCTTGGACGCAAGTGGAAGTGAACCGTGGCCACACGGTCCAGCTTGAGTTCAATTTCGGCCGCGGCTGGCGTCCCATCTGCGGAGCCCCGGAGCAACAGGTTACCTTGACGGATCTGGGCATCAACAGAAGTCCCTCAGATCTGCTGACAAGTCTGTACGCGGAAGAAGAAGAGGCAATGCGCCGTCTATCCGCTATGGGCTCCAGGTTTCAGGCATTCAGCAAAAGCAGACATCACATCCGTTGAACAGCCTTGCCAGCCAAGACTAAGTACAGTTGACAATACTATCGGTCGCGTTCCGAGGCAGGAGAAAGTAAATTAAATTTTTAGCTAAATGCACTTTCCAGGAGCAATGGCTTTTACAAACACTCCCCCTAATGTCCCGCCCTGCAACAACCAATTGCGAGATGAATTTGCGGCTTAGGAAACAGGAAATGTCAATTCAACGGCTTCTTCTGGCGACGGGAGCACTTTTCCTGGCAACCGCAAATGCGCTGGCAGGCAGTGCGTCTCCTCAGGTGGGCGATACACATATTATTTCGCGCGACAACCATAACACCTTCCGTGGATCTCATCGGATCTACAACAGAATGTCTGACGGGCTGGTCGAGGTGCGATATTGCGGCCGAAGTTACTGGGTTCGCTATGCGACAGTTGCCTGGACTCAGCTTGAAGTGGAGCGGGATTACGTTGTCCGGGTCGAGTACAATTGGGGCAAGGGCTGGCGCCCGATCTGCAATCATCCAGAAGAACAGGTCAGCTTGAAGGATCTCGGTATATCCGAGGATCCTAGGGTGGTTGCTCAAGACAATGGCTTTTCCCCAAAGCGGGTCAACAGGTTTGCGGTCATCCGCAAATCTTTCCGTCAAATGACAGCGACAAATGCGGCAAAAACATATCACGGCAATTGAACGCAAAAGTACCCGTGCCAGGTAAGGTTCGGGTAAGCAAAATAATACTATACTTGGACTGTTGAATATTGTGCGGGGGCAGGAAAAGGAAGTGTTAGATGAAACGCACCCTTGCGTCCCTTTCAATTGCAGTCGTGCCTGTCTTCTGTCTGGCCGGCACAGCGTTTGGCCAAAGTGACTTCTATATCCGCTCCCAATATTCCAACGGTGATTTTACCGGGTCTCATGAAATTCTCGCCGAGCCGAAGGAGGGCTTTCACGAAGCCCACTACTGCGGCCGTGCGTTTTGGGTCTCTTCAGCCACCGTCGCCTGGACCGAAGTGGAAACCGAAGCAGGCCGTAATCTTGTCGTGGAAGAAAATGTAGAGTCCGGCCGCAAAGTTGTTTGCGCCGACCAGACGGCTTTCGCAACTCTGGAAGATCTGGACCTCAATAAGTGGGAAGTGGACAAGATCCGGCGCGGAAGCAGGCCGCCTGACATGAAGTCCGGGCGTATCCGGACGATCCGGGAAGCGTTCAAAACGTTCAAATAGTCAGGGCTGATTTCTATGCCGCTTCAGGTGCCGTAGACCTGGTCAGCACGGGCCTCGAAGGCGCTGGAGAACTTCCGGAATGCCTTGTCGAACATGACCCCCATCAACGACCCCAATGTCCGGCTGCGAAACTCATAGGAAATGTAGAACCCGACCGTGCTTGAGCCCTCTTCCGCCTCTTCAAACGTCCATTTGTTTTCCAGATGCTGGAAGGGACCGTCCAGATATTCCACTAAAATGGTGCGCTCGGCGGGCCGCAGCTCCACACGGCTGGTAAAGGTCTCCTTGAACAGCTTGTAGGCGACCGTCATGTCGGCCACGAGAACTGTGTTGCCGTTTTCCAGTTCCTTCCGTCCGCGCACATGCAGATCCTGACACAAAGGCACGAATTGGGGGTATTGCTCCACATCGGCGACAAGGCGGAACATGTCATCCGCATTATGACTGACTTTGTGATTGGACGTAAAACTGGGCATTCGGTTCAACTGATCCAATTTCGACCCAAGCTAGAGCGCATGCCCAAACTTGGACTTGCGTGCCGCCCGCAGGTCGGCGAAATCCTCACCTGCGTGGTGAGACGAACGGGTCAGCGGGCTTGCGGATACTTTCAGGAAACCCTTGGCATAGGCGATCCGCTCGTAGCCCTTGAACTCTTCCGGTGTCACAAAAGACATCACCTGGTGGTGTTTCTTGGACGGCTGCAGATACTGGCCAATCGTCAGAAAATCCACGTCAGCGGCCCTGAGGTCGTCCATCAGTTGCAACACCTCATTCCGCTCCTCGCCAAGCCCTACCATGATGCCGGACTTGGTGAACATTTCCCCGTCAAGCTCCTTCACCTTCTGGAGAAGGCGGATCGAGTGGAAATAGCGGGCCCCCGGCCGCACGGTCAGATATTTTGACGGCACGGTTTCAAGATTGTGGTTGAAGACATCGGGCCGCGCTTCAACCACGATTTCAATCGCTCCGTCCTTGCGCAGGAAATCCGGCGTCAAAACTTCAACAGTCGTGGCGGGAGAAGTTTTGCGGATGGCATGGATAACATCGGCGAAATGCCGGGCGCCGCCATCGTCCAGATCGTCCCTGTCGACGGACGTGATGACAACATGCTCCAGCCCCATGGCTGCGACGGCGTCCGCAACCCCTTGAACTTCCTTGGTATCGACCGGCGCCGGCATGCCGGTGCGCACGTTGCAGAAAGCGCACGCCCGGGTGCAGGTGTCGCCCAGGATCATGAAGCTGGCGTGCTTCTTGGACCAGCATTCACCGATATTCGGACAGCCGGCCTCCTCACACACAGTGACCAGATTGTTCTCGCGAACAACATTCTGGGTTTCGCGATAAACCGGTGAAGTCGGCGCCTTGACGCGGATCCACTTGGGCTTGCGTTGAACTGGATTGTCCGGACGGTGCGCCTTTTCCGGATGGCGCGGACGCGCGTCGGATTTTTCCTGCGGGCGATTGAGGGTGTCGACGATCGTAACCATGGGCTTTTAAGTGTCTTTATTCCCTTGAAAGGTCAAGCCTTAATGCCGTAGGACCAGCCATGTGCAAGACGCAGGTCTTCCGGATCTCTCGAGCCTCCGAAGGCCGTTGGCACCTCTGTACAGAGCTTACTGGCAGAGACCTCAACTCAAGAGAGGAGTAGATCCGTCAATCCGTCAAAGCTGCCCCGCCAAGGTCACTTGAAAATCTTCTTCCAGAGAAACAGGAACAGGATCGACCCCAGAACTGCAACGATGAAGCGGTCAAGCAAGCCGCCCGTCACGTGAAGTTTCAAGATCGAGGCCAGTTCCCCGCCGACCAGTGCACCGACTAGGCCGACAACCAGGCTCCCCAAAAAACCGCCCCGGCTGTTCAGGACCCTGTGGGCAATGGCGCCCGCGATCAGGCCGATAATGATAGTAACGATCCACCCCATCGCGGGCTCCTGTTGTCGCGTTTAAGAGATCAGGCGTGCCAGCAGCACGACAACGATCGCACCAATTGCAGCGACCACAATTTGGTTCACGTAAACATTGCCGAGATTGAGGTTGATACCTGCGAGATTGAAGAGAAAACCGCCGACAAAGGCGCCAATCAGACCTGTGATCAGGTAGCGGACGAGACCACCACCGCCAACGACTACGCTTGCCAGCCAGCCCGCCAGGATACCGATGGCGACCCAAATCAAAATTGCTTTTACATCCATAACTCTAAAGGCTCCTTTAGCGCCCAAATGCCCAGACGCGCACACGTTAAACATTTCGCCGTCCGGGTCCAGTCTTGACCGACGTTTTTCACATGCTGTGCGTCAGGCGTTGCCGAGCCAAATGCGTTCGAAAGGCGCACCGAGTATCGCCGTCAACATGGTTCAGCGGATGTCACATGCACGCACAACTCAAGCGCTTCTGGGACTGATCAAACGGTAGCAGCCTGTGCCGAATGGTCCAGCCGAAGCCCCACACCGCTCCGCGTGGCTCTCTTGCCCGGCGTGCAGTTTCACCTGTCGCAGAACATGGAGAGTGTGAGACTTGCGGACTGGACCTGCAGCTCCGTTTACATGTTCAACACACGGTCATAGGCATCCAGAACAGACTCTTTCATCATTTCGGAAAGGGTCGGGTGCGGGAAGACCGTGTGCATCAGGTCCTCTTCCGTTGTCTCCAGATTCATGGCCACCACGTAGCCCTGAATGAGTTCTGTCACTTCCGCACCAACCATATGCGCGCCGAGCAACTGGCCGGTTTTTGCATCGAAAATGGTCTTGATCATGCCATCCGGTTCACCGAGCGCGATCGCCTTGCCATTGCCGACGAACGGGAAACGGCCGACCTTGATGTCATAGCCTGCTTCTTTCGCCTTCGGCTCGGTAAGACCAACTGACGCAACTTGCGGATTGCAATAGGTGCAGCCCGGGATCATGGACTTGTCCATCGCGTGGACATCCTTGCCGGCGATCTTTTCGACGCAGATGACACCTTCATGTTCAGCCTTGTGCGCCAGCATCGGCGGGCCGGCAACATCGCCGATGGCATAAATGCCCGGAACGTTGGTGCGGCCATAGCCATCGATCACGACGCACCCCCGGTCCGTTTTGACGCCAAGTTCTTCCAAACCGAGATTTTCGATGTTGCCGACGACACCCACGGCGGAGATCATCTTCTCTGCGGTCAAGTCCTGTTTCTTGCCGTCCTTGGTCTCGACCGTCGCGGTCACACCGCCTGCGCCTTTTTTGACGTTGGACACCTTGGCGTCGAGGAGGAACTTGATGCCCTGCTTTTCCATCTGCTTCTTGGCGAGACCGGAAATTTCCGGATCCTCCACCGGCATGATGGTCGGCATCATTTCGATGACCGTCACATCCGCGCCCATGGTCTTGTAGAAGGAGGCGAACTCGATGCCGATGGCGCCGGAACCCATCACGATCAGGGATTTTGGCATGGACGGCGGCACCATGGCCTCGAAATAGGTCCAGATGTCCTTGCCGTCCGGTTCAATGCCGGGAATGACGCGCGGGCGCGCGCCGGTTGCCACGATGATGTGCTTGGCCTTGTAGGTTCCCTCGCCCTTGGTGCCCTTTGGCGCCGGGTGTTGCGGTTCCATCGCCTTCTTGGCAGATTTGGAAACGGTGACCTCGCCGGCCTTGCTGACTTTGCCCTCGCCCCAGATGATATCGACCTTGTTCTTTTTCATCAGGAAGCCGATACCGCCATTCAGCTGACCCGAAACCCCACGGGAGCGTTTGACGACGGCGGCGGGATCGAAGGAGATATTCTCAGCCGACAGTCCGTAATCCTTCGCGTGCTGCATGTAATGATAGATCTCGGCGGATCTGAGCAGCGCCTTGGTCGGAATACAGCCCCAATTGAGGCAGATACCGCCCATATGCTCTCGTTCGACGATCGCGGTCTTGAAGCCCAACTGGGCAGAGCGGATTGCAGTTACGTAACCGCCCGGCCCGGAGCCGATAATGATCACGTCGAAATTGGTATCAGCCATGGCGTTTTCCCCGGCGAAAAAAA
>JBNLAU010000284.1:0-8489 GCA_050302295.1 Roseibium sp. | reverse complement strand
GGCATCCGTCACCGGCGCGGCCTGCCCGTGCGCGGGCAGCGCACCCAGACCAACGCGCGGACCCGCAAGGGCCCGCGGAAGACGGTGGCCGGCAAGAAGAGTGTCAAGCAGCTCCGGTAAGTGACTGCACGACAAGGAGTTGTGTTGATTCCGGGGCCCTAGGGCGCCCGGTGGGCCAGAAGTTGCAGGGGCCGGGCATCCGCGATACCTTTGCCCGTTCCCCTTGGCGGACCCGCTCCAAGCGGTGGAGACCCCATGGCAGGGAAGAAGAAAATTCGTCGGAACGTCCCGAAGGCGGTGGTGCACATCCTCGCCTCGTTCAACAACACCGTTGTGACCTTCGCGGCTCCCAACGGAGAGACCCTGTGCTGGGATTCCGCCGGGACGATCGGGTTCAAGGGCTCCAGGAAGTCCACGCCGTTCGCCGCCCAGAAGGCGGCGGAACGGGCGGCCGAGACGGCCAAGGTGGAGCAGCTTTCGCCCTTTGCCCTGACGATGCAGGAAAAGATGAACCAGCTGGACGGGCTGAAGTCCCGCATCGGCGGGCTCAACCAGACCTTCGACCAGATGGCGGCCTTCGCGGCGGAAAGCCAGACGTCGATCCGCATGCTGGCGGACTTTCTGGAAAGCTCCCGCTCCGGCGTGGAGACCGAAGTCCGGCTGAAGTCGGAAAACGCCAAGATCTCCACCGATTTGCTCGACGCCGAGCACAAGGTCAGAACGCTTTCCAACCAGCTGGAAGATGCACAGGCGGAAGTGCATTCCCTGCGCAAGCGTTCCACCGAGACCCGCACCGCGCTGGAATCGGCCCGCAACGACATTGTCTCGATCCGGGACAACAACAAGAAGATCAACGAGGAATACCGGCAGCAAAGCGCCAAGCTGGTTGAAGCCAACGCCCAGGTTTCCGACCTCAGCGGCCAGCTGAACGACCTGAAGGCGAAATTCGAAACCCTGGAAAAGCACGCCGAAAACCTCGGCTCGGATCTGGAAGCGGTCAGGCTCCGGGAAAAGGAACTTCAGCAGAATCTGTCCGAAAGCGCCAAGCTGCTGGAAGACGAGATCCGCAAGAACAACCAGGCTACCAGCGAGCTGGAAGCAGCCAAGCGTGAACTCGGCGAGTTCCGCAATGACAACATCGACCTGAAGTCCCATCTGGACGTGGCCAATCAGGAACTTGCCTACGCCAAATCCCGGCTGGAGGAAGAACAGCGCAAGCATGACAACGAGGTCTATGCGCTGAACTCGGAAATCGAGAACCTGTCTTCCCAACGCCGCATCGGCGCCCAGTCTCTGCAGGAAATGGCTCGCGAGAATTCGCAATTGAAGGAACGCAACCGCGATCTTCTCAAGCGCATGCAGGAAATCGAACACCTGCTCGACAGCGCACAGAAGAACCACGAGAAGGACCGCAACGAGCTGATGGCGACCTCCGCCAAGCTGCGTGAACTCAATCTGCGCTACAACTCCGCGCTGACCGACCTGAACCACCAACGCAATCAGAACCAGAAGTTCTCCGACAATCTGGAGGACCTGGTCGACGAAAACAAACGCCTGCAGCGCTACAAGATCCAGGTGGACACCGCCAACGAGCAGATCGTTCAGCTCAAGTCTGTCATCACCAATTATCAGATGGCCATGGAAGGCAAGGGTCCGGCGGAAGAACTTGGCATCACCGAAAGCTTCGACCCGGCCACCGAAATGGGCATCACCGAACCGCTGCCGACCGAATTGGAACAGATGGATATCGTCGCCGAGACGCCCGCCACGGAAGGTGGCGAGCCTGATGACGACACTCCGGGTGGCGACGGCGGTGGCGACGACAAGATCGTCAAGCTGCGCGACTGATCCGAGGCCCGGTATCCTGGCGAATATGCTGCCGGCCGGAGCAGCACCTCAGGAATGAAGCAAATATCCGGACAACCGGACAAGAACGCCCCCGCTCATTTTGGACGGGAGCGTTTTGATATCCGGTTCTGCTCAGGCCAGGTTGTCAGATATGGCGCCTGGTTCGCTCAGCCGAGAGCGTTTGCAAATCACATCTTCACTTGGAGATGCTGCGGCACCGACTGGGCGCGGGCGCGAAAGGTGTCGCAAATCGCCGCCAGCTCATCTCTGACGGATCCCGTCTGCCGGTAGCCAAGCCCCCGGATCTCGGCATCGGAAATCAGGGATGTCCGGTCGTTCCACTCGCGGTCGCGGACAAAATGCAGTCCGGTTTTCATGCCTGTGACTTCAAACACCTTGGCGGCAACATCACGCACGGACAAGAGCTCCTCGCCGGAGATATTGTAGACGGCGAGCGGATCGGGTGCCGGGCGGGAGAGGACAAGTCCGATGGCTTTGGCGAGATCGCCCACCGGCAGGAAGGACCGCACCTGACGGCCATCGCCTTCAATGGTCAGCCGTTGCCCCTTCAAGGCCCGCATAACGAAACGCGGAAACAGTTTTTCCGGATGCTGCCCCACACCCACGGTGTTGGACGGCCGCAGGATGGTGGCGTTCAGCCCTTCATCGGCGGCTTGCATCACTGCCTCCTCCGCCAGCGCTTTCGACATGGCGTACGGCGTTGTCGGCCGCATGGGCGCCGTTTCGCTGACGGGACCGTTGACGGAGCCGTACACCGCAGACGAGCTTACGTGGACGAAATGCTTCACGCCCTGCTGCCGCGCGATCTTCAAGAGGGTTTCGGTGCCTGCCACGTTGACATCGAAAAACAATTCGGGATCGGCAATGGACCTGGGAATGTGGGTTTCCGCGGCAAGGTGAACCACCGCGTCGCAATCCTCAAGCGCCGTTTCAACGTCTTTGGCCGAACGGATATCGCCATGGATCAGGGGCAGGCCATAGATGCCGGGACCGCCCTCGATGCGCCGGACGTCCGCGGCATAGGTCATCCTGTCCAGGATTGCCGTTTCCCCGGTTTCCGTCATCCGAGAGACATGGGAATAAACACGGGATCCGATGAACCCCAGCCCTCCGGTGATCACAATCTTGCGGAGCGGCTTGTTCCGTTTCGGGGCGTTTGAGGCGATGGAGCGTTTCATAGTGGCACGTATCCTGAAAACGGCATTGGCTTATTGCCTGTTCAGCAGAATCCGTGCCAGCACGGCTCCCTCACCAACAAAAAACCCGGCCTTTCGAGCCGGGTTCTGCGTTTGACCGTATGTCTGGAACCGGATTATTCCGGCTCGACCGTGAACTGCAAGGGATAGCCCAGCTGACCGGCGGCATCGATCGCCCTGGACGCCTTGGTTTCCGCCACATCTTTTGGGTAGACGGAGACCACGCACGCCCCCTTCTGGTGCGCTGTCAACATGACGACTTCCGCCTGGGCCGAGTCCAGCCGGAATTCCGCCTTCAGGATCAGAACCACAAAGTCCCGCGGTGTGAAGTCGTCGTTAAGCAGGACGACCTTGTAGAGCTTGGGCCGCTGGACCTTGGTCTTCTGTTTCAGCTTCGGTTTTAGATCAATGTCACTCATTGCACTGGCCTGGGCTGCCGCCGTTTTTGCCTGGACGCGGGATCTCATCGGAAACTCCGCCGTCTCCGGACGTCTCTGATACGTTGGCCTGACGGTCACCTCAATATAATGCATCGGGAAATCGAAGAAAACATGGCGGTTCGGATTCAGGCCGCCAGCCAGGGCGCAGAACACGCCGCCGGCAGACTGTTTCCGATTGAAAAAGACCTTGCCACGAACAAATCAGGCATGAGACTCTTTGCCGGAACTTTGCGCCATGGAAACGCAGATGACGGTACGCCCTCCCCGACACACGAAAAACACCGACAAGGATCCGCTGTCCGAGGCCCTGGAGCAGGAGATCTTCAACGAAAAGGCGTCGACCCTCTCCCGGCTGACGAAAAAGCTGGAAGCGGCTCTCGAACATTTGAAGAAAGCGGAAACGAAGGAAAACGAACCTCAGGAAGAACATCTCCACCGGCTCGCCCAGGCAGGAGAAGCCCTGTGGCATGTGACAATCCAGCGCGAACTGTGCGGACTGCGCCAGCACAAGGCCTTTTACGATTTCATGGGCGTCCCCAAGGCGGTGCGCTTGCGAATGGGACCCGCAAGCAGCTTCAAGGCTCTGGAAAAGTCCCGGAAAACCGAAGCGCTGTGACAGGCATCACTTTCCGGCCGATGCCGTCGTCCTAGAAGGAGGAACCGGCACAGGACGCAGAGACTGTGACAATCGCGGGCAATCGGTGCTTTTTTCTTGGGGGCTATCTATAAAATGAGTTATTTACAGCCGCGTTCGGCGAACTATGCAAAACCACTATGGTTCAACGTGGTTCTGGGGTATGTCCGGCATCACATCAACAACAAGAACATCCGCAGAGCGATTACAATGTGCAGGAAGACCGGCCCGCTTAGGTTCAAATCCCGATTGGCAACTGGGTGCCTGGCCCTGGCATTGCTGCTGAGCCCGGTTGCCGCGCCTTTCGCGCTTGTCGAACCGGCACAGGCCAAGTCCGTCCGCGTGGTTCCCGAAGGCAACAGATACAAGTCCCAGCCCAAGATCCCCTACGCCTCGGCACGGCGCACGAGTGCGTCCAAGTCCAGTTATGACGCCAAGTTCAACAAGGTGCTGGCCACATTGAAGCGGGACCGGCGCCTGCTGTCGTCCATCAAGCGGGTTGCGGGGCAGTACGGCATCGATCCAATCCATCTCGTCGGCGCGATCGTCGGTGAGCATACCTACAATTACGACTCTCTGGACAGCGCGCAATCCTACTACGTCAAGGCGCTTGCTTATGCCGGTATCAATTTTGAATTTGAACTGGACGGCGAGAATGTCGAAACCTTCGTGGAACGGCCGCAATTCGACCGCTGCAAGAAGGATCACATTCAAAAGAGCAGCGACCGGCGCTGGACCTGCTATGAGAACGTCTGGAACAGCAAATTCCGCGGTCACAAGGTCGACGGTGTCCGCTATCCGAAAAAGAATTTCAACGAAACGTTCTTCCAGCCGCTCTTTTCCGGCCAGAGCTTCGGCCTCGGACAGCTGAGCCCGCTGACCGTATTGAAAATGACGGACCGCGTTGCCCGCCAGAGCAAGTTCCGCAAGCTCGAGGCATCAGATCCCAAGTCGGTTTACAAGGCGACGATGGATCCGAACATCTCGCTGCACTACATGGCGGCGATCATTCAGGACTCCATTGCCGCCTACAAGTCCGTCGGCAAGGTCGATATTTCCAAAAACCCGGGCCTGACTGCCACACTCTACAATGTCGGCGACCCCTGGAGCAGGGCGGCGAAATTCCGCCGCACCGGCCACGCCTGGCCGCGCGAGAACTATTACGGCTGGCTCGTGAACGACCGGATTGACGACCTGCGGGCCCTGTTCTGAGCCCCCTCCCCGTCACGTAAGAAACGGGTTGGTCTCGCGCTCATGACCGATCGTCGAGGCCTGTCCGTGACCGGGTAGGAAGGAGACATCGTCTCCGAGCGGCAACAGCTTTTCCTTGATGGAGCTTATCAGGGTGGCGTGATCGCCGCCCGGCAGATCTGTCCGGCCGATCGAACCGGCAAAGAGAACATCTCCTGAAATCGCGAAACGGAGTTCCTTGTCGAAGAACACCAGGTGGCCGGGCGAATGCCCCGGACAATGCAGCACGTCGAACGTCCGGCCGGCAATCTCAACCTGGTCCCCTTCCACCATCCACCGGTCGGGCATCACGGGTTTGACACCCTCGACACCGAACTGCGCCGCCTGGTCGGAAACCCGGTCGATCATCGGCTGATCCGCCTCGTGGGGTCCTTCCACCGGCACGTTCAGGGCCTCGGCCAGATCGGACGCACCGCCGACATGGTCGATGTGGCCATGCGTGAGGACGATCTTTTCAACCGTGACGCCCTGCTTTTTGATTGCCGCCTGGATGCGGCCGACATCACCACCCGGGTCGATCACCGCGCCGCGCATCGTCGCCGGATCCCAGATCAGCGAACAATTCTGCTGGAAGGGCGTGACGACGATCACCATGACCTGGATCGGCGGCGTACCGGCGCTTTGTTGCTGCCCTTCGTTCCCGTCAGGATTTTCGTTCTCTTGCGACAAAACCGCCTCCTATTGCCGGGACCCGGGCTTAACATCGTAACAAATACGGGACAACGCCGGCCGGTAGTGTGTTTCTATTCACTGGCGGCTTCACCTTGCCGCGTGCATTTCGTACAAGAAGTAACGGCTGCTGAGAAGATGGCAGACACAATCGGGTAACCGGACCTTATGAAACGAAGACTGTTGACACTGCTGATATCGACCGCGGCGGTCCTTATTTCCTCTTTCGCAGGGATGGCGCAGCCTGGCCGCGCTGCCCCCAGTTTCAAGGGGTGGACCGTCGATTGCGGCAATACCGGCGTGTGTTTTGCGTCTTCCTTCACGCGAAGCCAGTCCGTCTGGGTGGATGTACGGATTGTCCGGGACTGGCAGGCGGAGGCTCAGCCGCTGGTGCGCCTGACCACCAACACAGAGCTGCCCCAGGACGGCACCCTCCAGTTCGAAGTGGACGGCAAGGTGATTGAATCCCTGCCGATCGAGCAGCTGCGGGAAATGCAGCCTGCCATCACCTCCCCCGCCGGCTTCCGCCCGCTCGGCGGAGAAGGGTTCTGGTATCCGGCGGGCCCGGCGACCCTGACCCTGCTGGACGCCATGCGCTCCGGAAAGGAGCTGACCATTCGCCTGCCGGCGGCAGCCGACGCCGATCCCGTCGCTGTGCCTGTGTCCCTGAAAGGGCTCAAGGCCAGCCTGCTCTGGCTCGACGGCCGCCAGAACCGGACCGGCACAGTCTCGGCAATTGTCTCCAAGGGAACGGATCCGGCTGCGGACGCGCCCCATGCGGTTCCGGTTGTCAGCGCCGATCAGCTCCCCCCGGGGGTCGCGGCCGTATGGTCGGCTAACCGGCTTTGCTCCGAAATCGACCCGACCATTTTTGCCAGCCTCAATGCCGTCCGGGTGCCCCTGCCGGACAACACCGCGCTCTATATTATCCCTTGCGGCGCACCGACGGCCTATAACAGCCCGTATGTTGCAGTCCTCTCCGGCAAGGACGGAGCGGCACGCCAGGTCCATGTTGCCCGCATGTCGGAAAAGGGTCCAGTTGCAACCGATCTCATTTACAATGCGCGCTGGATACCCGCGGATCAGCAGCTCGTAAGTTACTTTAAAGGCTCCGGAGTTGGCGAATGCGGCCTGTGGAACAGGTGGAGCTGGAACGGGACCGGACTGGTGTTATTGGAAGAAGCTACACGTAAAACGTGTGACGGCACCGACCCGGACTTGTCCAATTGGTCAAACACCTGGCCCGCTCAAAGCACCTCGAATTAGGCCGCGGATCAAGGAAATTCTTGCGATTTTGTTCCTCTCGCCCTTATGATGATAACGCAGCGGCTGGAGAGGGATGCGGCAGGTTTGTTTCACCCCAATCCCAGAATGTTGATGAGGCGTACCGGGTACGTCTTGGTGGAGTGACTCGACTGTGAAGGCGGGTGAGATTGGTCGTTATGTGCCGCGGGGCACAGAGATTAAGGTGATCTGGTAATGCACGATGGCGATTCGGACCGGCGGTCGCGTGGTCGGCGCGGTGGCAAACGCGAGTTTGGCGGTCCGCAAGACTTCGGCAGCGATTTTGGCGGAAGCGAATACGGTGGAGACTATGGCGGCGGACGCGATGGCGGCTACCGGGGCGGACGTGACAATGATTTCGGTGGCGGCTACGGCCGCGACAACAGGGAAGGCGGCTACGGCGGCGGCCGGGGCGGATACGGCGGCGGCGACCGGGACAGTGGCGGCCGGGGCGGTTACGGCGGCGGCAACCGTGAAGGCGGCGGTGGCTACGGCGGTGGTGCCCGTGAAGGCGGTGGCGGCTACGGCGGCGCTCCCCGTGAGGGCGGCTACGGCGGCGGTGGCGGCGGCCGGGGTGGATACGGCAATCGCGAAGGCGGCGAAGGCGACGGCTATCGTCCCTATCGTCCACGGCGGGACGCTCCGCCGGCGGAACGCGGCCCACGTCAGTCCGGCACCGTAAAATTCTTCAAGAGCGACAAGGGCTTCGGCTTCATTACGCCTGATGAGGGCGAGGCCGACGTGTTCGTCCACATTTCGGCCGTCGAACGCTCTGGGCTGACAACGCTCGACAGCGGCCAGCGGATTTCTTTCGAGACCGAGCCGGACCGTCGCGGCAAAGGCCCCAAGGCCGTCAACCTTCAGGTTGTCGAAGAAGACGGCGGACCTGTCGCGGAAGACAGCGAGCCCGTCGAGGAATAAGTCTTCGCCGGCAGGCTGAGAACACAATCCCATCCGGGGCGCAGCTCTGCTGCGCCCTTTTTCCATGTGGCGTTCCGGTAAGCGATCTGGCTCCGGCGCGGCAGACTGCCATGTCTTTTCAAGACATACCCCACCGCCTATAAGACAGCTTCCAAGACATACCCGACAAACGCTCAGAGCCCTTCATGACCTCCGCTCCCTCCTCCGTGACATTTCGCCCGTTCC
>JBNLAU010000283.1:0-14130 GCA_050302295.1 Roseibium sp. | reverse complement strand
AGGACATGGTAACGCGGTCGCCGTCCTTGGCCTTGCCTTTTTTGGCGTCGAACGGGGTGTTGTTCTTGGCGATCTCGGCAACCTGCTCGTCGACTTCGCTTTCGGCGATCTCGACAACCGGGCGCTCGATCTCGATGCCGGCGAAATCAACGATTTCGAATTCCGGCAGAACGTCATAGGTCATCTTGAAGGACAGGTCGGCGTCGCCGGCCATGATCTTTTCAGCGTCTTCTTCCGGAAGATCGATTTCCGGAGTCAGTGCCGGGCGCTCGGAGCGCTCCTCAACGGCCTTCTGAGTGGTTTCCTGGATGGTGTTCGACAGGATCTCGGCCATGGCCTGGCGGCCATACATCTTTTTCAAGTGGGCAAGCGGAACCTTGCCCGGGCGGAAGCCCTTGATGTTGGCCTTGGATTTCAGGTCGGCCATGTAATCGTCGAGCTTGGTGGCGAGATCACCCGCCGGAATGTCGATTTTCAGCTCACGCTTGAGGCCCTCGGAGAGGGTTTCGGTTACCTGCATGGGTTTTGTCGTCCTCGATCCCGAGCGGCAATCCGCCCCGGAGGTTTTGTTTTAAAATCCCGTGTGCCGCGCTACCCGCACTTCCCTTTTCCCGGAAGCATTCCCAAAAGCAGCGCATCACCGCGAACAGAGTCCGGGGCGCACGATGGAAGCGCGATACTGCGTGGGCCTTATTGTGTCAAGGGGAGCGCGGGGATTTGCAGCCCTTTAAGCGGCGGATTTGCAACCGGCACGACGGTCAGGACGGACCGAAACCACAAGAAGAGAGCGTTTCGGGCATGCGGGACAACAAATCCGCCCACCGGACGGAATATTAAAAGATCATTTCCTTGAGCGGAACGAAAGCCGCGCCGACAGCTGATGCGTTCGCATTCATCTCACCGGCAATGATATTGGGAACCGGGTGGGCAACGCCGTAGCGGGGCTGATCGAAAAACTCGGTTCTTTCTATCATCATCCGGCACAGTTCCTGCGGCCCGGTGCCGCCGATAACAATGGCCTGAGGATCTAAGACGCCGCAGATCGAGTTGACAACACGGTTACAGGCGGGAGCGATTTCATCGAGCCATTCCTCAACGCCGGGCCAGTCACTCCTGAATGTTCGGCGCAGATGGTCAATTGACTGAATGTCGATATCGTTCGATCGCAATTTGGCAATCAGGCCTTTGAGCGTGGGACGCTGACCAACTTCATGCGGCTCAAGCACCCAGGAGAATTCGCCGGCATTCCTGTGACTGCCTTGCAGCAGTTCATTGTTGCTGATCAAAGCGCCGCCGAAGCCGTAGCTCACGGAAAGATAAGCGAAATTCCGGATTTTCCGGCCAACTCCGTACATGGACTCCGCAATTGCCGCAGTATGGGCAACATTGAACATCCAGAATGGCTTTCCAAACTCCGTGTTCAGCAAAGGCCCCAGTTCGACCAGGGACCATTCATGCAGAGGCAACGGAGCATTGTAGCGGGTTCCGCCGACAAAATTGCCGGCAATCGCAAATCCAACTCCCAACAAGCCTTCCTCCGAGAGGCCGTGCCGCTTGGTCAAATTTGAAACTGTCGCTCTAATGTCACGAAGCGTCGCAGGCATGGATTGTCCAACAAGGGCGATCGCTTTATGCGCAAGCGGCTTGCCGGACAGGTCCATAATGGAAATCCCGACCTCCTCGACATCGAGAGAAATGCCGCAGGAATAGCCAAATTTTCCGTTTATGCGTAGCGTGGGGTCCGACTGATGCCCGCCTTCTCGCGGCTGCGCTTCATCCAGGAGCACTACCCCCCGGTCTGCCAATTGATCAATGGTACGGCAAACCGATTGCAGGGTCTGACCTAAGCGATCGCTCACATCAGTGCGCGAAATGCCCGGATTGAGCCAAATCAAACGGAGAAGGCCACGCTCGTTCTGCGAGACAATCTCCACGTTCTCCTTGTGCACGAACCGTGCGGAAATTGAACTGTCCAAATTTTTCGTCATGTCACCTTGATACAAATTTTATCACAACCAAAGCGTACTTTAGTTATCAATCTGCAGGCAACATAGCTCAAAACTTTCCGAAATTACAATCCATAACAGATGCTTACGCCTTTATGGCTAGATTATTGTCATTCCCGCTTTTATCTCGCATCGACTTATGTTACACTTTGTGTGTGAAAAGGAGTGCCATGGAGACCGGCCTCATTTGAAGACCGGTACATCGAACAGAATGGCACCAAGAATAACAATAACGATCCGAATGGACGGCACCTGTTCGCAGGAACTGAAGCACTAATCCGGCCCCTCCTCCGGTAGCGACCTAAGACTACAACGCTACAGTTCCTGCGCCCACTTGTGCCCAACCTGAAAGGCTCAATCAGATGCTTTCGCGGCGCACATTTCTAACCGCACTCGGAGCCGGACTTCCGATGCTGGCGACACCGAACGTTCTGGCGGCCGCTTTCAATCAGGTGACCTTAAGGGGTGTCTATCATCAGGACCTTGCACCCTATTCTTATCTGGATCCGAAAACCGGCAAGATGGCTGGCATTCTCGTTGATCTGATGGAGGCGCTCACGGACGCGGCAAACATTACCGTTTCGCACACAGGCTATCCTTGGGCCCGCGCCCAGAGCATGGTGGCCTCGACGTCCGCAGACGCCCTGATTTGTCCGGTAACAAGCGAACGGATGGAATATGCGGTCTTCGCACCAACGCCGCTGACGACACTGGCACCAGCCGAAATTTTCTTTGATGTCGAAAATCCGAATGCTCTCGCCATCAAGGCGACGAAACGCAAAGAGGATCTCTACCGGTTCGCGACAGTGGATTACATTGGCAACAGCACCGGGGACACCATCTGGCGCGATCATCCGCAGCGAATTCGGGTCTCCGACATCGATACAACCATCGCCATGCTGTATAAAGGCCGGGCGGACTTTATCCTCGCCGACCCCGTTGTCACCCGCACCAAACTGCGTGAACTGGGATTGCTCTCAAGCTTTATGAGTGTGCCAGCCGGCTATGTCACTGGTTCCCACGGGAACAAGATGCAATTCGGACTGCGAAAGTCCTTTCCCGGCGCATATGAAATTGTCGAACGAGTAGACAGGATCATCGCGTCCTGCATCAACAAGGACATGCAAAGGCAGACGCTTGCCCGGCACATCAACGCAGGAATAGGTTTCGCCGAAAGCACTCCCCACTTTGATAAGGCTGGCTGCGCCAGGACCACCATCGTGGCCCAGGCATCCATTCCAGGTATCTAGGAACCCGGAGCGAAGCTGCACGAAATCCCTAAAGATCGTAGATCAACTCGCAAGAGCTTTGCGGGAGCATAGACTGCGTCCTGGTATCCCGACGGGACAGGGCATCACGACAGGTTTGGTTCACGCGAGAGGCACAACGCAGAACCAACCCTGTACGCACGAAGCCCCAAGGGCATTAGCACAGACCAAAGATGGCACGGGTGAGAGGAGAAACCTCGAACAGGGCCCGCGCTCAAGTAGCCCGAAGGGCGGTAGCGCAAACCAACGATGGCACGGGCGAGAGGGAAAACCTCGAACAGGGCCTGCGCTCAAGTAGCCCGAAGGGCGGTAGCGCAAACCAACGATGGTGCGGATGGAGGGACTTGAACCCCCACGCCTTGCGGCACCAGAACCTAAATCTGGCGTGTCTACCAATTTCACCACATCCGCATCCCGGGGCCTTGAGGCCCACGATTGAAGCGGGGCTTCTATAACACCACAGAATTTCCCGTCAAAGGAAAAAGCGGCCCCCCGGGGCAGTCCGCGGCCAACTTGTCCACAAGCGCACGGAGTACGGATTTAAGGGCCTTTTCCAGATCCTCGGCGATCAATCCGGGCCCGGCGTCTCTGCCCGCCTCCCCATGAAGCCAGACCGCCTGACAGGCCGCTTCAAATCCAGGAACACCTTGTGCCAGAAGGCCGGTCGCAATGCCTGCAAGAACGTCGCCGGATCCGGCTGTCGCCAGGTATGGAGGCGCGTTGCGGTTGATTGCGGCGCGCCCGTCAGGTGCAGCAATCACAGTATCAGGTCCCTTGAGAACAACAAATGCGCCGGATATCTCCGCCGCCCGGCGGGCCCTTTCAAGCTTGCCGCCGCTGAGTTTCGGGAAAATGCGGGCAAATTCTCCTTCATGCGGCGTCATAACCACCGGCGCCTTGCAACTCCCGATCCGAGTGAAGAGGTCCTGCGGATCACCTGCGAAACTGGTGAGCGCATCGGCGTCAAGCACTGTCGCCCGCCCCTCGTCCAATATGGCCGACACCGCCTCGCACGTGCAGGGACCAACGCCAAATCCCGGACCGATTAGCACGGCATTCAGGCGTCGGTCGGCCAGAAGCTCGGGAATTGCGTCCGCACCGCGCATCTTTTTCAGCATGACTGCCGTCAGGTGACAGGCATTCACCATCACTGCGTCCGGCGGAGACGCCAAAGTTACAAGGCCAGCGCCTGATCGAAGCGCAGCTCCTGCCGCCAGTCGCGCCGCGCCCGTGGCGGTCACTGGCCCGCCGAAAACCACCGCATGGCCTTTGGCATATTTTTGGGCTTTCGGATCCATCGCAGGCCAGACGTTTCGCCAGAGATCCGGCGTGTTTTCGAAGGTAGCGGGCGCAATCCGGTCAAGCACGTTCGAACGAATGCCGATGTCGGCAACCGTTATCGAGCCGCATAGCATCCGGCCCGGATAAAGCAGATGCCCGGGCTTCTCGCAAAAGAATGTCACTGTCGAGTGCGCTTGAAACGCCTCCCCGAGCACCTCGCCCGTCGCCCCGTTAACGCCGGAAGGCAGGTCGACAGCCAGAACCGGAACGCCTCTGCGGTTCACCGCTTGAACCAGCGCCAGCGCGGTCCCTTCCAGCGGCCGGTCGAGCCCGGCTCCGAAAAGCGCGTCGATGACAAGGTCCACCTCGCCCGGATTGGCAGAAATAAGGTTCGCCGCCAGATCACCCTCGCCAACCAGATCATACGGCAGTCCCATGCGCTCGAATGCGGTCAGCGCATCGCCCTTGAGACCACCCGGCTCCTTCAATAGCAGCACCTTGACGGCAAATCCCCGTGCCGCGAGACAGCGGGCGGCAATAAAGCCGTCGCCGCCATTGTTACCAGGGCCGCATACGACCAGGATCGAAGCCCCCGCCGGAACCAGGTTTCCCGCCTCGCGAGCCACCGCCTGACCTGCCCGTTCCATCAGATCTATTCCGGGAACACCTGCCTCAATAGTCAGCCGGTCCGCCTGCCCCATTTCACCGGGCGTCAACAAAGCCGGCTTTGCGTTCTGTCTGTCGGATATCATGTTGAGCGGGTCTCCAAGTTCACACCAAATAAACTGCAAGGGATCGGCAAATTTGTCGAGATTTGCGGGTTTGATGACAGACGCATCACTTTTCTCGCCTACTTTTGAGGCAATTTGCATATAAAATATGCAGACAAGATCTAACTCTTGTGCCAGACCTCACAATACGCTTTTGAATTTGCCGTTTTTAGTGGCGGAAATCCCGGAGCTTGAAAAATTTGCGATGGCTCAATACTGATTGGCACACATCATGCTTTATAGCCAGCAACTGTCCCTCCGGGCCCGCCGGGTCTGCTTGACCTCGCGCCAACCGGAAATCTAAACACCAGCCGTGCACTTCCGGCCCGACAAGTGGAGAGAGACACAAGGTGATGAAAAAGATCGAAGCGATCATCAAACCCTTCAAATTGGATGAGGTTAAAGAAGCTTTGCAAGAGGTCGGCCTTCAGGGCATCACCGTGACGGAAGCCAAGGGCTTCGGCCGCCAGAAGGGCCACACTGAGCTCTACCGTGGCGCTGAATATGTCGTGGACTTTCTGCCCAAGGTGAAGGTGGAAATCGTTCTCGGCGACGACATGGTCGAAAAAGCAGTTGACGCCATTCGCTCTGCAGCGCAAACCGGCCGCATTGGCGATGGCAAGATCTTTGTTTCCAACATCGAGGAAGCCGTTCGCATCCGGACCGGAGAGTCCGGTATCGACGCAATCTAACCCACCTATTCCGGCATTTGCCGGTGATCCTAATTCCGATCCCGAATTTCAAGAGTCAAATATAAAACTCTGCCGGGTCGGAACAGCACCCAACCGTTCACACGAATAATCAAAGGGATGGACAATATGACCACTGCCGCTGAAGTCCTGAAGGAGATTCAGGAAAAGGACGTAAAATTCGTCGACCTGCGCTTCACCGATCCGAAGGGCAAAATGCAGCACGTCACCATGGACGTAGCACTTGTCGACGAAGACATGTTCGCTGAAGGCGTTGCCTTCGACGGTTCTTCCATTGCTGGCTGGAAGGCCATCAACGAATCCGACATGATGCTGATCCTGGATCCGGAATCCGCTCACATGGACCCGTTCTTCGCGCAGTCCACCATGGCGATCTTCTGCGACATCGTCGATCCGATCACCGGCGAAGGCTACAACCGCGATCCGCGCATGACCGCCAAGAAGGCAGAAGCCTACGTCAAGTCCGGCGGTTTCGGCGACACCATCTACGTCGGTCCGGAAGCCGAGTTCTTCATGTTCGACGACGTCCGCTTCAACGCCGACCCGTACAACACCGGCTTCGTCCTGGACAGCGCCGAACTGCCGTCCAACATGGGCTCCGAATATGAAACCGGCAACCTCGGCCACCGTCCGCGCACCAAGGGCGGCTATTTCCCGGTTCCGCCGGTCGACAGCGCCCAGGACATTCGGTCCGAAATGCTGTCCGTGATGGCTGAAATGGGCGTGCCGACCGAAAAGCACCACCATGAAGTGGCTGCTGCTCAGCACGAACTCGGCATGAAGTTCGAAAAGCTGACCAGCTGCGCCGACAACATGCAGATCTACAAGTATGTCGTTCACCAGGTTGCTCATGCCTACGGCAAGACCTCGACCTTCATGCCGAAGCCGGTCTTCGGCGACAACGGCACCGGCATGCATTGCCACCTGTCGATCTGGAACAACGGTGATCCGGTCTTCGCCGGCAACCAGTATGCCGACCTGTCGGAAACCTGCCTGTACTTCATCGGCGGTATCCTGAAGCACGCAAAAGCGCTGAACGCCTTCACCAACCCGTCGACCAACTCCTACAAGCGTCTGGTCCCGGGCTATGAGGCACCGGTTCTGCTGGCTTACTCCTCGCGCAACCGGTCCGCATCCTGCCGTATTCCGTTCACCGCTTCGCCGAAGGCCAAGCGCGTCGAAGTACGTTTCCCGGATCCGACCGCAAACCCGTATCTGTGCTTCTCCGCTCTCCTGATGGCCGGCCTTGACGGCATCAAGAACAAGCTGCACCCGGGCGATGCCATGGACAAGAACCTCTACGACCTTCCGCCGGAAGAACTGGCAGAGATCCCGACCGTCTGTGGCTCCCTGCGCGAAGCCCTGGAAGCCGTCGATGCGGATCGCGAATTCCTGAAAGCCGGCGGTGTCTTCGACGACGACCAGCTCGATGCCTACATCGAACTGAAGATGGAAGAAGTCGAGCGCTACGAAATGACGCCACACCCGGTCGAATTCGACATGTACTACTCCGTCTAAGAGCTTCCGCTCTTCCGGATAAGGAAAACCCCGGCCGGTCGGCCGGGGTTTTTTATTGCCTTTCTTTCAGGTCCGCTTCACCGCGTGGTGTGCCGGGACTGGCCGGTCTCGTCACGTGATTTGGTCGATTTGCCCTCCCAAAGCAATGTGAAGGGAGTTGTCGATGTGCCGGGAGAGCGCCTGCTCGGTTCCCGCCCTATCCCGGGCCGCGAGCGGCTCAAGAATCTGATAATGCTCGCCAAAAATCCTCAGCGCGTTGTGCCCCGTCACCTTCAGGCGGGATTGCGCAACCATGCGGATCTTGATTGCAGTGACCCGGTAAATGTTGTCGATCAGGGTGTTCGACATCGTTCGCACGAAAGCGGCGTGCATGTCCCAGTCCTGGCGCTGAATCCGGTCAAGCAATTCCAGCGACACGTTTGCTCCCTGGGCTCTCAATTCGGCCTCGAGCGATTTCTGCGTCCTGATGAAATCACTGATCGTTTGGTCGTCGAGGCCGCGGATCATGTCCGGCACCGCCTCGCACTCGATCATCCGGCGCACCTGGTAGGCCTCGCGCACGAATTTCACATCGAGGCTGGGAACCATCAACCCCTTCTTGGGAACAGCGAGTAGCAGTCCCTCCGCCTCAAACCGGGGCACAGCCTCCCGGACGGATCCCAAGGTTGCTCCGGTCAGTTCCACCAGTTCGCGCTGGGTGATCAACTGCCCCGGCCTCAAGTGCCCCTTGTTTAGAAGATCCTCGATCTTCTCATAAGCGAATTTGCGCAGAGAACCGTTGCCGGAGCTGTGTTCCTGACGCGGTCCGGACACATGCTTCATTTCGTTTTCTGACGATTGCTCGGTCATGGCTCCACCGCAAATTGGTTGATAACATGTTACTAACATGTTACTTCAATGTCTAGGCTGAGCCATGGCACGAGCACACTTGCCGCACTGGCAATCAGCCAGCAGAACAGCTCTGGGAGGAGACCAAAATGACCCTGAATCGCCGCAGCTTTTCAGTTTGCGCTCTTGCGCTGACTTGCATGATTTCCACCGCCCCCGGCATCGCGCTGGCCGAGGACAAAATCACGCTCCGCTTGTCCACGCCCGCATCCGATACCGATCAGCGCAGCGTGGCACTGGCCGAGGTTTTCGGTCCGGCCGTTTCGGAATTCGCGACCTACGAGCCCCATTACAATGCGTCCCTGATCGCCCAGGGAGCAGAACTGGAATCCATCGCGACCGGCGACCTGGAAATGTCGATCGCGTCGGCCCAGGAACTGGCCACCTTTTTCCCGGAATTCTCGATCTTCACCGCCGGCTACGTGCACCAGAGCGCAGAGCATCAGGTTGCCGTGTTCAACGACGCCGTGATGGACCCCTTCAAGAAGAAGGTTGAAGACGAGCTGGGTGTGAAGCTTCTGGCCGTGATGTACCTTGGCAAGCGCCACGTGAACCTGCGTTTTCCGAGGTCCGAGCGCGACGTGAAGACACCGGAAGATCTCAACGGCGTAAACCTGCGGATGCCGGGCAGCGACGCCTGGCAGTTCCTCGGGCGAGCCTTGGGTGCAAACCCGACGCCGATGGCCTTTACCGAAGTCTACACAGCGCTGCAAACCGGATCTGTCGACGGCCAGGACAATCCGCTGCCGACCGTCGTGGACGCGAAGTTCTACGAAGTCACCAAACAGATTGCCCTGACCCAGCATCTTGTGGATCTGAACTACATCGCTTTTTCGAAAGCCGTCTGGGATGAACTCAGCGAAGAGCAGCAGGCCGTTGTTCAAAAAGCAGCGGTCGACGCAGCCGAGACCGCACGCCAGGCCCAGCTCAAGAAAGAGGAAGAACTCGTATCCTTCCTCAAGGAGCAGGGCCTTGACCTCTACGAGCCTGACCTCGATGCGTTCCGTGAACACGTACAGGCACAGTACCTGTCGTCCGATCTGGCCGCTTCGTGGCCCGATGGCGTACTGGACCGCATCAACGAACTCGGAAACTAAGACCTGACAGTCTGATGCGGGGACGGACTCACGGCCGCCCCCGCATCAGACACGTCATCCGCGCCTCCGAGAGATCCTCCCATGTCCGACTTCACTCGAGTGCTGCGCCGTTTCGCCGAGGCGGTGACCGCGCTGTTCATGTTCCTGATTTTCACGACTTTCATCATTCAGGTGGCCATCCGCTACGGAGCCCGGGTCCATGGGCTCGTGGAAGTGTTCCCATTCCTGGAGCCAAGCTATTTCGGCTGGACGCTTGAATTTTGTCTGGCGCTCTGGGTCTGGCTGATTTTCTGGGGCAACGCTTTTGTAGTCCGCCGTCGGGACCATGTGAAATTCGACATTCTTTCCGAACATGTTCCACGCCCCATCAGCCGGATTTTCATGGTGATCACAGGTCTTGCCATCGGCATTGGCTTCCTCGCATCGGTCGAGCCCACCTGGGGCCGCTTTGCGATCCTGCGTCTGAAGCAGACCGCCACTCTCGACGATCTTCTCGGCGACTGGATCCGGATGCGCGATGTCTACCTGATTTACATCGTCTTTCTGGTCGTCGTTGGTCTGAGGGCCCTCTGGTCTGCCGTACAGGCGCTTAGGGGCAGAGAAACAGGGCTGGCAGAGCCCTTTGAAAATACGGGTTCAGAATGACGTTCGAATTCCTCCTCTGCCTAGCTGTTATTTTCCTGATCGCCGGCATGGGCGCTCCCATTGCTCATGCAATCATGGTCAGCGCATTTGTTTATCTTCTCGCGGAAGGCAAAAGCATCGGGATCGCCGGCAAAATTCTGATGGACGGGCTCTATCAGAGTTTCATTCTGCTGGCCGTGCCATTGTTCATCGTCGCGGCAAACATCATGAATGCCGGCACGGTTTCCGACAGGCTCCTCCAGTTCTGCGTCGCTCTTGTCGGACGCTTCCGCGGCGGTCTGGGGCATGTGAACGTTGTGGCGTCACTCGTCTTTTCCGGCATGTCCGGCTCTGCGGTGGCCGACGCTGCCGGCGTCGGCAAGATCATCATCGGAATGATGACCAAAACCGGCCATTACACGCGGGGGTACGCAGCCGCGATCACTGCCGCGTCCGCAACCATCGGACCGATCATTCCGCCGTCCATTCCCATGGTGCTATACGCGCTCGTCTCCGGCACTTCGATTGGATACCTGTTTCTGGGCGGCATCCTGCCAGGCCTGCTGATGGGCGCCGTGCTGATGGGGATGAACCTTTGGATTTCTCACCGGCGCGGCTTTGCCGTTGAAGAGCCAGTGCCCCTGCGCGATTTTCCAAAGGTCACTTTCCAGGCCTTCCCGGCACTCCTGATGCCGGCCATCCTGCTTTACGGCATTTATGGCGGTGTAACGACACCGACGGAGGCAGCGGCGGTCGCGGCCCTCTACGCGCTGATCCTTGCCTCCCTCTTCTATCGCTCCCTGAGCTTGCGCAGCTTCTACGAAATCCTCGTATCAAGTGCCCGCTCCTCGGCGGCGGTCGGGCTGGTGATCGGCGGCGCGCTGATCCTGAACTACATCGTGGCCTCGGAGAACATTCCCAACCGGGTGGCCGATGCGCTTGTTGGACTTGATGTCCATCCCCTCATCTTTCTGCTCGGCGTCAACGTTCTCATATTGCTCCTGGGCTGTGTGCTCGATGCTTCGACGATCATTCTGGTTATCATTCCGCTGTTTGTTCCGGCCTGCCGGGAACTGGGCATCGACCTCGTCCACTTCGGCGTGGTCACGATCGTGAACTGCATGATCGGCCTGATCACCCCGCCCTACGGTATTCTGCTGTTCGTGATCAACGCGGTAACCGGTATCCCGCTGGTCGAGATCATCCGCGAGATCTGGCTGTTTCTCGCGGTTCTCGTCTTTGCACTTCTGCTTCTCATTCTCGTGCCCGGCATTACCTTGTGGCTACCTAACCTGATGGGATACGCGGGCTGAGGCAGCGCGTATATGGAATCGCACATGCATCATGACTTTTCGGGAATTTTTCCGGTGGTCGTCACCCCGTTCGACCCCGCGAACCGCATTGACTGGGACGGCTATGCCCGACTTCTCGACTGGTATATAGGCCACAGGGCGAACGGCCTTTTTGCTGTATGCCAGTCCTCTGAAATGCAGCTTCTCAGCCTGGAGGAACGCCGTGATCTGGCGCGTTTCACCGTCGACCACGTGAAAGGCCGCCTGCCCGTCGTCGCCTCAGGCCATATTTCGGAACATCCGGACGATCAGAAGGCGGAACTGCAAGCGATCGCCGGAACCGGTGTCGATGCCGTGGTGTTCGTAACCAACCGCTTCGGCGCCCCGGACGCCCCGCAAGGGACACTGCTGACCCGAATGCAGGACATAATGGCAGCGCTGCCCCCAGACCTGCCGCTCGGACTTTATGAATGTCCGGCCCCCTACCGCCGCCTGCTGACGGATGAGGAACTCAAGTGGTGCGCAGAAAGCGGCCGCTTCTACTTCCTGAAAGATGTGGCGTGCGATCTGGAGGTGGTCAAACGGCGGATCGCTCTGACCCAGAACACCCCTTTGGTCATCAACAACGCCAACGCCGCCATTGCCTGGCCAGTGATGCAAGCGGGAGGCAAAGGGTTCTCGGGCGTGATGAACAATTTCCACCCCGATCTTTACCGCTGGCTGCAGGACCACGGTGCTAGCCAGCCGGAAATGGCACGCGAGCTTGACACCTTCCTCGTCCTGTCTGCACTCAGCGAGGCTTTCGGCTACCCGAAACTCGCCAAACGTTTCCACAAGCGGATCGGGACCTTCTCCTGTGAGCATTCGCGGGCGGTGCCATACGATCTGCCAGAGAAACACTGGGCCATTGATGCAGTCCTGGACCACATCGCCGAGGGTGCCAACGATTTCCGGAACCGCATTGCCTCACTGGACAAGAGCTCATAAGGCGGCGGCATCTCCCGGCTGGCGAGCAGCGGAAGGATGGTCGGCTGACAGAAACAGACCGGATTGATAAATTTCGGAGAGTTGCGTTCCAGCCCCCAAACGAAAAAGCCTCCCGAAGGAGGCCATTCGTTTCCAATGTCTGGGCCGGAACTTAGTAGCAGACCTTCTGATGTCCAACGACAACATAGCGGCGGTAATACGGGTCCCAGCGCGTGACCGGACGATAACTGCACTGCACCGGCGCATAGTAGCGCGGGCGAGCCTGGGACGCGATAATAGCCCCGGCAGCGAGACCGAAAATAGCGCCGGCCGCCACCGCACCGGCACGGTTCTTGGCGTGGGCTTCATTCGGCGTCATGGTAACTGTGGCGGTCGCTACGGTGGCAACGGCAACGGCTGCGATAGCAAATTTGCGAAACATGTCTGATCCTCTCGTTTGATCCGAGCGCTGTGCGTTGCGCTGATGAAAGAACCTTAGCCGCTGCGAGAAACACGCTCTGTGACCCCAATCACGCGGCGTCACTTTTATGTAAAAGTGCCAATGAAGCCACAAAGACGTAGACTCATGCTCCGAGTGCGGCCTGCGATATTGCTATCGAACCGGCGCGCGAGCGCCGCCAAAACCAGCATTTCGATCCGCTTTCCGGCTTGCTGCAATTTACAAGTCCGGCGGCACGCGCTAGAGCACGTCCAAAGAAGCGCCGATTGGCGCGGCACGAGAATACGGACGGCAAGGCAGGCATGAGCGAGTTCAAATCGGACTTTCTGAAAGTACTTTCAGAGCGAGGTTTCATTCACCAGATTTCCGACCCCAAAGGGCTCGATGAGCTGTGTGCAAAAGAGACCGTTACCGCCTATATCGGCTTCGACTGCACGGCTCCGAGCCTTCATGCGGGATCCCTCGTCCCGATCATGATGCTGCACTGGTTTCAGAAGACCGGACACCGCCCGATCGCCCTCATGGGCGGCGGCACGACCCGTGTCGGCGATCCGTCAGGCAAGGACGAATCCCGTAAAATGCTCACCGAGGAGCTCATTGAGGAAAACAAGGCCGGCATCAGAAAGGTATTTGAAAAGCTGCTCACCTTTGGCGACGGACCGACCGACGCGATGATGGTGGACAACGCCGACTGGCTGCTGAAGCTGAATTATGTCGAATTCTTGCGGGATATCGGCCGGCATTTTTCCGTCAACCAGATGATCCAGCGCGACTCCGTGCGCCTGCGCCTGGAACGCGAGCAGCATCTTTCCTTCCTGGAATTCAACTATATGCTGCTTCAGGGCTACGACTATCTTGAGCTTTACCGGCGCACGGGCTGCCGCCTTCAGATGGGCGGTTCGGACCAATGGGGCAATATTCTCTCCGGTACGGACCTTGTTCGCCGCCTTGAGGAAACCGAAGCCTTCGCCCTCACCTCACCGCTTCTGACCACCGCATCCGGCGCCAAGATGGGCAAGACCGCCGCCGGCGCTGTTTGGCTGAACGAGGAGCAGCTCTCGGCCTATGACTATTGGCAATATTGGCGCAATACCGAGGACGCCGATGTCGAGCGGTTCCTGAAGCTGTTCACCGTTCTGCCGATGGACGAGGTTGCCCGGCTCGCCGCGCTGGAAGGTTCCGAGATCAATGACGCCAAGAAGATCCTGGCAACGGAAGCCACCGCGCTGGTCCATGGCCGGGAAAAAGCC
>JBNLAU010000282.1:0-5039 GCA_050302295.1 Roseibium sp. | reverse complement strand
GTCACGCGGACACGAGCCGGGCCAGAGGCGTGAAAGCGCCTGAAACCTGCCGGGTTTTCAAAGTTTTGCAACGCTGGAGACGGCCCCTTTCCGCTCGATCCGAGGAAAGTCAATTCACCACCGAAAAGTGAAGAAAAGCCTGCCGAGCCGAGCCGGCACATAGCGCAAACGCTTCGACGTGGTTTTTCAAAGCCGGACTGACGCCTGAACGTACAAATTTATGGGTCCGTTCCCTGAAGGACAAAGGCCCCGTCAATTCCCTGTCACGGGCGCCTATTCGTCCAGAACACAGCCGAAAATCGGCCCTGCGCCCCGCGCCCGCGCCAGGTTTGTCGCCGCCAGGCGCCGGTGCCCCGAGGAAGGTTTGGCCGGATTGCGGCCTCGCGGATTTGGCAGAGCCGTTGCCAGCCGGGCGGCTTCGGCTCGGGAAAGGTCCTTGGCCGGTTTGCCGAACCAGGCTTGTGAAGCCGCCTGCGCCCCGAAAATGCCCTCGCCCCACTCGGCAACATTCAGATAAATTTCCAGAATGCGTTTTTTGGAGAGGATGGCGTCCAGCATCAGCGCCAGCGGCAGTTCCAGAGCCTTGCGGACGTAAGAGCGGTCTCCCCACAGGAACAGGTTTTTCGCCGTCTGCATGGTGATCGTGCTTGCCCCGCGCGGCCGTTCGCCTTCGCTCAGGGCTTCGACCTGGTCCTGCAGCGCGTCCCACTCCACGCCGTTGTTTTCACAAAAGCCGCTGTCCTCGGATGCAATCACCGATTTGATCAGATTGGGCGAGATCTCTTCCAGGGGCACCCATTGCCGGTCGACCCAGAGAAATTGCACATACCGGCCGATCATCAGCGTACTGACAGGCGGCACCACGGAATAGATTACCGTCAGAAACGGCGGCAGAAGAATCAGCACCATAAGCAGCTGCAGGGTCCGGAGGCGCACGCTTTTCCAGAAGCTTCGCCTTCTGCCTGATCTGTTGCGCCCGCGCGGCCCGCCACCGGTTGGCGCCTTAACTCTCGCCATTCAGTTTCCGTTCGTTATCGACAATGAAGTCCCGAACAATGGGTACGGCGTCCCGCTCCTTCGACAAAAGCAGCTGGAACACCATGTTGGACCCATGCAGGAACCCCAGTTCGACGGCGCACAGATAAAACTCCCACATCCGGCAGAACGCCTCGTCATAAAGCTCTGCTGCCTCCGCACGCCGTTTCTCGAACCGCTGCCGCCAGTCGCGGATCGTATAGTAGTAGTGCAGCCGCAGGATTTCCGCGTCGCAGACCCATAACCCAAGTCGTTCCGTCGACGCAAAAACTTCCGAAAGCGCCGGAACGTAGCCACCGGGAAAAATGTATTTGCGGATGAATGGCCCTGTTGTTCCTGGTGGCGTCATCCGTCCGATCGAATGAATGACCGCATAGCCGCTGTCGGTGAGACACTCCCGGATCTTGCTGAAATAGGCATCAAGATGACCGATACCGACGTGCTCCATCATGCCGACCGAGACAACCCGGTCAAACCGGCCCTCGAATTCCCTGTAATCTTTCAGAACGAAAGTGACCCGGTCTTCCAGCCCTGCTTCCCGCACGCGCTCTTCCGCGATTTTCACCTGTTCCGGCGAAACATTCAACGACGTCACCCGGGCTCCGGTCTCCGCCATGCGAATGGCGAGTGACCCCCAGCCCCCGCCGATTTCCAGGACGTCCATGTCCGGCTTGAGGTCCAGTTTGGCAACCAGATGGGTCAGTTTGGCGGCCTGCGCCGTTTCCAGGCTGTCGTCCGCTTCGGTGTAATAGGCGCAGCTGTAATTCAGTCCGTTGTCCAGAAACAGACGATAGAGCTCCGTGGACAGATCGTAGTGGTGCCGCGCCTGCGCCTTCGCCCGCTCCACACTGTTCTTCTGCTGGCGCCGCCGGAACGCCTTCCAGCCTTTTCGCAACAGCCCCTGAACAGGATGCGCTCCGAGCGGAGCCCTGTTGATTGAAAACAGGAACATGAAATCGTAGCAGGTCGACCCTTCCTCCATGGTCAGCGTCCCGTCCATATAGGCTTCGCCGGCGGCCAGCTCCGGATTGAGAAACAGCGAACGATGCAACCTCTTGTCATGAAGCCTGATGGTCACGGTCGGGCCGTCTTCGCCGGTGCCGAATTCATGCAGCTTTCCGCTGGCGTCATAAACGCGCATTCGACCACGTTTGATAAAGGATCGCAGGAGGCTCGACAGCAATCTCATAAGGCAATTCTCCGGAAAGTGGTGCTCCAAACGGCGAAGCGGGCTGCATACAGGGCAAATTTTCAAATTCGAGCTTTGACGATACAGAGAATTGGTTTCAGGGAAACCCGAACTTTGAAAAAGTTGCCCGGGAGCAGGTTGTGACCTTTGACCTAAACCAGCATCTGGCCACCCAGGCCGGACGCGTGGAAACTGTGCTTGAGAATATTTTGGGCGAGGCCGCGCTGGACACCGAGATCACGCGCCCGCCGCGCCTCATCGCCGCCATGCGCCACGGGGCGCTGAACGGCGGCAAACGCTTGCGGCCCGTTCTTGTCATGGAAACGGCAAACCTGTTCGGCCGCGCGGATGACGGCGTGGCACAGGCGGCCTGCGCCCTGGAACTCATTCATTGCTATTCACTGGTCCACGACGATCTGCCCGCCATGGACGACGATGATCTGCGCCGTGGCAAGCCCACGGTTCACAAGGCGTTTGACGAGGCTACGGCGATCCTTGCCGGCGATGCCCTGCTGACGCTGGCCTTTGACGTCATCGTGGACGAAACGGTCCATGCCGATCCGTCAACGCGACTGCGCCTCTCCCGGGAACTATCCCGTGCCGCCGGCGTTGGTGGCATGGCTGGCGGGCAGATGCTGGATCTGGAATCGGAACACCGGGACCGCAGCGAAGCCGAAATCCGCCGGCTTCAATCGATGAAGACCGGAGCCCTGCTGCGCTATGCCTGCCGGGCCGGCGCCCTGCTTGCGGACGCGCCGGAAGCCGACATGGAGCGCCTGACGCGCTTCGGCGAAGTGATCGGCCTCGCCTTCCAGCTTGCGGACGATCTGCTGGACGTGGAGGCCAGCGCCGAGGCCATGGGCAAGGCGACAGGCAAGGATGCGCAGGCGGGCAAGGCCACTCTTGTCGGCCTGCTGGGTATCGCTGAAACCCGGGAAGAACTCGCGCGGCTGTCAGCAGAGGCCGAAAGCCTTCTGAAACCCTACGGCGCCAGGGCAACCATCCTGACCGCTCTTGCGGACTTCATCGTCAATCGGTCGAACTGATATCCGGGTCTCACGCGCCTGAATACCGCGCTTCACTCCGCCGGATTGGGGCCGTTGTCCTTTGCGTGCCGGCCGAAGTCCGGCGCATCGGTTTCCTGGCCCGCCTCGACAATCGAGCGCCGGATGCCGCGCGTGCGGGTGAAGAGGTCGAACAGCATCTGGCCATCTCCCCAGCGGATCGCCCGCTGCAAGGCAGAGAGATCCTCGGAAAACCGTGCCAGCATTTCCAGGATTGCTTCCTTGTTGCTGAGGCAGACGTCGCGCCACATGGTTGGATCGGATGCCGCCAGACGGGTGAAATCGCGGAAGCCGGAGGCGGAGTATTTGATGACCTCGGTCTTGGTCACCGCTTCCAGATCGTCCGCCGTGCCGACAATGTTGTAGGCGATCAAATGCGGCAGGTGAGAGACGATCGCCAGCACCAGGTCATGATGCTTCGGCTCCATCAGGTCCACGTCCGAGCCGCACCCTCGCCAGAAAGCCGTCAGCTTGTCCACGGCCGCCTGATCCGCATCTTCCGGAGGGGTCAGGATGCACCAGCGCTGATCGAACAGGGTCGGGAACCCGGCATCCGGGCCGGACTGCTCCGTACCTGCGACCGGGTGGCCGGGAATGAAATGCACCCCTTCCGGCACATGCGGGCTCACCTGCTCCACGACCGAGCCCTTGGTCGAGCCAACGTCGGTCAGGATGGCGCCTTTCTTGAGAACCGGCGCAATCCATTTTGCCACCGATTCATTCGCACCGACAGGCACGCACAGGATAACAAGGTCGGCGCCGTCCACGGCGGCCGCGGCGTCAAGCGCATAGCTGTCGCCCAGTCCCAGTTCCTCGGCCCTTTGCAGGGTTTCCGGAGAACGGGTGGAAATCGCGATTTCCTTCACCAGACCACGCTGTCTTGCGACCTGGGCAATGGAAGAACCGATCAGGCCGATACCAATCAGGGCCATGCGCTCGAAAAGGGGGGCACCAGTCATCTGTGTCTTTTCTGCTTTTCTCTTTGGTTCAGGCCTGTGCCAGGAAATCCTTCAGATGGGCGACAACCGCCCGGTTGGCCTCTTCGGAGCCGATCGTCATACGAATGGCGTTGGGTAAACCGTAATTGCCGACCATACGCAAGACGCAGCCGCGCTCCAGAAGATAGGCATCGGCGTCTCCGGCCCGTTTGCCGTCTTCATCCGGGAAATGAACCAGCACGAAATTGCCGACGCTCGGGGTCACCTTCAGGCCGAGGTTTTCCAGCTCCGCCGTCACCCAGGGAAGCCACTTTTCGTTATGACCGACAGCCCGGGTTACGAATTCCCGGTCTTTGATCGCGGCCGTTCCAGCTGCGATCGCAACGCCCGAAAGATTGAACGGACCACGAATGCGGTTCAGCGCGTCAATGATATGCGCCGGACCGAAACCCCAGCCGATGCGCAGGTTTGCAAGGCCGTAGATCTTGGAAAAGGTCCGCGTCATGAAGACATTTTCCGAAGTGGCGGCAAGCTCGATGCCGCTTTCGTAGTCGTTCCGGCGGACGTATTCGCCATAGGCCGCGTCCAGCACCAGAAGCACATGCTCCGGCAGGCCTTCTTTCAGCCGT
Organism: Roseibium sp.; assembly: GCA_050302295.1. Classification (GTDB taxonomy): domain Bacteria; phylum Pseudomonadota; class Alphaproteobacteria; order Rhizobiales; family Stappiaceae; genus Roseibium. The sequence continues at coordinate 184 of JBNLAU010000282.1, read as the reverse complement.
CTAATCTCTTCGAACGGCAGATAGGTGCCGGTCGGATTGTTGGGGTTGGCGATGAAGACCATTTTGGTCCTGTCGGTCACACGCGCCAGAATAGCGTCGACATCCGTCGTCAGATCCGCTTCCGGCGCGATCACCGGCGTCGCACCCGCAGCCCGGATGGCAATGTCGTAGACCAGAAAGCAGT
>JBNLAU010000281.1:0-8984 GCA_050302295.1 Roseibium sp. | reverse complement strand
TCGAACCTTACCCTAAGGTAAGATTCACTTGAATGAATTTGCCCACATAGTGACCGGCGTCATTGAGGAGACCCGGCATCATCAGGAGGACAATATGCGTAAGCGACTACTTTTCACCTCTGCGCTGGCGTTTGCCGCCATCTGCGCTGGCACTGCGGCACATGCCCGTCCGGACCTTCGTCAGATGTCCTGTGCCCAGGCTCAGAATCTGGTTTTGCAACATGGAGCGGTTGTGTTCACCACGGGCCGATACACTTATTCCATGTTCGTTTCAAACCGAAGCTATTGTGACCGGGACCAGTTTCTATTCGTCCAATACGGACCGACACGGGACAATCCGAAGTGCCCTGTCGCCTATCAGTGCAAGGAGCCCTTGTTCGGGCCCGGCAGCTGGGATTGAAACAAAACGGGCCGGATGTTTCCGGCCCGTTTGTTTTTCAGATGCAATTTATCGTATCGAGGATCAAAGCGGAATGTTGTCGTGTTTCTTCCACGGCATCTCAACTTTCTTTGAGCGCAGCAGAGCCAGCGCCGACGCGACCCGGCGCCGCGTGGAATGCGGCCGGATGACATCATCGATATAGCCGCGTTCAGCGGCAACAAACGGGTTGGCGAAACGATCTTCGTAGTCCTTGGTGCGACGGGCGATCTTGTCCTTGTCCCCAAGCTCGGACCGGTAGAGGATTTCAACTGCTCCCTTGGCTCCCATCACGGCAATTTCCGCGCTCGGCCAGGCATAGTTGATATCACCGCGAATATGCTTGGAGCTCATCACGTCGTAGGCGCCGCCATAGGCCTTGCGGGTAATCACCGTGATTTTCGGCACGGTTGCCTCCGCATAGGCATAGAGCAGCTTTGCGCCGTGTTTGATGAGACCGCCATATTCCTGCGACGTCCCCGGCAAAAAGCCCGGAACATCGACGAAGGTCACAATAGGAATGCCGAAGCAGTCGCAGAAGCGAACAAAGCGTGCCGCCTTGCGGCTGGCATCGGAATCCAGAACCCCGGCAAGCACCATCGGCTGATTGGCGACAATGCCGACCGTGCGGCCTTCTATACGGCCGAAACCGGTGATGATGTTGCCGGCAAAATTGCCCTGCAATTCGTAGAAATCCCCCTCATCGACGGTCTTCAGAACAAGTTCCTTCATATCGTAGGGCTTGTTCGGATTGTCCGGGATGAGCGTATCCAGGCTGATATCTATCCGCTCCGGATCGTCGAAATTTGTCAGCTCAGGCAGGTCCGCCTGATTGTTCATCGGCAGGAAGTCGATAAGCCTACGCATTTCCTGCAGTGCCTCGACATCGTTGTCGAAGGCTCCGTCGGCAATCGAGGATTTGGTCGTGTGGATGGAAGCGCCGCCGAGTTCTTCCGCCGTAACGGTCTCATTGGTCACCGTCTTCACAACATCGGGGCCGGTCACGAACATGTAGGACGTGTCGCGCACCATAAAGATGAAATCGGTCATGGCGGGCGAATAAACGTCACCGCCTGCGCATGGGCCCATGATCAGCGAAATCTGCGGGATGACGCCTGAGGCAAGCACGTTGCGCTGAAACACTTCGCCATAACCGCCCAGTGCCGCGACCCCTTCCTGGATGCGGGCGCCGCCGGCGTCGAAAAGCCCGATGATCGGCGCGCGGTTCTGCAGCGCCATATCCTGCAGCTTGGTGATCTTCTCCGCATGAGTTTCCGACAGGGATCCGCCGAACACTGTGAAGTCCTTGGAAAACACATAGATCGTACGACCGTTTACTGTCCCCCAACCGGTGACCACGCCGTCGCCCGGGATATGCTGTTCCTCCATGCCGAATTCTGTGCAGCGGTGCTGCTTAAACATGTCGAACTCTTCGAAGGAGCCTTCATCCAGCAGGATCTCAATGCGTTCGCGCGCGGTCAGCTTGCCTTTGGAGTGCTGTGCATCGATACGCCGTTGCCCGCCTCCGAGGCGCGCTGTCTCGCGGCGCCGCTCCAATTCGGCCAGAACTTCTTTCATCCGGTCCTCCCAAAACTTTAGCTTACCTCACGCCGTAGCATGATCACCCGACAGCGCCTAGTCAGCACATCGGCTTATGGGGCAACTGCGCGCGTTGCTGGCCCCTCCCTTAAGAACGTTGCGGTAAACTTACCCAAATTCCCTAATTTCGTTCAATTTGCGCAATGACCCGCTATGCCTGAACGGAAATCTGCCGTAACGTAATAAGCCATATTTCATGCTAACCTCGCCGCATCAATTCGTCAGGTCCAGGGGATGTCAGATCAACTCTTGAGAATTGTCGTTTCAGGTTGAGAGCCCGTATTCAGACGGAGTGCATCCATGCCCGAAAATTACGTTGTTGACCATCGCGACGGTGCTATTACGCTCGCCCGCCTGCAGTATTTCGACATAAGCCAGTCAAGACTTAAAGAGGAACACAAGAACTGGCTAAAACGTAACGTCGTTCCCCTCTTAAAGGGCAATGGCAGTATCAGCCTTGTGGGGCTTTCAAGCAGAAGCGGCAAGGCTTCGTTCAATCAAGCCTTGTCGATGAAACGGGCAAACGCCGTTAAGACATTCCTCGAAGAATGTCTTCTATCCAGTTTCCCCTTTGATCTGGTCGATGGCCTCGGCGAGTCGCTGGCAGAAGAAATGGGGCAAGAGGACGGTGTCGAGGACGGGCAATTCCGCGCCGTTATGATTTATGTGCACTCGCTTCCCACACCACCCAATCCGAAGGTTGTCAAAACGCCGAAGAAAATGAAACCAAAGCCAAAGGCCGCCTCGACGATATGGATCGGCATTGGTGAAAGCCACTCGGGCGATCTGGTTGCAGTCGGGCGTTACAACTGGAATGCGCGCATTTATCGGGCTGGCGCAGACGATAACGGATATGTCGACTATGCAAATCTCATGGCGGATGGCTGGAAGATCGGAGGAGGACTCGGGGGAAGCGTCGGCGCAATCGTCGTTGTGGCGCACGGGGTGAAATCATCCAGCGAATTCAACAAAAAGGGCGAATGGTCGGACTGGGATCTGGATCTTGCGATCGCCGGAAAACTTGGCGACGTCCTGAAGGGATTGAAGGGCATCGGCAAAATTGTGACGACGATGGAAAAATATGAAGAACTGAGCCATGCGGCGATCGAACTCACAAAGAACAAAGGGTTTGTGAAAAAGGGTCTCTACACAATTCCCATTCTTGGCGCCGGCGCAGGCTTGCACGTTTGGACTGGCCGCAAATATGGCGATGTGACTGTGATCTCGGCCGGCAAGACAAGGATGTCATAAGGGTGTCGTCCGCCTGCCCCGCGACGGCCAACCTCGACATGGGCACACGCAGGCGGGGCAAACCTGCACACCGAATATGCAGTTGACAGAGGAACCGTCCTCAAACCCACGATGGAAACAGCGCTGGTGGTATCAGCCTGAACCTGCGGCTGCCCGCCGCAAACAGCAGTCTGCATGTGCCGCCTGTGAAGCAGACCAACGAGGCCGGAAAACCGACAATCGAGCCATTTTTCCGTGAATATTCAATTTCACCGATTATCCTGTTGGCCCGGCGGCGACACGATGACCGTTTACATGGAAGGCAATGACCGCCTTACAAAGGTGGACGGGAAAATACCCTGTCACGACGGCGCTACGGGCAACGGTCGCCGATGCCTAAAGAGAAGGCATCGCCGCCACCAGATTGCACTTTGACACCTTTCAGAAATTTGCCATGATTGCCCAAGAACGAAGCACTGGCAAAAGGGGAGGCAATGGCGGACGCTCGTACTTTCTTCAACGAAATGCTCGACGAGACGGGTAGCCCGCGTCAGCCATACGCCAGGCTCTCAAAATGGCTTGAAGGCAAGCCGGCCAATTTTCTGTCCGCAAAGAGCCGCGACGCTGAAACCATATTCCGGCGTCTGGGTATCACTTTTGCAGTTTACGGTGCGGAAGAAGCGACCGAACGGCTGATTCCGTTCGACCCTATACCGCGCGTGATTTCCGCCGGCGAATGGCGCCGGCTTGCCGCCGGCATTGACCAGCGCGTGCGGGCGCTCAACGCTTTCATGCACGATGTCTACCACCGGCAGGAGATCCTGAAAGCCGGCGTCAGCCCGGCAAGTCTCGTATTGCAGAATGAGGCCTTCCTGCCTGAAATGGCCGGTTTCACTCCGGCCCGCAAAGTCTACGCCCACATTATCGGGACGGACCTTGTCCGTGTCTCGGAGAACGAATTCTACGTTCTGGAGGACAATACACGCACGCCGTCCGGTGTTTCCTACATGATGGAAAACCGGGAAACGATGATGCGGCTATTCCCCGAACTCTTCCAGATGCACCGGGTTGCGCCGGTCGAGCAGTATCCCGAAAGCCTGCGCAGGACCCTGGAAAGCGTGGCACCGGACCCGTCGAAATCCACTCAGACCATCGTCGTCCTGACGCCGGGCATCTACAATTCCGCGTATTTTGAACATGCCTTCCTGGCCGACTCCATGGGCGTCGAACTGGTGGAAGGCCGGGACCTGTTTGTCGATGCCGGCAAGGTCTTCATGCGCACCACCCGGGATCCCAAACAGGTTGACGTGATCTACCGGCGCATCGACGATGCGTTTCTTGATCCCCTCACCTTCAATCCGGACAGCATGCTCGGCGTTCCAGGCCTTTTCGACGCCTACCGTGCAGGCAATGTCACCATCTGCAATGCACCGGGAACAGGCATCGCGGACGACAAGGCCATCTATGCCTATGTGCCTGACATCATTGAATTCTACACCGGCCAAAAGCCGATCCTGAACAACGTACCAACCTGGAATTGCTCACGCGCCGATGATCTTGCCTACGTGCTCGACAATCTGGAAGACATTGTCGTCAAGGAAGTTCACGGTTCCGGTGGTTACGGCATGCTGATCGGTCCGACCGCCTCCAAACGGGAGATCGCGGAGTTCCGGAAAATCCTGCAATCCAATCCCTCCAACTACATTGCCCAGCCCACTTTGGCGCTGTCGGCATGCCCGACCCATGTCGCGTCGGGCGTTGCGCCGCGCCACGTGGATCTGCGGCCATTCGTGCTGATCGGCGACCGGGTGCGGATCACGCCCGGCGGTTTGACGCGAGTGGCATTGAAGAAGGGCTCTCTCGTCGTCAACTCCAGTCAGGGCGGTGGCACCAAAGACACCTGGGTACTTGAGGATTAGGTGACGGGCTCATAAATGAAGATGAAATGGCATGGAAAATGGCGAAACACCGATAGGATGGGTGCGCAGAGCGGGCCTGATGCCCGGTCAAGCGCGCTGACGACACGGTGCGAAGCCATTTCCATGTCCTTCGGATTTGACCGAATTGGGCTTCCTCTGCGTCGCGAAGGGCTTGAAAATGAACCACATTTCCTGCGCTTTCGCTCCTTGAAGAAGACCAATTTGACTCAAACCATTTCAACTTCATTTATGGGTCCGTCACCTAGAGCGTTGCCCGACCATCTCGAACCAATTGACGGGGAGCACCGGTTCATTCGGATAAACGGGCCGAGAAGCGCGACGCCGCACTTGCCGCAAGGAGAGCAACACCGCCAACGGACAAGTGTTCCTCACTTGCAATTGGCTGCCACGATTGGAAACAAACTGGCCGGAGCCCGAACGGCCCCTCCCCCAGACGCCATGAGCCCGGCCCGCAGGCAGAGCTGCATCGGCCAACTGCTTCAACATGATCGGACTATGCTGTAGATGCTCGGAAGAACCGCCTCTTCGCTGTTTTGGATGTCGCGCTACCACGAGCGTGCCCAGAACGTGTCACGCCTTCTGGAAGTGGCTTATCGCGGCGCGATCATGTCCCACACCGGTCAGGAAGACGGCACCCACTGGACCTTTGCGCTTGCCAGTTCCGGCTGCGAGGAAGATTTCCGGAAGAAGCACGATGAACTGATCATGCGCAACGTCACGGGATTTCTGATTTTCTCCAAGGACAATCCCGCGAGCGTGCGCAACAGCCTGGAACTGGCCCGCAACAACGCACGGGCGGTGCGCACCAGCATCACCGCCGAGCTCTGGGAAGCCATCAACACCACCTGGATCGAGTTTGCCGAAACAAATCCGCAGTCCGTAACACAGGAAAAGCTGCCGGACTTCCTCGCCTGGGTGAACCAGCGCGCGCACCTGTTCCGCGGCGCCTTGTTGAACACTGTCCTGCGCGACGACGGCTATTTCTTCAGCCAAATGGGAAATTTCGTCGAGCGGGCCGACAACACCGCACGCATCCTGAACACGCAGTACTGGGCACTTCTGCCGGATAGCGACATTGTCGATGACGGATCAATGGAGCGATACCAGTGGTCAGCGATCCTGAGGGCCCTTTCAGGGCGTAGAAGCTACCGTTTCGCTTATCCGAATGCGCGTTTGAAAGCCTTCAACATCGCCGAGTTTCTGATCCTCAGAAAAGAAATGCCCCGCTCCCTCGCCCATTGCTACGACTGGCTATCGGATACGGCCGAGGATCTGGGACAGTTCTACGGCTCGCGTGAACCCAGCCTCGATCTGGCGAAAGACATTGCCAGGGAACTGTCCGAAACGCAGATGCGTGAGATCTATCAGGAGGGGCTTCATGAATTCCTGGACGATTTTATTGGCAAAAACAATGAGTTCGCACGACAACTTTCCGAAGATTACAATTTCGCCTGAACCGGGGCTACGGACCTGAATATGAGACTGACCGTCCGACACACCACTCGCTACCGCTACGACACGCCGCTGGCCAATTCCATGCAGCAGCTTCGGCTGACGCCTGAAGACGGGCCGACGCAGAAGATCGTCGAATGGTCCATCGATGCGCCAGGCATCGAACGCGCGACCACCTACAAGGACGCCTTCGGCAATCAGGTTCACATGGTTTCCAGAAGCGAACCGGTGGAAGCGGTGGAAATCACCGCTTCGGGCATCGTCGACACAATCGATACCAACGGTGTCCTCGGCCATGAACCGGACGCCGGCGCTCCTCCCCAGCTCTTCACCCGGATAACACCGCTGACCCAGGCCAATCAGGCAATCCGCAAGCTGGCCACTCACGCGGAAAGCCAGGATAAGATCGCGGGATTTCCTGCCCTCATGCATGCGATCCGCGACAAGGTCGAGTACAAGACGGGCGTCACCGAAACCCATGCGTCGGCCACCTCGGCCCTCGCAGCAGGCGAAGGCGTTTGCCAGGACCATGCGCATATCTTCATCGCCGCGGCGCGTTCCATCGGTATTCCGGCCCGCTATGTGTCCGGTTATCTGCTGTTGGAAGAAGAACAGGCATCCGAAGCCCATCACGCCTGGGCGGAAGTGCTGATCAGCGGTCTCGGCTGGACGGGCTTCGATGTGTCCAATGCCATGTGCCCCACCGAGCGCTATATCCGTCTCACCACAGGTCTCGACTCCCGTTCAGCCGCACCGATCAGAGGTATCCGATTTGGCGGACAAGAGGAGAATCTCCAGGTAGAAGTTGACGTCGCTCAGGCCGCTTTCCAACAGCAGCAATAGCTGTCATAACCCATACGCTTGATCCGGATTTTCTGGCTGCCAGGGTCCGGATTTTTTTGATGGGAAACGGGAATGACCTATTGCGTCGGCTTGAAACTGGATCGCGGGCTTGTGTTCGCCGCGGACACGCGAACGAATGCCGGTGTCGACAACGTCTCCACTTTCAAGAAACTGCATATCTGGGAAGAACCCGGCGAGCGCGTGATCACTCTGCTTTCCGCCGGAAATCTGGCGGTTACCCAGGCGGTAGTGTCCCTTCTCGGCGAGCACATCGCGTCCGTGGAAGACAACTGCGCGACGCTGATGACCGCCAAGACCATGTTTCAGGTTGCCCGGCTGGTCGGCAGCGCGGTGCGCGAGGTCAAGGCGATTGACGGCGAGGCGCTGGCAACAAGCGCGGAAAACTTCTTCGTCACGTTCATTCTGGGCGGGCAAATCAAGGGCGAACCGCCCCGCCTGTTCCAGGTCTATGCGGCCGGCAACTTCATCGAAGTGTCCGAGGACACCCCGTTTCTGCAGATTGGCGAGCACAAATACGGCAAACCCATCCTCGACCGGGTGACCCGCGCCGACATGCGCCTTGGCGAGGCGGCCAAGCTGGTGCTTCTGTCCTTCGATTCCACCCTGCGCTCCAATTTGTCGGTGGGCATGCCCATCGACATGCTGCTCTATAACACCGACACATTTTCCACCGGGCGCCAGGTCCGGATCGAGCAGGACGACCCGTATTTTCAGAAGCTCTCGCGCGGCTGGTCCGACAAGCTGCGGCAAGCCTTTGGCGAGCTTGACGAATTCGAGGTCTGAGGTACATCCCCTGACGCGGCAGCGTCCTGTCAGCGTGCCGTCATGAAACGGCAGTAGAAGCGCACCGCAAGTGCCGGGAGTGAAGTACCCATGAGCAATTCCAGCTCTCTTTCGCAATTCGAAACCGTTTCCTGGATGCGGGAACCGGCACAAAGGCCGCTTGCCGAAAACGACGATGCCCTGAGGGCCGTTCGGGACATGATAAAGGCCGGAAAACGCAGTCAGCTTGTCGACCTGCTCAAGCGTTGGGACCCGGTCGACGTCATGCAGATGCTCACCCGTCTCAGACTGAATCACGCCCGCAAGCTCTTCCAATGGCTGCCCGCCAATCCGTCGATCAAGGTGGTGGCGGAACTGCGTCCGGAATTCCGCTCCATTCTGATGGAAGAATCCACGCTGGAGCAGTTCCACGACATTCTCGCTGGCCTTGATCCGGAGGACGCGGTCGAGATCCTCAACGAATTCCCGGACGACGTTGCTGAAGAACTGATCGCCCGTTTGCCCGATGTAGAGGAAATCGGCACGCGCGGCACCTATGCAGACGATACGGCAGGCCGGGTGATGGCCCGGAAATTCGTCGCTCTGCGAGAAGACTGCACGTCCGGCGAAGCCGTCACCCAGATGCGTGAGGAAGCCAGCCGCATCCGCAAGATCTTCACGGTCTATGTCATTGATAGCGAAGGCAAGCTGACAGGCAC
>JBNLAU010000280.1:0-4292 GCA_050302295.1 Roseibium sp. | reverse complement strand
CTGCACCTACCCTGCTTTCTTTGACTTGCCGATCGCTGCCCGTCAACAGACGCCAACCTGATCCAAGTCGCGGAGTATTGCCGACAGCATCGAACCCGTCCAGTCGGGAAGGCAAACGTTACACCAAGCATCCCCGCAAAGGCCCTGGCAGCCATCTTGGCAACTCACATCTGGGCCTTCGGCCTCGCCCTTAGCTATCCAGCCCGGCGCGACAAGTCAGTGTTCCGGTCTCCGCGGGCCGACTGACGCAATTGACCTTCTGTAGCCGAAATGCCAAGATTAATCGCTACGGTAAGGGGTGAAATACCTCGTCAGCAATGCTCCAGAGGAGGATCGAATGAAGTGGACGACTCCGCGTGCGAAAGAGATCTGTGTGGGCATGGAGATCAACGCCTACTTCCCGGCAGAACTCTAAAGTCACAGGCACGGTGCCCGCAGGCTACTTTCTGAATGAGCCGCCTGCGCATAATAGTAATCGGCTCGGCAGCCGGTGGGGGATACCCTCAGTGGAACTGTCGAGGCTCGGTTAGTTCGCTCTACTGGGACGGGGACAACCGCGTAGAGGAGCGAACTCAATCTTCTGTTGCCGTTTCCTCGGATGGGGAAGCATGGGCGCTGCTAAACTGTTCGCCGGATATCCGGCAACAGATCCTGCGTACGCAGAAATTGTGGCCCAGCCATCCGCCACGCCATTCTCCGATCAAAGCAGTGTTGCTCACCAACGGAGACATCGACCACATCGCCGGCCTCCTCACCCTGCGCGAGAAGCAGGATTTCCGATTACTAGGGACGCGCACGGTGCTCGAGGTTCTGGATAACAACAGTATCTTCGCAGCCCTCGACCGTGCTCATGTCCAAAGAATTCCGGTCGAATTCGGTAAGGCCTTTCCGCTTGTCGGCGATTTGACGGCGGAGATTTTCCCCGTTCCCGGTAAGCTGCCGCTTTACCTGGAACACGGTGAGCCTGAGATCGGGCAGGAAAGCGAAACAACTGTCGGTGTAAAGATAAGCTGTGCCGCAGATGCCTATTTCTTCTACATACCGGGCTGCGCACATCTTTCCGCCGGCCTTCGAAAAAAATTAGAGGCGGCGCCGCTCCTGCTGTTCGACGGCACGCTGTGGCAAGACGATGAAATGATCCGGAGCGGCGTCGGCAAGAAGACCGGTAGACGCATGGGACATATCTCCCTTTCAGGACCGAACGGGAGCATTGCGGGCTTCAGCGATATGAACATCCGCCGCAAGGTTTTTGTGCATATCAACAACACAAACCCAATATTGGTCGCCGACTCTCCCGAGCGCCACGAAGCGGAAGCAGCTGGCTGGGAGATAGCTTTCGACGGAATGGAGTTGGCGCTGTGAGCGAGCTCTTGACCCCCGGTCAATTGGAAGAAGCACTGAGGGCGATCGGAGAAGTCCGCTACCATCATCTTCATCCCTTCCATCATCTGCTCAATGCCGGCGGACTTGAGCGCGGGCAGGTTCAGGCCTGGGCGCTCAACCGGTTTTACTACCAGAGCATGATCCCTGTTAAGGACGCCACGATCCTTTCGCGGATGCTGGATCCTGCGCTGCGCCGAGCGTGGCGCCAACGCATCCTCGATCACGATGGCGCCAGCACCGACGAAGGGGGACTTCAGCGCTGGCTTGCATTGACCGACGACCTCGGCCTGGACCGTGCTTATGTAGAGTCTAGTTCAGGCGTCCTGCCTGCCACCAAATTCGCCGTCGAGGCCTATGTCCACTTCGTCCGTGAGCGCAGCCTGCTGGAAGCCATTGCCTCATCTTTGACTGAGCTATTTTCTCCCATGGCGATTGGCGCTCGCGTCAGGGGCATGTTGGAAAATTATGGCTACATCACGCGCGAGAGCCTCGCCTATTTCGACAAGAGGCCGGTCCAGGCCACTAGGGATTCGGACTTTGCCCTGGCCTATGTGCGAGACAACGCCCGACGACCCGACCAGCAGAAGGCCGTCCTTATGGCGCTCACCTTCAAATGCGATGTCCTCTGGGCGCAGCTCGATGCGCTGTACCATTCTTATGTCGAGCCACGGCACATTCCTCCGGGCGCCTTTGAGCCGAGGGCGGCATGACAACGTCCGACAATATTTCCGCTGCGACGGTGCCGAGCTTGCCGCGCGGCGTGCGCATGCATCACGACGTTGCCCGCGAACAGTGGGTACTCCTCGGCCCCGAACGTGTCCTGGAACTGAACGAGGTCGCCGTCGAGATTCTCAAGCGCTGCGACGGAAAATCCGATCTTAGGACCATCGTGGCCGATCTCGCTCGGGCTTTCGAGGCCGAAGCCGAAGCCATCGAGAACGATGTGCGCGCGTTTATCACCGATCTGAACGCCCGCGGCATGCTGGTGCTGTCATGACGGTGGATTGCAGGGCAATTCCTTCACCGCTTGGACTCCTGGCGGAACTGACTCATCGCTGTCCGCTGCGCTGCCCCTATTGCTCCAACCCGCTCGAACTAGAGCGGCGCAGCGACGAACTGGATACAGACACCTGGAAGCGGGTACTTTCAGAGGCAGCCACTTTGGGTGTGTTGCAGGTCCATCTGTCCGGTGGAGAGCCGACGGCGCGCGGTGATTTGAGCGACCTCATCGCCCATTGCACCGAGGTTTCGCTCTACAGCAACCTCATCACTTCCGGTATCCGTCTTTCGCACGAACGCCTGGCAGAGCTGTCGGACAAGGGGCTCGATCACGTGCAACTCTCAGTCCAAGCGCCGGAAGCCGCAATGAACGATTTCGTCGCTGGACTGTCCGGAGCCTTCGACGAGAAGTTGAAGACCGCCCGGTCGGTCAAGGCGATCGGGTTGCCTTTGACACTGAACTGCGTTATCCACCGGCACAACATTGATCAACTCGATAGACTGATCGACCTTGCGGTGTTTTTGGGCGCGCGTCGGCTCGAGGTCGCACACGCCCAGTACTACGGCTGGGCACTGCGGAACCGCGCGGCGCTGATGCCGCGCCGTGACCAGGTTCTGAAAGCCATGGAGAAAATCGAGGTCGCCCGCGAGCGCCTCAAAGGCGAGCTCGTTATTGATGCTGTTGTTCCCGACTACTATGCCCAGCGACCCAAGCCCTGCATGGGCGGTTGGGCGCGCCAGTCGCTCAACGTCACACCAACGGGCAGAGTCCTGCCCTGCCATGCTGCAGAAACGATCAGGCATCTAGAGTTTCCCAACGTCCGTGATAAAGAACTAGGCGAAATCTGGTATGACTCCGCCGCCTTCAACGCGTTTCGTGGGACCTCATGGATGCCGGAACCCTGCCGCTCCTGTGAACGGCGCGAGAGCGACTGGGGCGGCTGCCGCTGCCAAGCACTTGCGATCACCGGAAAAGCTGAGAACGCAGACCCGGCCTGCCACAAGTCAGCGCACCACGCAGAGATGCTCAGTATCGCCGAGAATGAATCAGAACAAGGCGCCGACTTTCAATACCGTGGCTTCAGTAATGCAGAAACTTGATCCGAGAACCTCTTTTACGGAGCATTTCTCCTGCAGCGTTTACCGATTTGATTGAAAGCCAATAAATTGTACAAAGCATAAACTCGCAATCTCTAGAGATTGCGGGAGCTTTTCGCTTCCATTTGGTTGCGGGGGCAGGATTTGTTCAAGACCCTACCCTGGAGCTGTGGGTCTGAGAACACCTACATCGCTCAGAATTGAAAACACTTCCACTGCTCTACAACTTCCGCTTCATTGCAATAGCGGACTTCGTCTTTCCGGGCAGCAAAGGTCTGCTGAGTGCCATGAGCAGACAAACCGGAATCGTCGCAACGGGCCAAGTCAGTAGGTCGACACGAGAGCCTCTGATCTGCCCCCAAACTTCATGCCTCGGTGGGCAAAAAGAGCCAGATTATTGAGCCGTTCTACAGGCGCGGTTTTTATCGAGCCTCTCGCTTACCCGCCGCACCGTCTTATCGACGATGATGTTCTGCATGCCCTGCTGCTTGGCGATGCCTTGTATCAGCAGGTCGACACGCTCAATATTGGGCGCGCCGGCATAGAGCGCTCGCGCCGCTGAAGATGGCTTGGTCAGACCGATAGCGGCTTTGGCATACTTCCCGAACGGCACGAGGTCGTCGGAGGTAGCCCCCAGCTTAATGCAGACCTCGCATACCCAGTTATAGAGGGCCTCCGAGACCCCTAAGTTACTGTGCACCGCTTCCTTGATGGAGCGTGCCTCGCCATTATTGACGCAGCGGTAATTGCCGGTGATCAGCATCGCCCATTTGGCCAGCGGCACGAACACCGAATCATGCGCCTTCAGTTTC
>JBNLAU010000279.1:0-11636 GCA_050302295.1 Roseibium sp. | reverse complement strand
AGTTGGAACCGGAAACCTGCGGACGATAGACAATGAAACTTCCGCTGACCGTAACCGTGGTTGTGGTGCCGTTCTGGTCGGTTGATGTCGCGGTTCGGACATGGAAGCTGTTGCGCTGAACGTTGCGGTCGTTGTTCACATTGCTTTCCAGAAAGGTCGCATTGCCGTTGGCGTCGATGCTTTCCAGAATGGCGGTGTGCCTTGGCGCCCCGCGTGAATCTGTCCGTTCGGTCCAGCTTCCGTCGGAGCTTTCCACCCTGATGGTGACGCGGAACTGGGAAAACTGAAAGACATCTCCCGGGCGGGCATCGCTCAGCTGGCTGACAGCGCGGCCCCAGACATAGGTCGATGAGGGTTTGATGAACCCCACGCTCTGAAATCCGTTATTGACCAGCGTCCAGCATTCACCGTTGCCTTCCACCTGGCCGAGCCGCTGGGTCGCGAATGAAATCAATCGCTGAGCTTGTTGTGCTGTAACGTCGGGCATTATCAAGAATCCTCAAATTTGCCCCCCGACACGATTACCTTAAGTAGAGTGGCCTCTCTTCTCTGTGCCCAAGATCACATTTCTGTGATCCTCTCGTCGAATTTTGTTCGAGCATGGTGTTCCGTTCTGCTATTCGAACGGTTCCAACAAATCAGACAGGTGCATTTCGCCATGCGATGGAAGGGCCGCCGCGGCAGCAGCAATATAGAAGACAGACGGCAACAGCACGTTCGGCGCCGGGTCCGCATGCCCGCGGGGCGCCGGGTGCGTGCCGGCGGTGGCCTGGGGTTGACCGGCTTTCTGATCGTTGTCGGCATCTCCTGGATGTTGGGGATCAATCCCCTGACGTTGCTGGGACAGCTGAACGGCGGAGGCAACGATGCGCCGTCCTATCAGAGCCAGGGACCCCGCAGCGCGGCCGATGACGAAACCGCGCAGTTTGTCTCCGTTATTCTGGCCGACACCGAAAACACCTGGGGTCAGATCCTCGAAAGTCACGGCGGCGCCTATCCCGAGCCGACGCTTGTGCTGTTTTCCGGCTCCGTGTCCTCGGCCTGCGGCTATGCCAGTGCGGCCACCGGTCCGTTCTATTGTAGTGCCGACAACAAGCTTTATATCGACCTGGCCTTTTATCAGCAGCTTGCCGGCCAGATGAATGCGCCGGGCGATTTCGCCCAGGCCTATGTGCTGGCCCATGAGGTCGGACACCACATTCAAAATGTTCTTGGTGTCCTGCCGGAATTCCACAAGGTGCGGAAGACCCTGAGCAAGGCGCAGGGAAATGCCCTCTCGGTGCGGGTCGAACTGCATGCCGACTGTTATGCGGGTATCTGGGCCCATCATGCCGCCCGGCAGCGCGGCTTCGTGGAGGACGGCGATATCGATGAGGCTTTGAATGCGGCCAGCCGGATCGGCGACGACACGCTGCAGCGGCAGGCGCAGGGGTATGTGGTCCCGGAAAGCTTCAATCACGGCACTTCCGCACAGCGGGCGTCCTGGTTCCGGAAGGGGTTTCGGTCTGGCCGGCTGGAGAGCTGCGATACCTTTAACGCAAAGAGCCTCTGACCGGGGTCGCGTATCTCCGGGACGTTGGACCGGACAAGACGTGCGGCAGGTGATTTGAGGATTGCTGCCCGTGCAGGGGCGGGCGGATGCGCAATGCGTTCGTATTACATCCTGCCCCACTGGTAATTTCCGGTGTTTTCCGCCATATATGGGCAATTGTCTGGCGGGATAGCCAGGCACAACTCCACTCAAACCAAAATGAAGTGCATCCGGCATGGCGTCTGAAACCAGACCCTTTTTGAAGATGAATGGCCTTGGCAATGATTTTGTGGTCTGGGACGCGCGGGAAAAACCGCTGCGCCTTTCCAGCGATGTCATTGCCAGACTGGGCGACAGGGAAACCGGCATCGGCTTTGATCAGATGATCACCGTGGAACGGTCGTCGCTGGGAGTCGACGCCTTCATGCGTATTCACAACCAGAATGGCGGCGAGGTTTCGGCGTGCGGCAATGCCACGCGCTGCATCGGCCGCCTGCTGATGGAAGAAGGCGGCAAGGAGCTGGTGACCATCGAGACCAGCGCCGGCCTGTTGCATGCCTTCGATGCGCCAGGGCCGCGCTGCGTCACGGTTGACATGGGCGCGCCGCGTCTGGAGTGGCAGGACATCCCGCTGGCCGAGGAATTTGCCGATACGCGCGCGATCGAGCTGCAGATCGGACCAATCGACGATCCGATCCTGCATACGCCGGCCGCCGTCAACATGGGCAATCCGCATGCGATCTTCTGGGTTGACGACGTGGAGGCCTACGATCTGGAGCGGATTGGTCCGTTTCTGGAGCAGCATCCGATTTTTCCCGAAGGCGCCAATATCTCGCTGGCTCACATTTTCGATGAAAACCAGATCCGCGTGAAAGTGTGGGAACGCGGCGTCGGCCTGACGCTTGCCTGCGGCACAGCGGCCTGTGCCGTTGGGGTGGCTGCTGCGCGCGACGGCAAGAGCGGACGCAAGACAACCATTCACCTGCCTGGCGGGCCGATCGGGATCGATTGGCGCGAAAGCGACGATCATGTGCTGATGACGGGTCTGACGGAGGTGGAATTCGAGGGCGAAGTCGATTTCGATACGCTCACCTGGCGCAAAACGGCGGGCGGAGACGAGCGGCTGGAAACCGAGGCCGCGTCATGAGCATCGATGTCGTGACTTTCGGATGCCGTCTCAATTCCTACGAGTCGGAGGTGATGAAGCGTGAGGCGGAGGCCGCAGGCCTCAAGGACGCCATCCTCATCAACACCTGCGCCGTTACCAATGAGGCGGTGCGCCAGGCGCGTCAGGCCGTGCGCAAGGCCAAGCGCGACAATCCGGATGCAAGGGTGATCGTTACCGGCTGCGCCGCGCAGACCGAAACGGAAACCTTTTCCGGCATGGAAGAAGTGGACCTGGTGCTCGGCAATACCGAGAAGCTGGAGCGCAAGTCCTATTCCGACGTGGCCACATTCGGCATTCCGGAAACCGAAAAGGTGCGCGTCAACGACATCATGAGCGTTGAGGAAACGGCGGGGCATCTGATCGACGGCCTCACCGGCCGGGCACGTGCATTTGTCCAGGTGCAGAACGGCTGCGACCACCGTTGCACCTTCTGCATCATTCCCTATGGCCGCGGCAATTCCCGTTCCGTGCCCATGGGCGTGGTGGTTGACCAGATCAGGCGGCTTGCCGAAAACGGCTACAACGAGATCGTGCTGACCGGCGTGGACATCACCTCCTATGGGGCCGATCTGCCCGGAGCGCCGAAGCTCGGCACGCTCACGGCGAAGATCCTGAAAATGGTGCCGGAGCTGAAGCGTCTGCGGTTGTCCTCCATCGATTCCATTGAGGCGGATGAGGATCTGATGCGGGTGATCGCCGAAGACGAGCGCCTGATGCCGCATTTCCATCTCTCGCTTCAGGCGGGCGACGACATGATCCTGAAGCGGATGAAGCGGCGGCATCTGCGCGCCGATACGATCCGTTTCTGCGAGGATGTCCGGCGCATGCGTCCGGATGTGGTGTTCGGTGCGGACATCATCGCCGGTTTCCCGACCGAAACCGAAGAAATGTTTTCAAATTCGCTGAAGATCGTCGACGAATGCGGCCTGACGCATCTGCACGTCTTTCCGTTCTCGGCGCGGCCGGGCACGCCGGCGGCGCGCATGCCGCAGCTGCCGCGCGGTATCGTCAAGGAGCGGGGCGCCCGCCTCAGGGCCAAGGGCGAAGAAGCTCTGGTGAAGCATCTGGCGGGCGAGGTCGGAAAACTGCGTCCGGTGCTGATCGAGAAGGAAGGTCTTGGCCGGACGGAGCAGTTCACCCAGGTGGAACTGACAGGCGGCCGGGCCGGAGAGATTGTCGAGACCAGAATTATCGGTCATACCGGGCGGCATCTTCTGGGCGAAGCTCTTTCCAAGGCCGCGTGAGTCGCGGTCCGACTTCTTAAGGCGATTTCATGAGCGAGAAAAAGCGCGGGTTATTTGGGCGGCTCTTTGGCGGCAAGGGCGACCGGCAAGACCAGGGCGAAACCGTCGATCAGGCTGTTGAAAACGCTGCCGAACCGGCGCCGGAGCAGGCGGAACCGGAGACCGAACCGGCCGGCACCGAAACGGATGTCGACATGGAGATCGAGCCCGTCGCCTCCATGGAAGAGAGCGTTCAGCCGTTCGGGGTCGGAATGGGCCCGGATCTTGTTGCCGATTTCACGCCGCCGAAATTGCCGGAGGGGCCGGAAGACGAGCTGCCGACAGACGTCTCGGGAGAGCCGGAAGCTGCTCCTGAGCCTGAGCCTTTGCCGGCATCTGAGCCGGAACCTGTCGCCGAACCTGAGCCCAAGTCCCAACCGGAACCGGAGCCCGAGCAGGCGCCGGAAGAGCCGAAGCTCTCCTGGTTTCAGAAGCTCAAGAAAGGGCTCTCACGCTCCTCCGCCTCGCTGACCGAAGGCATTTCGTCCATCTTCACCAAGCGCAAGCTGGACGCTTCCATGCTGGAAGAGCTGGAGGATGTTCTGATCCAGGCAGATCTCGGTGTCGATACGGCCATGGCGATCACGGACCGGCTGTCCGATGGCCGCTACGACAAGGAAATTTCCCCTGACGAAGTCCGCGCGATCCTGTCGGAGGAAGTCGAAAAGGTTCTGGAACCGGTTGCCCGGCCGCTCGATCTCGATACGGGCAAGAAGCCCCATGTCGTGCTGATGGTGGGTGTCAACGGCACGGGCAAGACCACCACCATCGGCAAGCTTTCCCAGAAACTGCGCTCCGAGGGCAAGTCGGTGATGCTGGCTGCGGGGGATACGTTCCGTGCGGCGGCGGTCGAGCAGCTTAAGATCTGGGGCGAGCGTACGGGCGCGGAAGTGATTGCCCGGGATACCGGTGCCGATGCTGCGGGCCTTGCCTTTGACGCCATGAAAGAGGCGAAGGAAAGCCAGGTCGACGTGCTTCTGGTCGATACGGCCGGCCGCCTTCAGAACAGGGCGGAGTTGATGGATGAGCTTGAAAAGGTCATCCGCGTCATCAAGAAGCACGACCCGGAGGCCCCGCACACGGTGCTGCTGACGCTTGACGCGACGACCGGCCAGAACGCGCTCAACCAGGTGGAAATCTTCGGTAAGGTGGCCGGAGTGACCGGCCTTGTGATGACCAAACTGGACGGCACCGCCCGTGGCGGCATTCTCGTGGCCATTGCTGCAAAATTCGGCCTGCCGGTGCATTTCATCGGGGTTGGTGAGGGAGTCGAGGACCTGGAGCCGTTCTCGGCCGAGGACTTTGCCAGCGCGATTGCGGGTTTGGCCTAGGGACTCCTCCTCTACGAATTGCCGCCACGGTTTGACGTGGCGGCGGTCATTCGGCGTTCCGTGTTGGAAAAACAACTGAATCAACGGGATACTGGATCCCTGCCTTCGCAGGGATGACAAGTGGATTGGGTGAGGAGGGCTTCGTGGTCGCCCCCTCGCGGGGATGACGGAGGAGGTGTGGCAATTTCTTGCCATCCATTCGCCTAAGGTTTCCCGGGCTCCCAGCCTTCCGGAGCCATCACAAACCCTTCGAATTGAAATCCCGGTGCCACCGTGCAGCCGACCAGGGTCCAGGCGCCGAGCGAGCGAGCCTGCTGCCAGCCATGGCGCGGCACAATGCCCTGAGGGCGTTCACCTGCCGCAAGGTTGTTGCCGAGGGTGAGCACGTCCTTTGAACTGCCGTCCGGGCTTAGGGAAAGTTCCAGCGGCGCACCCGCGTACCAGTGCCAGGTCTCCACCGCATCGACCTTGTGCCAGCGTGACAGGATGCCTTCGGGCAGCAGGAAATAGATCAGCGTCGAGGCGGCGCGCCCGTCATCGTCCGTTACCTCATCGCGGAAGGTTTCGGCGTAGTAGCCGCCTTCCGGATGGGGCCGCATGTTCAGGAGGTCGACAATTTCTTTTGTCGTCAGGCGCGCAGAAACGGTCATGAAAGTTCCAATAAACGGGCAGGAAAAGGGAAGAAACTGCGCGAGCGCCCTGGCGCAGGATCATGTCGACTCCGAGCAATACGCCAGGTCGTCAATCGTTTCCCGCAAGGCGGCAACCACTTCCTCGTAAAGGATCTGCATATCCAGCTTGTGACCGCCTCCTTGGTTTGCGGGGATGGATTCGGCCTGGGTTACAATGCGATGGACCACATCTTTCGCGCGCTGCTCGGCGGTACGGCTCAAGTGGGTTTCAGAACTGACAAGCGTCATGGAATTTGCCCCTTCCTGATCACGACACACGTGCATATGGGGGCAAGTCCGGGAGGTTTTAAGGCTTGCAACTCAGAAAAGCAGCAATAAGTTCTTACGTCGGGTCTTTCGCAGTTCGTGCGGGTCAGTTCAGGGCTCTCAGGCGTTGTCCTTCCGGGTTCTGATCTCCGCAAAGATTTCGGCGGCAGACTTGCCGGTCATGCCGAGTGCCGCAGCGACGGAGGCCTCGCCCGCCCGCAAAAAGGGATTGGTTGCCCGTTCCAGCTTCATAGTGGTTGGCAGAGTGGCTTCGCCGCGTGCGCGCAGGGCGGCCACTTCCTCGGCCCGGACCTTGAGATCGGCATTGTCCGGCTCGATGCCAAGCGCGAAGCGGGCATTTGCTTCCGTGTATTCGTGGCCGCAATAGATCGTGGTGCTGTCAGGCAGCTCGCGCATCAGCTTGACGAGCGACGACCACATCATTTCCTTGTCGCCCTCAAAAACCCGGCCGCAGCCAAGGGAAAACAGAGTGTCGCCCGTGTGGGCCATGCCGATTGACGGAATATACCAGGAGATCTGATCCAGCGTGTGTCCCGGCGTTGAAATCGCCTTGACCTCATAGGGGCCGCAGCGGACATGATCGCCGTCCTCGACCGTGCGGTCCATTTCGCGGATCTTCTGGCGCGAGCGTTCCGGGCCGATGACGGTAGCACCGGTTTTTTCTTTCAGTTCGTCAAGGCCCTGGACGTGATCCCAATGGTGGTGGGTGATCAGAATGTGGGTCAGCTTCCAGCCGGTTTCCTCAAGAACCTCTTCATAGGCAGCGGCATGCGGCACGTCGAATGCGATGGTGGTTTCGCTCTCCGTGTCATGAACCAGCACGCCAAAATTGTCATTGAGGCAGGCGAACTGACGAATTCGGGTAGTGTCACTCAAGGCCATTGAGAGGCTCCTCGTGCGGGGTGGCATTTTGAATGCAACAGTGGCAAAGAGCAGTTCCAAGAGCAAGGCATGAGAACTTGCGCCAGACCGTGGTTCCATGTTCAATCGCGCAAATTCCTTTTCCGCCGAGTGAAATTGAATGTATCTCGACGTCGTTCATCTGCGTGCCTTTTACGATTTACCGCTTGGGCGGCTGCTGCGTGGCCTGATCGGCGCGCCGGTCCGCGGCATGTGGCCTGATCTCAAGGGGCAGCATCTGCTGGGCATCGGTTACGCCGGCCCGTTCATCCGGCCCTATCTGGACAAGGCGGAACGGGTGATCGCGGCGATGCCTGCGCCACAGGGCGCCGTGCCCTGGCCGAGGGAACGGGACAGTTCCTGCGCGCTCGTGGAGGACGGAGCCCTTCCCTTTGCGGACAACTCCTTTGACCGGATCATGCTGGTGCATGCGCTCGATCACTGCTCGGATCCGGATACGGTCCTGAAAGAGGCCTGGCGGGTGCTTTCCCCCGGGGGACGGCTGATTGCCGTCGTGCCCAACCGGCGCGGGCTCTGGGCACAGTCGGAGCTGTCGCCCTTCGGCTATGGCCGCCCCTATTCCAGCAGGCAGTTGAAGCATCTTCTCAAAAGCTGCCAGTTCAACGTGCTCGACGACAAGGAAGCCCTCTTCATGCCGCCTTCCAGGGCGCGAACAATCCTGCGCGCCGCGCGGACATGGGAGGGCATCGGCCGCAAGCTCTGGCCTGCCTTCGGCGGGGTCCTGATCATGGAAGCGGAGAAGATCGTTTTCCAGAGCCTGCCGGCCGACGGCAAGCGGAGCCGCCTGCGCGTTCTGCGTCCGGTCTTCATTCCCGAAGGGGTTGCGACGGGCCTGAAGCCAGTGCGGACGACCGGAGCGGAGCACGTGAAACTGTTCCGGGATGCGGAGCGTTCGTAGAAGGACCTGGAACGGGTTCGCAATTCCAGGCATTCGAACGTTGCGTGTCAGCGTTTCAGCAGGAAAACCGCCTGTTCGGCTATGATGTTCCAGACCCACCAGGGGGCATTGACCGGGATCTTGTTGCCCTTGCCGCTGAGCGCGACCGCCTTGACGACGTCCGCATCCAGCTCATGGCACAGGTCGACAAAGTCGCGCAGCGAGCAGAAGTGGATGTTGGGCGTGTCGTACCATTCGTAAGGCAGGTATTTTGTCACCGGCATACGGCCGCGGAACAGGAGCTGTACCCGGTTGCGCCAATGGGCGAAATTCGGAATGGACACGACGACCTGATTGCTGATGCGCAGAAGCTCGCTCATCACCCGTTTCGGTTCGCGGGTCGCCTGCAGCGTCTGGCTCAATATCGCAACGTCGAACGCCCGGTCCGGATAGTCCGCAAGGTCCTTGTCCGCATCGCCCTGGATGACGGACAGGCCGCGTGCCACGCAGCGGTTCACCCCGGCCTGTGACAGCTCGATGCCGCGGCCGTCGACCTTGCGCTCGCGGATGAGCAGATCGAGCAGGGCGCCGTCTTCCGAACCGATATCAAGAACGCGCGCGCCTTTGGGCACAAGCGAGGCGACCACTTTGTGATCGCCCCGGATTTCTCCGGGTCCGGTTTGCGTGGGAGCCAGGTTCATTGGATCAGGTCTCCTCACCCGGCGCCGGTACACCGCGTGCGCGCGCGGCCCCCGTCAGGAAACCGCGAATTGTTTCGAACATTTCCGGCACGTCCAGCAGGAAGGAATCGTGGCCCCGGTCGCTTTCGATCTCGACGAAGGAAACATTGGCCGCGGCCGCGTTCAGGGCTTTGACTACCTGCCGGCTTTCCGAGGTCGGGAACAGCCAGTCGGAGGTGAAGGACATCACGCAGAACCGCGTCTTCGTGTCCTTGAAGGCGAGTGCCAGCGTTCCGTCGAACTGGTCCGCAAGGTCGAAATAGTCCATGGCGCGGGTGACATAGAGATAGGAATTGGCGTCGAACCGGTCGACGAAGGTCATGCCCTGGTGGCGCAGATAGCTTTCGATCTGGAAATCGGCGTCGAAACCGAAGGTCAGGTTGTCCCGGTCCTGCAGGTTACGCCCGAATTTCTGATGCAGGGACTCATCCGACATGTAGGTGACATGCGCCGCCATGCGCGCGACGGCAAGGCCCTTGGTGGGACGCACGCCTTCGTGAATGTAGTTGCCGTGACACCAGTTGGGATCGGCCATGATCGCCTGCCGGCCGACTTCGTGAAAGGCGATGTTCTGTGAGGTATGGCGGGCAGCGGCCGCGATCGGAACGGCTGCGAAGACGCGTTCGGGATAGCTCGCCGCCCATTGCAGCACCTGCATGCCGCCCATGGAGCCGCCCATGACCGCAAACAGCGTGTCGATGCCCAGATGATCCACCAGCCGTGCCTGGGCACGCACCATGTCCCGGATGGTTACGACCGGCAGGTTCAGGCCGTAGGCTTCTCCGGTCTCCGGGTTGATGGTCGCCGGGCCTGTGGTGCCGAGGCAGCCGCCGAGCACATTGGCGCAGATGACGAAATAGTGGTTGGTGTCGACCGGCTTGCCCGGGCCGACCATCAGGTTCCACCAGCCGGGTTTGCCGGTGACGGGATTGTCGGAGGCAACATACTGGTCGCCGGTCAGTGCGTGACAAATGACAATCGCGTTGGACTTGTCCGCGTTGAGCGTGCCGTAGGTCTCGTAGGCGATCTGCCACGGGGCAAGCCTGACGCCGGAATCCAGTTCCAACGGATCGTCAGCCGGAAAACGGGCGAGCTTGCTGGAGGGCAAAACGGCTTCGCTTGCCTTCAGATCCTCTGGATTTGCTGCGCTCGGCGTTTCAGCGGACATGGCACTTTCGGGTTTGTTGCATTCGTCCCGAATGGGAAACTCAAGGTCGATTGCGGCGCATCTGTGCCTGGAGACCGCGGATTGCGGGAGGCTGACCCAAAGGTACGAGCGCAACAATCAGACTGGCGAACTAGCCGCGTGAGGCTTCTGGAGTCAATGTTTTCTTTTGCGTTTATGCGATCACATGCCTATGACTATGCGCCGCTGACCCTGGCCCGCAGGACCATGCGCGAGTGAGAAATGCGGGCTGATGCAAGCCGGAGCTTTACATGTCTCAATCACCGGACAGCGGGCTGCCGCTGGGCGATTTGCAAAGCCGCATCGATGAGATCGATGCCCGCATCCATGAAGCACTGATGGAGCGTGCCCAGGCGGAAGCCAGCGTCGTTGCTGCTCACCGTGCAACCGGCGAAACCGGGGCGATGTTTCATCCCGAGCGGGACGCGGATCAGATGCGCCAGATGGTGGAACGCCATCGGGGCGAGCTGCCGCTTGCAACGGTGGAGCATATCTGGCGCGACATCATCTGCGCCTGTACCAGCCTGCAGACGGACACGGCGGTTCATCTGGACGGCAGCGCCGACCTGATCGACATGCTTGATCTGGCCCGGTTTTATTTCGGCTTTTCCGTTGAACTGGTGCCGGGCAGCGATGCGGCGGATGTTGTTGGTGCCGTGACTGCTTCCAGCGGCGATCTTGGCCTTGTGGCACTGACCAGCCGGGCGGAGCTTCCCTGGTGGCGGGGATTGAGCGAGGCCGGCGCACAGGTGCGGGCGCGTCTTCCTTTCGTGGTTCTGGAAGACCGGCCCGCGGATCTGCCGGCGCTGGTGCTGTCCAGGGCGGACAGTCTGATCGACAACACGGATGTGGCGGTTTATGACGCCCGCTGGTCCGATCTTCTGCCCGGCAAGCTGATGGCTCAGGGCATCGAGGTGCTCAGCTTCTTCCGCTCCGCAAACGGAGTGGACGCCCTGTTGGCCATTGCCGGCGACCTGCCGGAAGACGACGTCATGACGGCCTGTGCCGCAGCTGGAGCCGCGCCCGATGTCCTCAGGCATGTCGGCGGCTACGCAGCGCCGATTGACGCTGACGGCGACGCGGAAGACGCATTCGGGCCTGAAGAAACAATAGCAGCCGGGGACGGGGAGCCTCTGGGATGAACGAGATGAGCATGGTGACCGGTGCCGGTGAAGCGAATTTGAACCGTCCGCAGCCGAAAGCGGGTGTCCTGGACATTGCCCCTTATGTTCCCGGCAAATCCAAAGGCAGTCACGGCAAGACCGTGCACAAGCTGTCCTCCAACGAAACACCGCTGGGGACCAGCCCGTCCGTGCGTCCCGCGATCGAGCAGGTGGCGCAGAACCTGGAGCTTTATCCGGACGGCTCGTCTGCCGAACTGCGGGCGGCCATCGGCGAGGTTTATGGGCTCAATCCCGATCGGATCATTTGCGGAGCCGGGTCGGACGAGGTCCTGAACATGCTTGCCTACGGCTATCTCGGCCCAGGCGATGAGGCGATCTATTCCGAACACGGCTTTCTGGTCTACCGGATCTATGTGCTGGCTGCTGGCGCTACGCCGATCGCCGTGCCGGAGAAGAACTTTACCGCCGATGTCGACACGATCCTGAAGTCGGTGACGCCGCGTACCAGGGCGATCT
>JBNLAU010000278.1:0-8139 GCA_050302295.1 Roseibium sp. | reverse complement strand
GACAAAACAGCCCTTGGTGAAGGAGACCCCCCGCAACTGGTCGAGATCAGCATCATGGGGGAAGATGTCTGAATAGTCGTAGTCCTTCAGCCCTTCTGGCACACCGAGCCGGATACGGTGGGCGTCATAGGCACCCGCATCGGCTGGATCTCCCGGCAGCTTGCCTTGAAGGTCCCCGGCCGGACCGGCGAACCTTTGCCCAAGCGCGGCAAGGCGCGGGTCCTGAACCACTACCGGCGCTTCGGGTGCATCGGTCTCCTCACCCCAGCCCGCAAAAACGCAGATCTCTTCCGGAAGCAGTTCCAGTTCGACCTTG
The DNA here is from genome assembly GCA_050302295.1 of Roseibium sp. Lineage (GTDB taxonomy): Bacteria > Pseudomonadota > Alphaproteobacteria > Rhizobiales > Stappiaceae > Roseibium. The sequence goes on along the minus strand of JBNLAU010000278.1, from coordinate 7,823 downwards.
GCACGCAGACGATAGAAGGTCAGGCGTTTCAAAAGGTCTGCTGCCGCCGCGGCAGGAGTATCCAGCAGGTAGGCGTCTCCGGACTTGTAGATCAGAAAGTCGAACTGGATTTTCCCCTGGGGTGTCAGCAGGGCGCCGGACCCGGCGCCGTCCCGGTCCACGTCTTCCAGGTCCGATGTCACCAGATTCTGCAGGAAGTGCCGGGCTTCCGGACCGGCAACCTTGATCAGGGTCCGGTCGGTCAGGCGGGCAAAGCTGAAAGACGGCAAGGCGCGCTCCTTGTAAGAGAGGAGTGGATCTGGCGGGTAATACCAAGCCCACATAGGTGCTTTGCCGGGTGCGGGCAAGAGCGGAAACCTGCTTCGGCATCTGGCTCTTTTCAAAGGGGCCGCGTATAAGCCCCTGAAATGAGGTCTCGGACCCAGACCACCAATCATCTCGACGATGCCGGAGGAAGCTAAATGAGCGCGACCTATGACCTGATCCTGAAGGGCGGAACCGTTGTCAATCAGGATGGTGAAGGCCAACGGGATGTGGCGGTCAGAAGCGGGCGGATTGCCGGTCTCGGCTCCTTCGACAAGTCACAGGCCGGAGACGTGATCGACTGCACCGGCCTGCATGTGCTGCCCGGCGTGATGGACACCCAGGTGCATTTCCGTGAACCGGGGCTGGACCACAAGGAAGACCTGGAATCGGGATCCCGCGCCGCGGTGATGGGCGGCGTGACCGCCGTTTTTGAAATGCCCAACACCAATCCGCTCACCACGTCCGAAGCCGCGCTTGCCGACAAGGTCAATCGTGGCCATCACCGGATGCATTGCGATTTTGCATTCTGGGTTGGCGGAACACGGGAAAATGTGAAGGACATTCCGGAACTGGAGCGTCTGCCGGCAGCCGCCGGCATAAAGGTATTCATGGGTTCGTCCACCGGTGATCTTCTGGTGGAGGACGACCGGGGCGTGAAGGACATCCTTTCCGTCACGCGCCGCCGGGCTGCGTTTCATTCCGAGGACGAGTTCCGCCTGCGCGAACGGCAGGGCGAGCGGGTCGAGGGCGATCCGAGCTCGCATCCGGTCTGGCGCGACGAGATCGCGGCGCTTCAGTGTACCGAGCGCCTGGTCCGCATCGCGCGTGAAACCGGCGCGAAGATCCACATTCTGCACCTCTCGACCGCCGAGGAAGTGGACTTCCTGATCGACCATAAGGATGTCGCGTCGATCGAGGTGACACCGCATCACCTCACCCTGACGGACGAGGCCTATCACCGGCTCGGCACGCTTGTGCAGATGAACCCGCCGGTGCGCGCGCCACGTCATTCGCAGCGCCTGTGGTGGGGATTGCAGCAGGGCATTCTGGATATTTTCGGGTCCGACCACGCGCCGCACCTCTTGGAAGAAAAGCAGAAACCCTATCCGGCGTCACCCTCCGGCATGACGGGAGTGCAAACGCTGGTGCCGATCATGCTCGACCACGTCAATGCGGGACGGCTGAGCCTGGCCCGCTTTGTCGACATGACCAGCGCCGGACCGGCGCGCCTGTTCCAGACCGCGCGCAAGGGCCGGATTGCGGTCGGCTACGATGCCGATTTCACAGTGGTTGACATGAAACACAAGGAAACGATCCGCAACGAGTGGATCGCCTCCAAATGTGGCTGGACCCCTTACGACGGCAAAGAGGTCACGGGCTGGCCCGTCGGCACGATGGTCCGGGGACAGCGTGTCATGTGGGAAGGCGAGCTGGCTGCACCGTCCCGCGGCGAGGCCGTTGTCTTCCAGGACGGATTGACGCGCCAGACACCGTGAAACCTGGCAATGCGCTCACAGGGGGGCGCTGAACGTACAATTTGTGATGTGAATAACAGTCGCAGCCCCGGTATTGTGAGAAAGATTATGAAAAGGGTGAAGGAAACCAATAAGTAACCGTGTTTCCTAACCCGATCTAAAAGGGTCTTGGTTAGCATTTGAGTAGAGCTTTAGAAGGTTTGTGTTGGGGAGCTCAGGAATGTCGTATTGCATGGTTCACAATCGTAGCGGTCGGGCTGGCGTGCTTTTAAGCCTTGCCGGTGCTGCATTCTTGTCAGTCTCCGCAATGTCAGGAGCATGGGCTCGGGATGCCGCGCCCGCTTCCGCCGAAAAGCCGGAAACCGAGCCGCCGCTGCATGTGCTGGTTTCGTTGAACGAACAGAATATCAAGGTTTATCGCGGGCTTGATCTGATCGAAACCTCGCCGATTTCTTCCGGCAAGAACGGCCACAGGACGCCGACCGGCGTGTTCTCCATTCTGGAAAAACGCCGCAAGCACTATTCCAACCTTTATGACAGTGCGCCGATGCCGTTCATGCAGCGCCTGACATGGTCTGGTGTAGCGCTTCATGTGGGCAGGCTGCCGGGGTATCCGGCCTCTCACGGCTGCATTCGTCTTCCGCGTGAATTCGCCAAGTCGCTTTACAGCATGACCGAGCGCGGCGTGCAGGTTGTCGTTACCGGCGACAATGCCGAGCCGTCGCGTGTCCGCCATCCGGTCCTGCCACAGCCCTTTGTGCCGGAAACCGAAGTCGCAAGCCTCTCCGACGCCGATATTCAGTCAGATCCGGCCTTGCGCGGTGCCATCCGCCCGTCCGCCTTGCAGGCTTCCCTGCCGGCGGCAGCACCGGAAAATCCGCATTTCGACAAACCTCTGCGCATGATCATCACGCCGCAGAAACCGCCGAGCCGCACGAGGGTGCTGCAGCGTCTGCTCAACCAGATGGGCTACAACGCCGGTCCTGCCGACGGCATATTCGGCCGGAAAACCCGGGCGGCCATCCGGCTTTATCAGGAAGGCGCGGACCTGCCGGTAACCGGCAATGTGACCGATGCGCTGGTTGCCCGCATTTATGCGGAAGCCGGATATGAAAAGCCGCAGAATGCAATCCTGCTTGTGCGCCGCAAGTTCCGGGATATCTATTCCGCGCAGGTCACGGTGAAGGACATCGACCAGGAAATCGGAACCCATGTCTTCACCGCCCTCGACTTTGAACAAGGCGACAAATCCGTCGACTGGATGGCTGTGTCCGCTGAAGGCGCGCGAGGAGGCAAACCTTTGGATGTTCTCGACAGGGTCGAAATCCCGGAAAAGGTTGCCGGGGAGCTTGCGCAGATGCTGACGCCGGGCACGTCCCTGACGATCACCGATCGGAATTATAAGCGCAATACCGGGCTCGGCACCGACTTCGTGGTCATCACCCGCTAAAGCGGGAAACGGTCAAAACCAATGCAGTTTCGGTCCCCGCCCCGGCGGGGACTTTGTTATGCGGATAAACTGACAAATCTCCCGAACCGTCACCAAACTGTCGTGTCCCTGTCCTATCGGAAGGCAGTTTCATCTGACGAATGACAGGGGAGAATGAAATGGCGAAGAGCACGCTCACGGCTTCCAAGAAACGCCTCGGCAAAGCTGTGCATCGCTCGGGGGCTGCATCCCGGGAAGGGATTCTCGAACGTCTTTTCACCTTCGCCTTCAAAGGCCTTGTCTATCCGCAGATCTGGGAAGATCCGGACGTTGACATGAAGGCGCTGCGTCTAACGCCCGAAAGCAGAATGATTGCAATCGCCTCCGGCGGCTGCAATATCATGTCCTATCTGACGGCCAATCCGGCGGCAATCACCGCGGTTGATCTGAACCGGGCGCATGTCGCCCTCGGCCGGCTGAAACTGGCGGCGGCCAAACATTTCCCGAATTACCAGACCTTCTACCGCTTTTTTGGCGAAGCCGACGAAAAAGCCAATGTAGCCGCCTATCACCGCTTCCTGAAGGACAATCTGGACGCCGAAACCGTTGACTATTGGGAAGGCCGGGACATTGCAAATTGGGGCCGCAAGCGCATTACCCTGTTTTCGCGCGATCTCTATCATCACGGCCTTCTCGGCTATTTCATCGGCATTGGCCACCTTGTCGCGCGCCTTTACGGCATCGACCCGAAACATATGATTAAGACCAGGTCGCTGGAAGAGCAGCGCACCTTCTTCGACACCGCCCTGGCGCCGCTGTTCGAAAAGCGAATGGTGCGTTGGGCAACCTCGAAAAAGATGTCGCTCTATGGCCTGGGCATACCGCCCGCGCAATATGACGCCCTGGTTTCCGCCAATGCCGAGGGCAATATGTCTGCCGTACTTCGCCAGCGGCTGGAAAAGCTCGCCTGTGATTTCTCCATGCAGGAAAACTATTTCGCATGGCAGGCCTTTGGTCGCGGCTATGCGCCGAGTGCCGGCGGATCAACCGGCGTGTCCGGGCCGCTGCCACCCTATTTGAAACGCGAATACTACGACGATATCCGTGAGCGCGTGGGCCGGGTTCGTGTTCTCAACCGGAACTTCACCGAGCACCTCCAGGGCGTCGCCGCTGGCTCGCTGGACGCCTATGTACTGCTGGATGCCCAGGACTGGATGACCGATCATCAACTGAATGCGCTCTGGAGCGAAATCACCCGCACGGCCCGTCCCGGCGCGCGGGTCATCTTCCGAACCGCTGCCGAACCGACCTTGCTTCCGGGCCGCGTCGCGGACGGGATTTTGAAACGCTGGACCTATGAGGAAGCTGAGAGCCGGGAGCTTGGCCGGCAGGACCGTTCGTCCATCTACGGCGGATTTCATCTCTATGTGTTCAATGGCTGAGTGAGACTGGCAGAACTGATGATGAGCGAAGCTGAGGAAACAGCCCGGTTGATGGACGCCGTCTATCGCCACCAGCGCCATTTCTATGATCTCTCGCGCAAGTACTATCTGCTCGGCCGGGACCGTCTGATCGCCGAACTCAAGCCGCCCAAAGGTGGCGCGGTTCTGGAACTCGGCTGCGGTACCGGACGCAACCTGATTGCCGCCGCCAGAAGGTATCCGGACACCCGGTTCCATGGTCTCGATATTTCCCGGCACATGCTGGAAACGGCGGCCAGGAACATCACCAGGGCGGGCTTGAGCGATCGCATCACGCTGATCGAGGGCGATGCCGCAAATCCTGCGGCCACCGAGGGCCTCAGTGTTCCGGCCTTCGACCGGGTGATTTATTCCTACACTCTCTCCATGATCCCCATCTGGCGCGAAGCCCTTGCCGCTGGACTTGAGCACCTCGTCAATGGCGGCCGTATCCATGTTGTCGATTTCGGCCAGCAGGAACGGCTGCCGGGCTGGTTCAGGACGCTGCTTTTCAAATGGCTGCGGTCCTTCCATGTGTCCCCGCGCGCGGATCTGGAGGCTGAACTCAAACGCCTTACGGAGCGGACTGGAGCCAATCTCACCTTTCAGCGCCTCTACCGGGGCTATGCGGTTTACGCGGAGTTGCGGAAGGTCTGATCGGTCCGAGCTCTGAGCCACGGCATTGCAGGCAATCATTGTCACCGTGACGATGTTTCCCCCTCTTTCCGTCGGTTCCCCCTTTTCAACGGACCTGTTTGCCGCCACGGTGCGCTCATGAGCGCTTTGTTTGAAGAACTGGACTACGCACCCACGCCCATCGGCGCAATCTCACTGCGCCGGCGGCACATATTGGCCCTTAAAACCGACGTTTTTGAAATATTGCTCGGCGATGAGCATCTGATGTCCAGCCTGTTCACCGCGTCCGAAAGGGCGCTGGCCGACAAGGGGCTCGCGGCGTTGACCGGCGTAGGGCTGGATGTGCTGGGTGGAGGGCTCGGTCTGGGCTACACCGCCCAGGCCGCGCTGGCACACGATGCCGTTTCCCAGCTCACTGTTGTCGATCTTCTGGAACCGGTGATCCGCTGGCACAGGGAAGGGCTTGTGCCGATGAAAACCGAATTGGCCGATGATCCTCGCTGCCGGCTGGTGCAAGGGGATTTCTTTGCGCTGGCGGCTTCCGACACCGGCTTCGACGCACATCAGCCTGCCTGGCAATACGACGCCATTCTGATCGACATCGACCACACGCCGGACCGCTTGCTCCACGGCGGGTCGAAAGGGTTTTACACTGCCGAAGGCCTGTGTGCTTTGAAGCGCTTTATGAAGCCCGGCGGCATTGTGGGGCTGTGGTCCGATGAAGCGCCGGATGAGGCCATCACGGCATTGCTCGCCTCGGCATTTGAAGAGGCATGGGCGGAACCGGTTGTTTTTGCAAACCCCTTGCAGGACGGGCGCGAGATCACCCAGGCTGTGTATTTGGGCCGGAAGGCCTGAGCTGGAACGTGCTCCAGTTGCTCTGCGTTGGTGGAGATCAGGTATACGGGCTTTGCTGCGGCCACAGTTTCATCTCTGTGACACAGGTCGTCCGAGGCAGGGAAAGAGACGCGGCTATTGCTTCCGCGATGTCTTCGACCTGAATCATCTTCGAGGGGTCCTTTCCCTCCCGTTTGATGGACGGCGTGTTGACAAATCCAGGGTGGACAAGCGTGACCCGTATTCCATCCTCGCGGACATCTTCGAACAGCGCTTTTGCGAAGCCTGCTTGTGCGTGACGGAGGGAGCAGTGAATTGCATGGTTTTTCCATCCCAGCCACGAGGTGGGGCCGCAAATATAGACAAATGCGCCCTGTGACGCTCGAATTGCGGGCAATACATGCGCTGTCAGGCGGAGTGTTGCCCTCAAAACCTGATCTATCGACCTGTCCCAGTCATCAAAGCGTTCGGTCGACACAGTCCCGTAAGTGAACTTGGCTGCGCAGTGGATTAATGCATCCAGCCTGTCCCCGGACTTGGCCCAGTCGGCGAGCGCCGCGACCTCGTCCATGTTTCCCATCTCGGCGGTAAATGCGTCTCCGGTGCCTCCGGCGTTTTTAACGCACTCGATTGTGTCCTGAAGTGCTTCTTGTCTGCGCCCCTGCGCAAGGATTCTCCAGCCGTCGGAGGCGAGCCTTATGGCTATTCCACGGCCAATGCCGCTCGAGGCCCCGGTAATCAGCGCGGTCCTGGCCATTTGCGCAATTCCTTTGTGTCGTCTCAACATATTGCAACGTGAACAAAGGCTTCCTGTCAGCGACACAAACGATGAAGGCGCTGCATCAGACCCGAAGACAGATCATCGCACCACAGTCACATCGCACTCGGCGTTCTGGAGCACCTTGTTCGAAACGCTGCCCAGAATGAGAGACCCGATACGACCCAATCCGCGCCGCCCCATGACGATCAGGTCCGCACCCAGATCGGACGCGGTATCTAGGATGGCATTGGCATAGTCTCCGTCAGCCAGTTTCGTCTGAACGTTTCTGGCTCCGGCCTCTTCGGCGCCCATTTGCGAAATGCGCAGGACGTAGTCACCGATCTCGGAAACCGCGCGCGCCCGGTCCAATTCGGGATACGCCAGGGATGCCGCGAGGTCCGGCGGTAGATTGAGATCATCCGGAAGCGGCTGGCTGACGGTTTCCTTGATGAGATGTTCCGATGCGGCAAGTCGCTCCAGTTCCTCCGTCGGCTTGCCGTGCATGAGAACATGCAAGATCGTGAGGTCGCCACCGACTTTCGCTGAAATTTCGGACGCGAAGGCCAGAGCACGGTTGCCGGCGTCCGATCCGTCGACAGCGACTAGTATCTTCCTGGGCATGGTATTCCTCCTCACTGCTTGTTCAATCACAGTGCTTTTGACGATAGTGTTTTAAGTGCCGATGTCGTTGATGCTGATCAACGGATCTCCGCCTTCCTGCAGCCCATCAGATGGTTGATCCTTCTTTCCTGGTCGCATACCTCATGCCGCCCGGTGCTGGCGGCTAAAACATACGCGGACATCCCTTTGTGCCGGCTTTTCATACTGCAGGTCATGCGTGATGGAGGCGTTGCAATGCCTGTTACGTGAAGGCCGGCGCATTTGATTTTGGCAACGCCATGACGTAGGGGATGCAATTG
>JBNLAU010000277.1:0-6538 GCA_050302295.1 Roseibium sp. | reverse complement strand
TGGCGTGCGCGTGCTGGTGGGGGCCGTTGATGGCGACAATGATGCCTCGATCGGCCTGCACAAGTCCCTCGGTTTCGAGATCACCGGCCGCCTGCCGCAGGCCGGCACGAAGTTCGGCAGTTGGCTGGATCTGGTGTTTCTGACCAGGGTGCTGAACGACGGGGTGGCCGCCCCTGACCAGGTGTCCTGAAACCTTGCTTGATGGCAAGTCCAGTCCGGTTCGAGCCTGGTGCAGGACCTCGAAATGGAGCCTGCACCAATGCAAGCACACCTAGGCAGCGGCTTCGTGGCTGCAGCAGGTGGAACAGATCGCGGAAATGTGCCGATGGTCGGTGCCGCAGCAGCCGCCGACGACGCGCACCCAGGGCATGGCCTCCAGAATGGCGGCGTAGCGCTGTGCCAGGTCGTGCGGGTCACCGCTGTCCAGCTCTTCCGCCGCGTCCAGTTGTTCGTGGCTCATCTGCGAGGCGTTCGCGCGGATGCCGCAGATGCGTCTGACCCATTCACCACCCTGTTCGAGAACCTCAGCGAAATGGGTCGGATGTGCGCAGTTGATCATGAAATAGGCCACTGATCCACCGGTCGCCGCATCCACCGCCTGGATGGCATCGCCGAGATCGTCACCGGACGGCAGACGGCCGTCGGTTTCCACAGTAAACGATATGACGCAGGCAATGCCCTTGTCGCGAGCAGCCAGGGCAATACCCGCCGCCTCGGGAACATTCGTCATGGTGATTGCCGTGACCATGTCGGCGCCGCTTTCGGAGAAGACCGCAATTTGCCGGGCGTGATAGGCGCGGGCCTCTTCAACGCTCATGGCTTCGCCGGCGACATAACCGTCTCCGCGCGGACCGACACACCCGCTGATCAGAATTGGACTTTGTGGGGTGCGGTACTCCTGCACCAGAGCCTGAAGCGACTCGATGGCTTCCTTGTTGGCGGCATCAAGGGCGCTCGCCGAATAGCCGAGCTGGGACGCCCAGTCGGGATTGGCGCGCCATGTCGCGCTTTCCAGGACAAATCCGGAGCTGCTCCGGACGGCAAGGTCGATATAGGGGCGGTAGTAGTCCTGCAGTTTTGTACGGCCTGCTGCCGTTCTCAGAAGTGTAAAGGCGGCAAAGAGCGGCAAATCCTCGCCATCCAGAAAAATCAGGCTGGTCTCCAGGCCACCATCGGTGAGGAAAAGTTTCCGGGACTGGTGCGGAAGTGTTTCAACATGAGTGCTCATTCGTGACATCCAACTTGGCTCGTTTTGGTGCGTTCAGATCGAGGAGGGCTGTTCCGTCAATCTCGCCGTTAATGTCGTGGAACGCCGGCGCCTGATCTAGAAGTCCCATGGGCAAGTTGAGCAGAATTAAAAATATTCTCTAAATATCAGCTGCTTAATGGAGCTGCTGTTGTTTTTGACAGGACAGTGGCATTTTCGTGGGTGAAAAAACTGTACCACCGGTACAGTTGAAACGGCCTTAGGATCGGGGACCGAGGAATGAGCAAGGGGACCGAAGAATGAGCAAGGGGACCGGTGCCCGGCAAAAGATCATCGCGGCAGCCAGAAATTCCATCCTGGAGAAGGGGTTCGGAGCAACCTCCATTGACGAGCTGATCGCCGAGGCCGAAATCACCAAGAGCGGTTTTTTCTACCATTTCAAGGACAAGGGCGAACTGGCACGGGTGCTCCTGGAGGAATATATCGAAGAGGAAGAGGTCCTTTTCGATCAGATTTTCGACCAAGGAAAAGACCTCGCCGACGATCCCCTGCAAGCCTTTCTCATCAGCCTGAAGCTTCTTGCGCGCATGGTCGAGGACCTGCCGACCGGTCATCCGGGGTGCCTGATCGCAACCTATTGTTACCAGGAAAGACTGTTCGACCGGGAGATCCGCGACCTGAACCGGAAAGCCGTTCTTGCCTGGCGGGCGCGGTTCCGCGTAACGCTCGACGAAATCGCCGAGCGTTATCCGCCGAAGGAGGAAATCGACCTCGATGCGCTTGCCGACATGGTGTCGACGGTTCTGGAAGGTGGCATCGTCATGTCGAAGGCGCTTGCCAAGCCGCGCGTTCTGTCCGAACAGGTGTTGCTGTTCCGCAATTTGCTGAAGACGATGTTCCTGCCGGAAGCGCAGCTTTCCAGGCCCGCTGCCAGGGCTTGACGCCGTTGGGCAGGGCGCTCCGGCTCAATTCGCCGTCAACACCTTGCGGCACTCGTTCGGCAAGGCGGCGAGGGCCATCGGGCGCTTCTTGACCACTTTCGGCTTTTCACCCGGTTTGGGCGGATTTTTCGGCACCCAGGGCTCGTCGGACAGCCAATAAGTCAGCTGCTGGCCGCAGCCGTCGCCCGGCGGTGGCGGGTTCTGGTTTTTGCAGCCGCGGCTGCCCGGCGGGCAGGCGAGGCGAACGTGGAAATGGTAGTGATGCCCCCACCAGGGGCGGATTTTGCGCAACCAGGCGCGGTTCTTGCTCTTTTCGAACTTGCACAGCGCCTTCTTGATCGTCGGATTGACGAAGATCCGCGCCACGCGGCTGTCGGAGGCCGCGCGCCGGATAAGCCGCGCATGGACGTCGGTCCATTTTTTCGGATCCACGCGCCTGTCCGCGCCTTTGACGTCCAACGGGCCAATCAGCATAGAGGTGGCCGAGATATCCTCACGCTCCTGCGCGCTCAGAAGCCGGTTTGGCATTTCGGTAAGCCAGATGTCGGCATCGAGGCCGACCTGGTGGCTGGCATGGCCGGACACCATCGGACCGCCGCGCGGCTGGGCGATATCGCCGACCAGAAGCCCGTTCCAGCCGACACCGGGCGCATCCGCGGCCAGGTCCTCCAGATAGTCGATCAGCTCCGGATGGCCCCAGTTGCGGTTTCGGGAGAGGCGCATGACCTGCCAGGTCGGTCCATCGGGCGGCAATTGGGCTCCGCCCGCGAGACAGCCTTTTGCATAGGATCCGATGGCCCGGGCTTTCAGCGGGGCGGGGCCGTCCGCAGCGCCGAAATAATCCTTGGCCGGCATGTTGGGATAAAGCACCAGTTTCGGTTTGCTGGCGACATAGCCCTCCGGAACGGACCGCTTGCGGGTCGGCACCGGGACACCGGCGACCAACTTGACGCTTGGCGTGAACGCCTCAGCCACCGCGCTCTGCGGCTTGGCGATCGGCACAGGCACGATCGACGCCGCTGCCGGGGCAGTCAGGGCCAGGAAGAGCAACCCGGCACAGGCGGCAACGACGGATCCCAAGCCGGTCCGCGCGGGACACGGTAAGCGCGAGACATGCGGACGGGAGCGTAAGGCGAAAATTGTGGCCACGTCAGAACCTCTTGCTCAGGTGCTTTCAGCGGAAGGCCGGTGCTCCGGTTCCTTCAGGCAGCATGCACCATATCGGAGGTTTGCGCATCCGTTTCCCGGCTTTCCACATGCGCTTTCAACATGTCAGCAAGCTCATCCAGGAAAATGGTATGGTCACGGATGATCCGGTCGGCCGCACCGTTGAGCGCGATGATGTTGCCCGGCCGGGCGTTGTCCATATCTTCGCCGTCCGGAGCCAGTTCCGCGTTCAGCCGATGATAGGTGACCTTCGGCAGTTCACTGAAGAGATGCTGCGCCTGATAGGCCGCAGTCTGGCTCTGACCGTCGGAGAAGATCGACAGGATCGGCACACCCTTGGAAGGCTGCATCCAGCCGAGTGCGCCCCAGCCAGTGGCTTCGCGGTAGGGGAAAGGCCGTTCCGGCGCACGGCCGGTGCCAAGCGACAGGATTACGATCTCGTCTTCGTCCCAGCCGATCTTGCGCGCTTCCAGATAGGCGGCAATGGCCGGATCGTTCATGAACACGCCGCCGTCAATCAGCGCTTCGTCACGCTTGCGGGACAGGTTTTCAATGCGGGCCGGTTCGAAATAGGAGGGCGCTGCCGTCGTCGCGCGCACCGCCTGCCAGAAATAATAGTCGTCCGGGCGGCTGCCGTTTTCCTCCAGCCCGTTGGTCATGAACACTGCCTTGCGCTGTTCGATGTCATAGGCGGTCAACACCAGTCTGGTGAGAGCGCTTGCCATGGAGGTCCAGCCGAACCGTTCCTTCAGGAGCTTTTCCAGCGGGCGGGCATCATAGGTTTCGTCGAAAAGTCCGAGAGGATTTGTGATCGCCCTCGTCAGCCGCGCCGTGATCGAGTTCTTGAAGACGTCTCTTGCCTCACGCTCATAAAATGTTTTGAGTTCGGCAATCGACGCGGCTGCCTCACCGGAGCGTCCGCCGGGGCGGGGCGCGGCGAGACCGGCTGCGATCAGGCCACCGCTCGACGTGCCTGCCATGAGGTCGAACACCCGGTGCATCGGAGCGTCGACACCGCGCTGGCCGAGCCGGCTTTCAAGGGATTCAAGAATACGCAAAGGAATGAGGCCGCGAACACCGCCGCCGTCAATAGAGAGAATGAAACGCTTTTTCTGGGCCATTGTCCGTCCCCGGTTGCTCAAACTGGAAGGGGCAACGTCTTTTCGCAAACGCGACAGACGTTTTGTTTATCAAAGGTACAAACTCATAGATCAGGATGAAATGGTTTGGGCCGGAGTTGCTTCCCGCCGGGAAGTGGAAGCTCAGGAAATCACCTCACCTTGCTTCGTCAGCGCGCCTGACCAGGCATGAAGCCCGCCCGGACGGCATCACCCGACAGTGTGTCGCCATTCCCAACGCATCCTCATTTTCAGTTCGTACCTTGGGAACAAGTGTTTGCGAATAAATGAGACACTGCAATGGCAACGAGCAAAAAAGGTGCACCAGTTCTTAAAATCGGACGGACATGACGCCAGGCCGGGAGGCCGCGAGCCCGGTCAGAATAGGGCTTTCCACCGCTCTCAGTCATTGGGCCGGTCCGGGCACTTTATTCCGGAGAGGGTTTCAGCATAGGATCGGTCCGATTTTCAAACCCCTTCACAGGAAGTTCCATGAACATAGATCTGCTCCGCCGCCTTTGCGAAACACCCGGTGTGCCGGGCCACGAGCACCGTGTGCGCGAATTGATCCAGGCCGAAATCAAGGACCTGTTTGACGACATCACCGTCGATCCGATGGGCTCCCTTCTGTGCCGCCGGGACAGCCGCTCGTCCAAAAAGGGCGAAGCGAAAAAGGTGCTGCTGTTGTGCCACATGGATGAGATCGGCTTCCTCGTCTCGCATGTAACCGACAAGGGTTTCCTGCACGTACAGCCGGTCGGCGGCTTCGACGCCCGCAATCTCTTTTCGCGCCGTGTGCTGGTCTCCACCGACGATGGCGATTTCAAGGGCGTGATGAACCCGGGTGGCAAGCCGCTTCACATCTCGTCACCGGAGGAGCGCAAAAAAGTCCCGGAGCCGAAGGAATTCGTGATCGACCTGGGCCTTGGCGAAAAGACGAAGGATGTCGTCAAGGTTGGTGACATGGTCACCATGGACGAACCGCTGATCGAAATCGGCGACAAGATCGTTTCCAAGGCGCTCGACAACCGTATCGCCTGCTGGCTGGGCATCGAGGCCATCAAGGGGCTTGGCAAGGCGAAGCACGACTGCGAGATCCATGTCGCCTTCACCTGCCAGGAGGAAGTGGGACTGCGCGGAGCGCGGACCGCGGCCTTTGCCGTCAAGCCGGACATCGGTCTCGGCATCGACACGACCCTCGCCTGCGACACGCCAGGTGTGCCGGAACAGGACCGCACCACGGTTCAGGGCGCGGGCTTCGGCCTTCATGTCAAGGATTCCAGCTTTATTGCCGACCGTGCGCTGGTCAAGGAATTCGAGGCGCTTGCGGAAAAGGAAAACATCCCGTTCCAGCGCACCATGCTGGCCGCTGGCGGCCAGGACGGCGCTGCGGCCCAGCAGGCGGCGGCAGGTGCAAAGGCCGTCGGCATCGTGGTCGGAACGCGCTACATCCACACGGTCACGGAAATGATCCACAAGACCGACCTTCAGGCGGCGCTGGATGTGCTTGTCGCCTTCCTGAAGAAAACCTGAGGCCTCGGAAAATGGCAAGGGGCGCGATTGCGCCCCTTCCTGACTGTTGCCAAATCCCCCGAGCCCATTCTTCTACGTGAGCCTGCGGCTCTCCTCCCTATGAGATTGCTTAGGGGGAACCTGCGAAGAATTGCCGTTATGCCAACAGGCCGGCCAGGTTGGACACCTGCTCGCGGCTGCCGGCATAGAGTTCGCTCACCGATGCGTTCTGATAGCTGAAGGAGCCGTTGTCGAAGTCGCCTTCGATGGATGAGGCGCTCGCGGAGCGCACGGAAAGGCCGGTTTCGCTGTTGAACGACACCCGTTCATAGGAAACGAACTGCGCTGTAAGGGTTTCGCCGTCGACTTCCGCTTCAATCGTGGTGGTCGAGATCGACGCGCTTTCATAGGCAACCGAGGCCGGAGAACCCGTGTCTTCCTCGCCGAGTGCGGCTTTCAGCTTTCCGGCTGTCTTCTGATAGTCCTCGATGGTCGCCAGCGCGCCATCCTTGTCTTTCTCGCCAGCCTTGTCCTTGCCCTTACCCTTTTCAACCGCGTCCTGAAGGGCGGCGATCACCACGGCGTCTTCCTCG
>JBNLAU010000276.1:0-9010 GCA_050302295.1 Roseibium sp. | reverse complement strand
GGATTAAGGTCCGTCATCGTTCCGAAGGGCGATCGCTCAGGTGATATCATCAAGAAGCGTCGCCTCTTTCAGCTCGGACGTCCGGTAGGGGCGGGACACGCGGAAAGTCCGGATGTCGCGCGCGGGCCGCACAATTGCTGGATGGGGTTTATATTTTCCGCGCGAGAAATTGGGCACCGGCCGATCCGGCAAACCCGAAAAGGATCACCAGCAGAAGCCACCAGCCAGGCCCGGTGGCGTCGTGCCAATCCGCCAGGTCCTTGTGGATGATGACCACAAGGACCGTCAGGCTGGCCGCGACGGCCGAGAAAAACCCGCCCGCGCCTGCAAGTTGCAACAACTTCGTTGAACGAGCGGGCGTCGTTTGGCGCGCCACGAACACGCAGGCAGCGGCCGAAATGAGGAGAAGCGCCGCCAACATAAAGCTCAGGATCGGCTTTGAGAGCGCGGTGGTTGGCGTCCGCGTCACATCGAAATGCACCGCGATTTCGCCCGGCAGGTTCCCATATCCGACATATAAGGCGCCAAGCCCGATTCCCGTGACAACAAGGGGATAGGCGACACCAAGCAGCATTCTCGACATGTTTCTCACCCCACACCTCCCATTTTGCAAACGCCCCGGCCCGGGTTGGGGGGACGTGAACTACATGTATGCGGCAACGGTTTCGGTGCAAGTCTGTCGTCGCGCACAGGAACTCTGACCGTTGACACCCAACGGTGAAATGGCAGCAAAGGCATCAACCGGCCATTCATCGCGGTTGTACCGCTGCGGCGCAACTCTCCAAAGCCGCCGTTCGCAGTCTGCTGACTCGCTTGGTTAAAGGTGGTACGCCTCACGCATGAATATCGTATTGTTGCCCGGCTTGGATGGAACAGGAGTGCTCGCGCACCGCATTCATGACGCGCTTGCACAAGAGCATATCGTTACGACGCTTGCCTACCCATCGCACCTTTATCGCTATGACGATCTTCAGGAATGGATCGAACCGCTGCTCCCAAACGACAACTTCGTTATCGTTGCAGAGTCATTTGCGGGACCACTCGCGGCCATGATTGGCGCGAAAAACCGTCCAAACCTAAAGGGCATTGTGTTCGTCGCCACCTTTGCACGAAGACCAAGGCAGCTGCCTGTATTTTTGGCGCATATCATTGATTTCATACCGCTTAAATCGACGTTTCTCGCACGATTGGCGCAGCCTTTCCTGATGGGGAAATGGACTAATCCCGCCTTCACCGACAGCTTCCGACAGGCACTCAGCAGCGTTCCTGCCGAAACGCTTTCCAGGCGCCTTGCCGAGGTTCTCAAAGCCGATGTCGTCGCCGAACTGGCAACGATAAACGCACCCATCCTGTACTTGCGAGCAACGAAAGACTGGCTGGTGCCTACTTGCATGTCGCAGGACTTTGTTATGGTTTCGAGAGGTGTTTGCGATATCGAGGGGCCGCACTTTTTGTTGCAGGCAAACGCTGATGAGGCTGCGGCGAAAATTGCAGGTTTCACGGCATGTCTGGAATGAATGCTGCTTTTTGGGTTCGGTCAAGGAGGGCTCTAATTGGCGACGCGGCAGCACGGCATGCCCTGATTGACGCTGTTCCATCGCATCAGTTTCGCTAAAAATTGATATAGGCAAGTTGCGTTTTGCATGAAGCGATTGGAAAGGTAGAACGGGTTGCAGACGAGGGCATTGCCACCAACCGGCAAACGGTATCCAGCCCCCGAAGGGCTTCAGGTTTAGATTTTCTAGGTGATTGAGTGCATGAAGGCTTTTTTGTTTCTCTGTCTATTGCTCTGGTCGACGACGGCGATGTCCCAAAGCCTGCCCCAGAATGGAGACCACGGCTTCGAATATTCGTCTGCATATGCAGAGCCACTTGGCAAATGCGTTCTCAGCGAAAGGGTGGCTGGCAAAGATATTTCAACTTGCCGAGGACTTGTTGAACGTCTGTGCGCGGACAGAGTGCTAAGTGGTTCGACTACAAAGCAGCCGCTATCAAACTGTTTGCTTGAAGAGCAATTCGCATGGAATGATTTATTGCGTGCAACTACTCCAGATTTAATTGGAGTAGTTGATGGGAAAACCATACCCACTGCAGAAGCATACATTTCTGAATTGCAAGAACGTTTCCCAAGGCTGCGCGAGAAGTGTCTTTCTTTTTCCAAAACTCAATTGGATGAGGCCAACCGGTGCCAGATTGAAGCAACGATTCAAGATGTTATCTGGCACTTCGAACTTTATGATAACGGACTTGCCAGCCTTAAAACCAATTCGACTGCTGGCAGATCTCTTGCGGCAGACGATACGAGAATAGATAACAAAGACGAACCTGGAGAGTATCGAGCAGCGGTATTTGACCAGGTCCAAAATGAGCTGGGTTTCAGCGGTGAACCGCCATCGGGCCCGGCGATATTCTTAGGCGACTGGGTCACGGTCACCCAGATCCACGGTCTGCGACCTACAGAACCCGTTCCTCCTTCTGCGGTTCGAAGCTTTCTCGAAGACGGCACTACGCCCTTGAAGGCTGTCGATGGATCGTTTGAATATACGAAAGACCGTTGGGTGTTGAACGATGACGGGAGCTTTAGCATTTGGGCATTTGTCGAACCTATGCCCGAGTACGGTATTTTTGAGCCGATGCACTCGGAAGATCGCTACCACGTGATCATGAACGGCAGCGACAAATTTGTCTTATTTAACGGGGACGGCAGTCTAATGATGCTCTATGAAAGAGTCTCGACTAAGTAGGCGGGATCAGCCGTCAAAGTGATCCGTCTCCGATACAAGACCACTCAGCACCTCCGTGTCATTGCAGACTTTCGGGTCAAAACATCGACAGTCTGCTTCGTCCGCATTGCAACCGCTCGCTCAAGCTGCAGCGATCGCCCTCTTCCTACGCGAAGAGGCACTTCAACTCTCACTCACGATAACTTTTCCAGCCACTCTCAGGCCGCTTTCGCTGCTAAACGTTTGCGGATGCTTTCGATGTCGGCGCGGGGTGTCGCGGCGAAGAGGGTTTTGGTGTAGTCGTGTTTCGGGTTCTCGAATACCTGGTCGCGCGTGCCGTATTCCACCACCTCGCCGAAATACATCACCATCACCTTGTCGGCGATGTAGCGCACAACCGACAGGTCGTGGGAGATGAAGACGTAGGTCAGGCCCATTTCCTCCTG
The DNA here is from genome assembly GCA_050302295.1 of Roseibium sp. GTDB lineage: Bacteria > Pseudomonadota > Alphaproteobacteria > Rhizobiales > Stappiaceae > Roseibium. Next base: position 5,841 of record JBNLAU010000276.1, on the reverse strand, counting down.
CAGGTCGGCCAGCAGGTTGAGGATCTGCGCCTGGACGGAGAGGTCCAGCGCGGAAACCGGCTCATCCAGCACCAGCAGTTTCGGCTTCAGCATGATGGCCCGCGCGATCGCGATGCGCTGGCGCTGACCACCGGAGAACATATGCGGATAGCGGCCGTAATGCTCCGGCTGAAGGCCTACCTTTTCCAGCATCTGCAGGGCCAGGTCCCTCCGTTCGGCGGCCGGCATGTCCGTGTTCAGAAGAAGCGGCTCTTCCAGGACGTGGCCGATTTTCTGGCGGGGATTGAGCGAGCCGTAAGGGTTCTGGAAAACGATCTGCACCTTCTGGCGCATTTCCCTGGAAATGCCCGTCCTGGAGATATCCATCGACAAGCCGTCAATCTCGATTTCCCCGGAGGTCTGCGCGTCAATCATGGTCAGCATGCGGGCAAGGGTCGACTTGCCGCAGCCGCTTTCCCCGACAACGGCCAGCGTCGTGCCGCGTTCCACATCCAGGCTGACGCCCTTGACGGCGGTCAGCGTCGAAGCCTTTTTGAACAGGCCCCCGCTGATGTCGTAGGTCCGGTAAAGGTCGCGGACCTTGAGGATCACATCATTGGCCATTTTTAAAATCCTCCCGCTTCAGCAAAGTCACTCACTGTCGGCAGCCGGTCGCCGGTGGCGTTCTCCGGCAGGGCCGAGAGCAGCGCCCTGGTGTACGGGTTCTTCGGGTTTTCAAAGAGGGAGAGCACGTCCGCTTCCTCCATCTTGCGGCCCTGATACTGGACGATCACGCGGTCGGCGGTTTCGGCCACCACGCCCATGTCATGGGTAATCATGATGAGACCCATGCCGCTGTCCTGCTGCAGCTTGACCAGCAGATCCAGGATCTGTTTCTGAATGGTCACGTCGAGCGCGGTTGTCGGCTCATCCGCGATCAGGAGCTTGGGCGAACAGGCAATCGCCATGGCGATCATCACACGCTGGCACTGTCCGCCTGACATCTGGTGCGGAAACGCGTTCAATCGCCCCCCCGGATCGGGAATGCCAACCGAGGTCATCAGCTCGATCACCCGGTCCTTCACCTGCTTACCCCTAAGGTCCGTATGCGTTTTCAGGGTTTCGCTCAGCTGAAAGCCGACGGTGAAGCACGGATTGAGGCTGGCGATCGGCTCCTGAAAGATCATGGAGATGTCCTTGCCGATCACCCTGCGCCGGTCGCGGGCGGAAAGTGTGCGAAGGTCGTAGCCTTCAAAATCCATCTTGTCCGCGGTGATGGTCGCCGTGTTCGGCAGGAGGCCCATGGCCGCCAGCATGGCCACGGATTTGCCCGAGCCGGATTCGCCGACAATGGCCAGCACTTCCCCGGCATCCACCGTGTAGTCAACGCCGTCCAGCGCCTTGAACGGGCCTTTGGCAGTGTCGAACTCGACCTTCAGGTTTCTGATTTCAAGAAGAGACATTTTATCAGCTCCTCTTCAGCTTCGGGTCGAGCGCATCGCGCAGGCCGTCGCCGACCAGATTGATGGCAAGAACGGTGATCAGGATGGCAAAGCCCGGGAACGTCACCACCCACCATGCGCGCAGGATGAACTCGCGCGCTTCGGCCAGCATGGTGCCCCATTCCGGCGTCGGCGGCTGCGCGCCCATGCCCAGAAAGCCGAGGGCGGCCGCATCCAGGATCGCGTTGGAAAAGGACAGCGTTGCCTGAACGATCAGCGGTGCCAGGCAGTTGGGCAGGATCGTCTTGAACATCAGCCGCAAATGCCCGGCGCCGGCGACCTTTGCCGCGACCACATAGTCCCGGGTACGCTCCGATAGAACGGCGGCTCTCGTCAGGCGGACGAAATGCGGCTGCAGCACGATCGCGATGGCGATCATGGCATTCATCAGGCCCGGCCCGAGAATGGCGACCAGCACCAGCGCGAGCAGCAGCGAAGGGAACGCCAAGATGATGTCCATCACGCGCATGATCAATGTATCGACGGTGCCGCCCATATAGCCGGCCACGAGGCCGATCACGATGCCGCCGACAAGGGCAATACTGACGACGACGACACCGATGAAGAGCGAGAACCGGGAACCGAAGATCAGGCGGGATAGGATGTCCCGGCCCACAGCGTCGGTGCCTAGCAGGAACCCGGCCTTGCCGCCGTCCTCCCAGATGGGCGGCACCAGGAAACTGTCACGGTACTGGATGTCGGGATTATGCGGCGCGATGACCGGCGCGAAGACCGCCATCAGCACCAAAAGAGCGAAAATGACGAGGCCGATGACCGCGCCCTTGTTCTGTGAGAAGTAATACCAGAATTCGGCCAGCTGCGCTTTCGTGGCGTTGCGGCTCTCCTCCTGAAGCTTTGCGGTATCGGCCTTGGTGGCCGGAGAAGCATTCGTCATTCTTCTGGACCCTCGGCTCAGTTGTAGCGGATACGCGGATTGATCAGGCCGTAGAGCACGTCCACGATCAGATTGACCACCATGATGATCCCGGCGATCAGGAGAAGACCGCCCTGCACCACGAAATAGTCTCGGCGCGCGATACTATCGACAAGCCACTTGCCGATCCCGGGCCAGGAGAAGATGGTCTCGGTCAGGATGGCCCCGGCCAGAAGCACGCCGACCTGAAGGCCGATGGTGGTGACGACGGGGATCAGGGCATTCCTGAGCGCGTGCAGCCCGATCACCGAACGCGGCGGCAAGCCCTTGGCGCGCGCGGTACGCACGTAATCCTCACCCAGAACTTCCAGCATGGCCGAGCGGGTCTGGCGTGCGATCACCGCCAAGGGAATGGTCGCCAGCACGATCGACGGCAGTATCAGGTGCCGGACCGCGGACAGAAAGGCGCCCTTTTCCCCCGACAGCAGACTGTCGATCAGCATGAAGCCGGTGACCGGCGGGAAAAAGAACATCAGCGAAATTCGCCCGGAAACCGGCGTCCACTGCAAAATGCCGGAAAAGAAGATGATCAGGAGCAGGCCCCACCAGAAGATCGGCATGGAATAACCGACAAGAGCCGTTCCCATGATGGCCTGATCGGCAATGGAACCGCGCTTGACGGCGGCAAAGATGCCAGCGGGAATGCCCAGGCAGATGGCGAGGATGATGGCGCAAAGCGCCAGTTCGGCCGTTGCCGGGAACAGGGTCATGAATTCGTCCAGCACCGGCTTCTTCGAGGCAAAGGATGTGCCGAGATCGCCATGAAAGATGCCGATGACGTAATCGATATATTGGTACCAGAGCGGCTTGTCGAAGCCCATCTGCGCCAAAAGCTCGACCTTGCGCTCGGGCGAGATGCCGCGTTCGCCGGCCAGAAGATCCAGCGGATCACCAGGCAGCAGACGGATGAAGGAGAAAGCGACAAGTGTGACGCCGAAGAATGTCGGTATCAACAGGCCGAGACGACCCAGAAGGAAGCGAAGCATGTCAGATTCCAGATACGGAGAACCAGCGGAAACGACCCAGCGTTGGGGAAGTATCCGCCGGTCATAATGTTCGAAGGCGCCGGCATTGCTGCCAGCGCCTCCTTGAGTTGGGGCGGTCTTATTCCGCGATATCTACGCCGTCAAACCAATGGCCGCCGAGCGGGTCCATGATGTAGCCGGTGACTTTGGAATTCATCGGCATGAAGACGACGGAATGCGCAATGGTTGCCCACGGAGCTTCTTCCTTGAAGACGACCTGTGCCTCTTCGTAGAGCTTGGTGCGCTCTGCCTTGTCGGTCACGGTCTTGGCTTTCTGGATGAGAGCCTCGAAGTCGTCGTTGCACCACTGGGCGCGGTTGGAACCACCGACACCGTCACAGCCGAGCAGAACGGCCAGGAAGTTGTCCGGGTCGCCGTTATCGCCGGTCCAGCCGAGCAGGACGGCACCGTCACGCTCAACGTCCTTGGAACGGGAAAGATACTCACCCCATTCGTAGGAGACGATTTCAACGTCCACACCGACCTTGGCAAAGTCGGCCTGAATGACTTCCGCCATGCGGCGGGCATTCGGGTTGTACGGACGCTGAACCGGCATTGCCCACACTTTCATGGACAAGTCCTCGACACCGGCGGCGGCAAGCATTTCCTTTGCCAGCTCAGGATCGTAGGCATCGTCCTCGACCGCGTCGTTGTAGGACCACATGGTCGGCGGGATCGGGTTTTTCGCGGCCTGGCCGGAGCCCTGGAACACCGCATCGAGGATCGCCTGTTTGTTGATCGCGTGGTTCAGCGCCTTGCGGACTTCCTTCTTGTCGAAGGGCGGCTGCTTGGTGTTGTAGGCGAGGTAACCCACGTTCAGCCCCTGCTGCTCCATCAGCGTCAGGCCGCTGTCGGCGCGGATGTCTTCAACGTCGGCCGGTGCCGGGTAAGGCATGACGTGGCACTCACCGGCTTTCAGCTTCTGCAGGCGAACAGCCGCATCCGGCGTGATGGCGAAGATCAGATTGTCGACCGGCTGCTTGCCGTTCCAGTAGTCGGGATGAGCCGCATAGCGGATCACGGCGTCCTTCTGGTAGCCGACGAAAGAGAACGGACCGGTGCCGACCGGCTGCTGGTTCAGCAGTTCTTTCGTGCCCGCCGCTTCCAGCTGCGCCGCATATTCGGCGGACATGATGGACGCGAAGTCCATCGCAAGGTTGGCGATCATTGGAGCTTCCGGACGGTTCAGGACGAACTTGACCGTGTAATCGTCAACCTTGACGATTTCCTTGATGAGGTCCGGCATGGACATGCCGTTGAAGTATTCCCAGGCAGCACCCGGGGTATACTCGTGCCACGGATGATCCTTCTTCAGCTGACGCCCGAAGGAGAAGATCACATCGTCGGCATTGAAGTCACGGGTCGGCGTGAAGAAGTCGGTGCTGTGGAACTTGACGCCCTTACGTAGGTTAAAGGTGTATTCCTTACCGTCTTCGGAGACTTCCCAGCTCTCCGCCAGGCCCGGAAGCACTTCGGTCGTACCGCGTTTGAACTCGACAAGCCGGTTGTAGATCGGCTTGGAGGAAGCATCGAACGTCGTACCGGCGGTGTAGAGTGCGCTGTCGAAGCCTTCGGGAGACCCTTCAGAGCAGTAAACCAGGTTTTTCGCGGACGCGCCGGTTGCTGCGATCACAGCGAAACTGGCGCCAAGAAGGGCAGCCTTCAAGGTTTTTTGGAAATTCATCAAACTGTTCTCCCCATTGATGAAGACACAAGGGCTCTGCATCGTTGAATCGTGCATTGGAGTGGAGCCCGGACCAGCGCAAACTAAGGCGCTTTTTCCAAAGAAAATCAACCGCCAAACTATTTCTAATTTGACCTCTATTTAGAAATAATCTTCCTAGGTAAACCTTGCTGACGTAATTTTTAAACGTTATGACGCAAGGGCAGTAGAAACAAATACCTATTGCGCGTCTTATTTTGCAGAACGATCTAACTCATTGAAAACAAAGGGTTCCCACCCAGACAGGAAGCCCCCGGTTTATCAATCCAGCGTAGAGCGCGTTCGCCGGACGGCATCCTGCCAGCCGGCGAGCAACCGGCGCCTGTCGCCTTCCGGCAGGTGCGGTTCAAACCTTTTTTCCAGCTGCCACTGCGCGGAGAAAGTTTCCACGCCCGGCCAGATGCCCGCCTTGGACCCGGCAAGCCAGGCCGCGCCGAGCGCCGTCGTTTCGGCAATCGTCGGCCGGTCGACCGGTGCACCCAGAATGTCCGCCAGAAACTGCATGGTCCAGTCCGACGCGGTCATGCCGCCGTCCACTCTCAGCACCGGCTGCTCGGCCCCAGGCCAGTCCGCCTGCATGGCTTCGATCAGATCGCTGGTCTGGAAACCGACGCTTTGCAGAACCGCGCGGGCAATTTCCTTCGGGCCGGTGTTGCGGGTCAGGCCGAACATCGCGCC
>JBNLAU010000275.1:0-15890 GCA_050302295.1 Roseibium sp. | reverse complement strand
CGCCAAATTGAAACCCGCTGGAGGCACGGTCTGTCTGCAGCTCGGCAATGTGGCGGCCGACAACATCAACGCTCGCGCGCAAGGTTTCCGCGACACCGCGTCCGGAGAAAAAGGTGTCGATCGTCTGGCTGGCCAGAACGGTTGGACGGAAATCGACGGATGCCCGGTCTTCACCAACGACCAGGCGGATCTTGCCAACCAGCAGATGGCCGACACGTTTATCGCCAATCCGGACCTGGATGCCTTCATCCTGGTCGGAGGCTGGGCTCAATTTGCTCCGCAGGCTTACACCCAGGTGACGGATCAGGTGATGGACAAGCTCAAGGCCCAGGACCTGATCATCATTGCAGGCGACACTCTGCCGCCGCAAACGAAAGCGTTCCGCGATGGCAGAAGCCATGCCCAGGTCGGGCAGCGGCCCTTTGAAATGGGCTACAGGGCTCCGGACGTGATGATCCAGCTCATCAACGGCGAAACCGTCGATGATCCGCTGTACACCGGTCTGGACGTCTGTAACCAGGAAGATCCGGGCTTCTGCGCGAACAACTGAGCAAAAGTCTTTCCTCCTGCCGCCGGGCACCCGCATTTTGTCCGGCGGTTTTTTCTCAAATTCCGTTTATGAGTTCGTATCCCGACAAGACCCGTTCTACGCGCGCTTGCCCTGCATTCGTGGCGGGACGTTCAGCAGATCTCCAGTCCGTTCTTGTTCAGATAGCGTTTCGACGAGAAGCAGGATGACGAGGGCCTGGCCGTAGGGGGCCGGGACGTTGGGGATCTTCCTGTAGAAATCGAGATCGTGGCCCATCGGCGTTCCGTCGGACACCTCAAGCACGATGCCGTCATCGCCGATCCGGTCGACAACGGCCTGAAAGGCCTTGTCGGCAAGGGAGCGGAACCGTTCGTCCAGCAGACCCACCTCGATGCCCCGCAGGATGCCGTAGGCAAATCCCGCGGTTGCCGAAGTTTCCGGCGGTGAGGCCGGATCGTCCAGCAATGTGGTGAACATGCCGTCTTCCAACTGGCATTTTTGCAGAGCCGTGACCTGGGATCGCAATACCGACTGAAGGAACCGCCGGGCGAATGGCGGCACCGCATCGCCGACGAGGCTGACAAGCTCCGGGATCGCGACCGTGATCCATGAGTTGCCGCGCGCCCAGAATGCCTTGGCGAAATTGTGCCGGCCGTTGAAGGTCCAGCCGTGATACCACAGGCCCGAGACCGGTTCGGACAGATAACGCGTATGAACCAGGAACTGATGGATGGCCTCGTCAATCCAGTCCTGACGCTGAAACCGCAATCCGGCACGTGCCAGAAACAGGCAGGTCATGAACAGCGTGTCGTCCCAAAGCTCGCCGTCATTGCTGCGTTCCTTGACCACATGCTGGAAACCGCCGTCCTCGGTCCGGGCGAGATCCGTCACCAGCCAGTCGGCCCAGTCCTGAACCAGGGCCTCCCAGTCGGGCCGTTTTACATGATCGATCAGCACCGACAAGGCCAGCATGGGCGACGTGGAATTCACCTGGCGCGGCGGCAGGCCACGGCCGATCTGCCAGTCGTACCAGGCGGCGATCGATGCCATCAGTTCTTCGTTGCCGGAAGCTTCCGCGTGGCGGATGAGGCCGTAAATACCGACGCCGACCTCCCAGTCCCACTCGTCGAACTGCAAGGTGAATCTATCTCCGGCAAGGGGGGCGGTTTCGTTCATGCCCTTCAAACGGGCCAGTCCAAGCGCGACGTTGGTCAGCAGCCGGGAAACCTCCTCTTTGCTCTTCATCGCAATACCTTTCACAAATCTTTCGATATGGACGGCCTCAAGACGTCGGCCTGGCCGATTGAGTACTGTGGCTCCAAATGAGGGGTAGGGAACGGACAGGCCTTGCCGTCCACATAAAGACCCGACGCGTAGTCGAGCGTGAGCAGCGGTTTGCCGGGGCGTTTCAGGGCAAGGGTCATCCGGTCCGGGTCAAAGGCCGCTGCCGTGCCGTCCAGCATTTCGGTGATCGAGGCGAGGGTCGCGCCCGCCTCCAGATCGCCGACAATGGTCGCCCAGGCGGCTTTGCGGCCATGGGAGCGAAACTCGCGCCGGCGCCCTGGTCCGGTGGTCACGGGCTGTATATCGTCACAAGGCGTCAGTGCGGCGTACCCGGCACCGGAGCGCAGGATCAGCCAATGCCCGTGGATCGCCCACTCATCAAACGCGTCGAGCGGCGCATAGGCGTGCGTGAAACCGGTGCGGTCATCGCCGGGAATGTCATAGAGCATCAGAGCGGCGTTGCCGTGTTGACCGACACTGGGCATGGAGCCATTGCCGGCCCAGTAGGAAGGCCGCTGATGCCCCCAGGGATCGTCCTCGCCCGGATGGTTGATCCAGGCGCGGGCGAAGGGATGGGCGGCAAAGCGGATGTCCATCAGATGCTGCTGATGTCCGTGTCCGCCGGGAGTGCCATCGACCGAGGCGGAAAGCTGGACCGTGCGGGTCTTGTAAAGGGCAAGACGTGCGGCGGTGTCGTGGCCTTGCACATAGTGCGCGCTGACCGCCTCTCCCTCAGCAGGAAAGACCAGTTCGCAATAGCCGGCGGGCGGGTTGTAAGATCCGGCGCAGAACATCGGCAGGGCCGCAACGCCTTCGTTCAGCCAGCCTTCGCCGAAACCGACACTCGCGAAGGGGGCCAGTTCGGTCAGCGGTCCGGCGCGCAGTTCCTTGTCATAGGCCCGGCCCATGGAACCGGCGGGCACACCGGTCAGGGTGTGCAGCGCGATCATTCGGAACAGACGGTCAAGAAGAGCCTCTGCCCGTCCGGCGATATGCTTGCCGCCCCAATGCTGCAGAGCCAGAAGGCCGATGAAGTCGATTGGGTAATAGGCAGCGGAGTTCCACTCGGCCAGACCGGCCTGTTCGACGGATGCGAACCACCTGGCGAGCCGCGTCTCGGCGAGGGACTGCTGTTCCGCTCCCGTCCGGCCGGAGGTCGTAAATTCCCCATCCGGCAACATCAGTCCGGCGAGATACTGGGAAACGTGGAAACACAGCACATGGTTCTCGCTCCAGAACCACATGACATCGTTGCCGGGCTCATCCACCCAGTAGCGGTAGTTCAGGACGGTCTTGCGGATCCGCTGTGCAAGCTGTGCCGGTAACTTGTCGCGATAAGCGCCAAAGAGCCAGAGCAGCGGCACCATGACGAAATCCGAACAATCGCGGCGTTCGTCTATGGTGCGAAGCGTGTCCTCGATGATGTCGATGCAGGCGTCTGTCGCCTCACCGCTGGCTGCCAGGATCGCCAAGGCCCGTCCGATACGCCATTCGCCGTTTTCCGCGGCAAAGGCCAGTGCGGTACGTTTGCGCTCATCAAGATCGCCTGCGAATTTTTTGGGCGCCGTGTCGCGCAGCAAGGCGAAAGCGATCTGGCGCCTCACCCGGGTCTCGCCGATGGCAAAGCTGAGGTTGAGTGCATGGTATCCGTCGGGCATGGTATCGATGCCGTCAATGGCAGCCTGCATTTCTCCCGACTTCAGAACGGTGCCGGTTGAAAGCAACGGCGGCTTGTCGCGCATGTGCACGCCGGGCAGAACCTCAGCCGAAACCCGGACATCGCTGGTGACGGCCCGGTCGAACTCCAGAATCAGCGGTCCGCCGGTTATGAATTCGCCTTGCGGACGCACGTCCCTGGCAAGTGCCATCAGCTCATCGACAACTGCGGCATCCGCCGAGCCGGGCACCGCCGAGGCAAGAGGGATGCTGCCTTTCAGCGTCAGTTCGACGTACCAGTTGGTATCGCGCTCGGCGAGCTCCTCCGACAGGAGTACGACTTCGCTTCCTCCGGCTTTCAGGGGCAAGGTGACCTCGCACTCCTGTTGCCGGTTGCGCGAATAGGGCTCGAATTTTGCCGCAAGAACCCCGTCGACCCAGATGTGCACACCGCCGCAGGTCGCCAGTTCGAAGCGGAAATCACCGTCTGTCTCCGGTTCCAGAACCGTCCGGCACCAGCGCCTCAGCCGGGTCGGACGGTGCCAGAAGTCCGAGAATTCCAGCCGGCGGTTGAAGCCCGGCAGATTGATGCTTTCGACCGGCCAATCGGTTTTCAGGCAAACCCGGCGTTCAGCCACGTCCTTCCAGAGCGCCACACGGCAGGGCAGATCGCCGACATCGACGAAACCATTGATAAAATGGTAATTTACCCGGTCCTCTGCCGGCGCCGCTTCTCCCGGAAAATACCGAGCGGACACAGGAGACAAGGCCCAGGCGGTGACCGTTTCGCCGGGATCGACCGGGAAACGGGCCAGAAGCTGCTCCACATTCGGGGCCGCAGCGGTGCTCATGCTGCGCCTCCGGGGTCCCGCGCCAGGTCTTCTTCGATGGCATTGAGAAGCGGCAGCAAATCCGAAGGCGTGTAAATCGTGTGGTCTGGGGTTTCGCCGGTATCTTCAGGCGTATGGGTGCGCCGGCGGGACCAGCCGAAAAAGATGCTGAGAAGGCCAAAATCGTTGGCGCCCTTGATATCGCGCGACAGATTGTTGCCGATCATGACGATCCGCCCCGCATCCCGGCAGCTGATCTCAAGAGCGTCGAGAGCCGCGCCGAACATTTTTGGGGAGGGTTTCAACTCACCGATGTCGCCGGAAATGATGTGGGCGTCGAACAGGTCCCAGAGCCGTGCCGGCTTCAGGATGTTTTCGAAGGTTTTGCGGGGACCATCGGCAACGAGTGCCATCCGGTAACCGGCCTGGTGAACATTGCGCACCATGGTCTGTGCGCCGGGAATGAAATCCGCACTGGTGACAACCTCGCTGCCCGGCAGTTTTACTTCCGTGGCCTCGTCCGCGATCGTGTCGCCGCAGTCGAACAAAACTGCCTTGATGTGAGGGACCTTCTCAGGAAGGGCTGCAAGCACATGCCGGACACGTGCCGGAATCCATCGCTCGAGAAAATCCCATGGCACAAGCGCGGTGCCCGCGCCGTCATCTCCCGAGCGGGTGAATTCAAAGGACGGCTCGAAAGCATCGGCCTTCAGTTTCAGCCTGACCAGCCGGTGGTCGAAGGCGGTCGGCTGGATCCGTCCGCTTTCGCAGAAGAAATTACCCTCATGCACGCCCCAGAACCCGGCGAGCTCCTTGCACATGACGGCAATGTACCGTCTGCCTTCCTGCCGCATGGTGTCGCAATTGCCCCAATGGGCATGTTTGCCGGGCTCGGAATAGAGGACGGGGCGGTCATTCTGCAGGCGGCACTGTCCGCTTTCCAATCCCATCGACAGGCGCTTGCCATGACGGGAGGCCTCCACATGGGCGACCCGGCCATCCGCGTTGAGATAGACCCAAACATGTTCCAGGTCATACATGTGCTGAATATCCCAATCGTACCAGATGGCATATTCGATAACCGGTCCGCCTACAGGCATGACCTGGAATTTGGAGGAAGGGGACTGGCCGGGGTTCTCGAAAACCGTGTAACCCATGGCAACCGGCGCATAGGGTTCCCTGGCATCAAGCATCAGAACCGGCTTGTGCCGCCAGGCCAAATCGCCCTGCGCGTCATAGGTTTCCTTCGCTTTAAGCTCGTTCGTGCTGCCCGACAAAAGGACGGTGGCCGTCATGTGCCCACCCCTTTCAGATCCAGTTCTTCGGCAAGGTGGCAACGCACTTGCCGTCCTTTCACTTCCCGCAGACCAGGCACCTCGACACGGCACTTTTTGGTGGCGTAGGGGCAGCGCGGATGGAAACTGCAGCCTGAGGGCGGATTGGCGGGGTCGGCGATTTCCCCCTTCAGGATGATACGCTTCCGGTCCTCCCGGCGGCGCGGATCCGGCTGCGGCACGGCTGACAGAAGCGCCTCGGTATAGGGATGAAGAGGCTTGCGGAAGATCTCTTCCGTATCGCCGACTTCAGCTAGACGACCGACGTACATCACGCCGATCCGGTCGGAGATATGTTCCACCATCGAAAGATCGTGGGTGATGAACAGATAGGTCAGCCCCAGCTTTTCCTGCAGGTCCTGCAGAAGATTGATGTTCTGGGCCGCCACGGACACGTCGAGCGCTGAGACGGCTTCGTCCGCCGCAATGAAGCTCGGATTGAGGGCGAGGGCACGTGCGATGCCGATCCTCTGGCGCTGGCCGCCGGAAAAGGCGTGCGGATATCGCATGACGTATTCCGGGCGAAGACCGACAAGACCCAGGAGTTCCGCCACCCGGTCCTTGATCTCTTCCGGCGTTCCGGCCCCGTGGATCACCAGCGGCTCGCCAACGAGATCAAGCAGCGTCATGCGCGGATTGAGCGAGGAATAGGGGTCCTGGAAGATCATCTGCATCTCGCGCCGGACCGGGCGAAGAGCCGCTTCGCTGAAATCGGAGATGTCGTCGACCGTTCCATTCGCCCTCCGGACGCGGATCGAACCACCGGACAGGGTGTATGCACGCAGGATCAGCCGTGCCACCGTCGACTTGCCGGATCCGCTCTCCCCGACAAGGCCGAAGGTCTCGCCCTTTTTGATGTCGAAGGAGACGTCATCGACGGCTTTGACCGCGCCGATGTCGCGCTGACGCCAGCCATGTTTGATGACGAAGTGTTTCTTAAGCCCGCGCACGGAAATCAGTGCATCGTCCGGCATCGGATGGTTTTGCTCAGGAGTGGTCACTGCGCTGCCTCCTCGGAAAGGTTCCCCGCCAAGAGGCAGCGGGCACTTTGCTGATCGGAAAGCCGCACCATTTGCGGTGACTGGACATCGCATTTGCCTTTGACGGCATAGGAGCAGCGCGTGTTGAACGTGCAGCCGGCCGGCACATTGAACGGGTCAGGCACCATGCCGGGGATCGTCTGCAAACGGTGAACCGGGGCTTGGCCGAGGCGGGGCACCGATTTCAGGAGAGCCCGGGTATAGGGATGCTGAGGATTGTAGAAGATGTCGTCGACCGTTCCGGTCTCGACAACCTGACCCAGATACATCACCGCCACCCTGTCCGCGATATCGGCCACGACGCCGAAATTGTGGGTGATGAATACGATCGACATGCCCATCTCTTCCTGAAGACCCCTCAGAAGGTCAAGGATCTGGGCCTCGGTGGTCACATCGAGCGCCGTGGTTGGTTCGTCGGCGATCAGCAGCGCCGGATCACAGGAAAGTGCCAGAGCGATCATCGCCCGCTGGCGCATGCCGCCGGACAGCTGATGCGGGAAATTGTCGATCATCTGATGCGGGCGCGGCAACTGCACTTTTTGCAGAAGTTCGATGGCCCGGTCCCGCGCTTCCGCCTTGTTGCAATTCTTGTGCAGCATGATGGTGCGCATGATCTGGTTGCCGATGCTGTGCACCGGGGACAGTGCCGTCATAGGTTCCTGGAAGATCATGCCGATAGAGCCGCCGCGCAAATCCCGGATCTTCCGGCTCTTGGGGGTCAGGCGGGAAATCTCGATCTCGTTTCCCGGCTCGGGACAATAGCGGATCAAACCGCTCGAGAGGCTGGTGTTCTTCGGGAAAAGACGCATGATCGAACGCACGGCGACGGACTTTCCCGAGCCGCTTTCTCCGACAATGCCGAGCACTTCGCCGCGATTGACATGATAGGAAACGCCGTTCACCGCCTTGATGGTGCCTTCGCGCATGGAGAAATGCACGTTGACGTCGTCAAGTTCGAGAAGGCGCTCGGCGGGCATGGGGTGCTTGTTGTTGGTCATTGGTTCCCCTTTAGTGCCCGTATGGATCGGCAGCATCGCGCAAGCCGTCGCCCAGGAAGTTGAAGGCAAGCACCACCATCACCACGGCGACACCCGGTGTGAGCAGCCAAGGCGCAAGTGAAATCGCGCGCAGGCTTTGCGCGTCCTGCAGGAGCACGCCCCAGCTCACCACGGGCGGCCGCAGACCCAGACCCAGGAAGCTGAGAGCGGTTTCGCCGAGGATCATTTCCGGAATGGCAAGCGTCATGGCGGCGATGATGTAACTGGTCATGGCCGGCAGCATGTGTTTCGTGATGATGCGATACTGGCTGGCACCGGCAAGGCGCGCCGCCATGACATAGTCTTCGGCCTTCAGGGAGAAGAACCGGCCGCGCACCACCCGCGCCAGATGCGTCCAGCCGATCAGGGCCAGAATGATGGTGATCAGAACGTAGACGAAAAGCGGATCCCACTCGATGGGCAGGGCCGCCGCAAGACCCATCCACAGCGGGATGGTGGGGACGGACCGGATAAACTCCATCAGCCTCTGGATCGAGGAATCAATCAGGCCGCCGTAATACCCCGAGACGGAACCGAACAGCAGACCCAGGAAAAAAGCGAAAATCACACCGACAAGCCCCGCCGACAGCGTGACGCGGGAGCCATAAATAAGCCGGGACAGCAGATCACGCCCCAGCGAGTCAGTGCCCAGAAGGTTGATTTTCTGCCGTTTTGCCTCAACGCCAAACAGGTGTACGTCCGTCTTCCACAGACCCCAGAAATTATAGCTTTCTCCGCGGACGAAAAAGCGGATCGGCAGGATCTTGCCGGTATCGGCGACATAGGTCACGCGGGCGGTTTTCTTGTCCCGTGTCCGCTTCAGGGCGTAGGCGAACGGCCGTTTCAGTTCGCCCTCGTGAAAGACGTGAACCATTTGCGGCGGCACATAGGTCTGCAGCTTTTCGATGGAATCGGGTTTGTAAGGCGCAACGAATTCCGCGAGGATCGCGACAACGTAGGCAAAGATCAGAAAGTACAGCGAAGCGACGGCAAGCTTGTGCTTTTTGAACCGCCACCAGATCAGCTGCCAGGGCTTGGCCGCATAAAGCTCTTCCGCCTTTTCCGGCCCAAGGTCGATGCTTTCGGCGATTTGGTCTGTCATCTGCGTGCCTCAGGAATAGCGGATGCGTGGATCCGACCAGGCCAGCAGCAGGTCGGAGATCAACGTGCCGACAACCGTGAACACGCTCAGGATCAGGATGAAACTGCCGGCGAGATACATGTCCTGCATCTTCAGCGCCTGAAGCAGCAACGGACCGGTGGTCGGGAGGTTGAGCACTACGGCGGTGACGATGTCACCGGAAAACAGCGCCGGAAGTGCCCAGCCAACGGTGGAAATGAACGGATTGAGTGCCACGCGCACAGGGTAGCGCCATACCACCTGGCGTTCGCTCAGCCCCTGCGCATAGGCGGTCTCCACATAGGGTTTACCGAGTTCGTCGAGCATGTTGGCGCGCATGACGCGGATCAGGCCCGCGGCGCCGCCGGTCGCCAGAACGACAATCGGTATCCAGATATGGGTGAGCAGGTTCCAGACCTTTGCCAGTGTCCAGGGCTGGTCTTCGAACTGGGGCGAGAACAGGCCGCCAACGTCGATATGCATCCAGGCAAAGCCGATCCACATCAGTACGAGCGCCAGGAGGAAATCGGGGATCCCCTTGCCGAGAAAGCCGAAGACCGTGAAAATGTAGTCGAAGAGCGAGTACTGGCGGGTTGCGGAATAAACACCCACGGGAATTGCGATGATCCATGTGAAGACCAGCGACAGCATGGACAGCGTGAGCGTCACGCTCAAACGGCCCCAGATCAGATCGGAAACAGGTGCCTTCCAGTGAAAGGAATGGCCGAAATCGCCCCGGAGAATGATGTCCGATATCCAGCGCCAGTATTGGAGGAGGATCGGGTCGTTGAGCCCGAACTCCTGACGCATGACCGCTTCCTGGGCGGTGGTGACGTATTCGCCCTGATTGCGCATTTCCGCAACCATCGCGGTGACATAGTCGCCCGGCGGAAGCTGGATGATGACGAAAGAAATGAACGAGACGGCAATGAGTGTCGGCACTGCCCACAACACCCGCCTGACAATGAAGCTGAACATGACTGGGAGCCTGTAAACCGTTAAAAAATCCCGGAGCAGCCGTGGCTGCTCCGGGTGTAGTCCAACGTGATTACTGGTTGATCCACATCTGCTGCGGACGGCCAAGCCCAACACCACGGGTGATGTTGTCCTCAACCAGCCCGGACTGCAAATTGTGGAAGTTGTCTTTCACGATGACCGGTGTCGCGACCTCGCCGACGATGCCGATAACCCAGCCGTTGTTGACAAACTCGGAAATCATTTCGTTCGTCGCGGCATCGGCTTCCTCGAGGGTGTTGGCCGTCGATGCCTTGTCCCAGGCCGCCCAAACCTTGCGGATCGGATGGTCTGCCGGAGGCTCCATGCCGGATTTGCCGTTGGTTTCATACCAGATGTAGTATTGGGCGGCGAAGTTGTTTTCGCCCAGCATCCGGCGCGGGTCGGCGGGAACGATGGTCAGGCGGTCGAACGGGATCAACTGGGCCTGGAAGTTGTTGTTCTCGCGATTGTCGTCCCACTGGGTCCGGTCAATCACGCGGGGCAACAACTCTATACCGACATCCCTGTAGTTGTCGGCAAGCAGTTCCAGCACATTGGCATAGGCGTCCTGATCCGTTTCCACGACCAGCTGAAGACGCTTGCCGTCGGACCGCAGACGGTAGCCGTCGCCGTCGCGCTCGGTCAGGCCGACCTCATCCAGAAGCGCATTGGCAGCCTCCGGAGAGAATTCGGTCCAGTGTGTCTCCAGTTCTTCGCTGAAGTAGGGAGAGCCTGAAACCGGAGAGGCGCTACGCGGCTCTCCAAGGCCGGAATAAGCGAGTTCGTTGATGGTTTCGCGGTCGATGGCAATCGAAAGCGCCTTGCGGAAGCCGCTGTTCTCGAACAGGGCCCGCAGCACGTCGTCGGTCACGTTCATGTTGGGAACGAGCGACCAGACATTCGCGCTTTTCCAGCTGTCGACGTGGTAACCTGACTGGTCCGTGTTTTCCATGTAGAAGGTGAAGTCGTTACTGGTGACGTAACGCATCTGCATGTCGATCTGGCCCTGAACGATCATCAGGTTGAACGCATCCTGCGCTTCAAACAGGCGATGCTCGATCGTGTCGATGTAAGGAAGCTGATTGCCTTCCTGGTCGACCGCAAAATAGTAGGGATTGCGGACCATGGTCACTGTGTTGCCGGTCACGCCGCCCTTGACTTTCCATGCCGTGATCACCGGCAGGTCCTCATTGAACCACCATGCGGTCACCGGGCCCTTGGAACCCCAAAGGTCGGTCCATTTCTCAACCTGGTATTCCTCGGTCAGCTTTGCCAGCTCTTCTTCGGAGGCATAGTGGTCGTTGAACTTCTTCAGGTAATGCGCCGGCTGAATGAAGGATGGCCGGTCGAGGCTCGGCCCAACGGTCGAATCCTGAGCAAGAATGTTGAGAAAATAGACGTAAGGCTGCTCGAACTTCACGGCGAAGGTCCGCTCGTCCTTGATGTCGACCGTGAGCGGCTTTCCGCCAGGCGCCAGGGTGGTCTCGAATGACGGCGTCAAAGCGGAATTGAGGAAAATATCGTTGTACCAGAACTTGACATCTTCCGTGGTCACCGGATGGCCATCCGACCATTTCAGGCCGTCGAGCAGGGTAAAGGTGAACTCGGTGAAGTCGTCGTTGACGGAATAGCTCTCAATGTAGCTGGGAACCAGCTGGACGTTTCCATCGGCGTCGGCCGCGAATTTGAGAGGGCGCTCTTCCATCAGTTTGGTCGGCCCCCAACGGTCGCCCGGACCCTTGAACGCGCGATGCCATACGCCGCCGTACTGGCCGACTTCAACGGCATTGACGACTGTCGGGTTTTCAGGAAGCCGCTCATCGACCGGGGGCAGTTCGCCCTTTTCGACAAGCTCTGTCAGCATCGGCGCTTCCTGGAACGCAAATGCCGACGTTGACGCCATCATGACCGCTGAGATGGCCGCAATTAGCCCAGTTCTGTACATTGGTGAATGCTCCTCCGTTTAATGCAGGCGTTACCGGCTGCTTGCGCTGCCAATGACCTGCAATCCTCCTGCTCGCCCGACAGTGAAAATATTTCACTGATTTTCGTTCTATATATTATTTAGCTGCGAAAATTATTTTATTATCGGGCGAGTACCCATAGGTTTTCCCTTACAAATGCTGAAATAATCGGCAAATGCAATAAGAAAATTTTTTCATAACTTTAAGAGGCGGTTACAGGCTGCCGCATGAAATAGGCTCGAAGCCGGCAATACGGCGCCGCGCTTCCTGGCTGATGCGCGTGCGGCTATAGGCCATAGAATGGATTGGTGAACAGCTTCGGCGAACCGCCGTTCCAGATCTCGAACCGGGCAAAAAGGCCTTCGACCCGATTTTCGATGATCATCGAACCCGTCTCCGGGCACCACGTTTCAACCGTGCCTTTGTCGGTCACCAGCCGGATATCGTCTCCTGCGGACAGGCCGTCGAAGCGAACGGCGAAGCCGGTGCCCGCGGGGACACGATCGCCGAACATTGGCGCGTCGCCGCTAACCGGTTCCGCCGTGACCGTGTCTGGTGCGCTTGCCACGACATTCCGGCCAGCCCGAACTGCGGCCAATATGTCGGTGATGCCGTAGCCGTCCGCATAAACCCGGTTGCAGGGGCGTCCGTGCCGGCGGCGGTTCTTCAGGTGGAAATCGCTGCCTCCGGTGACCGGGAGGATCTCTCCGGCGCACAGCCGCTCCTGCCACATAGCCAGGGCATCCGCGTTCAGATCAGACCAGTGGCCGTTCCAGATTTCAACCGCATCAAAGGCAAGCTCATAACCGCTTTGCCAGCGGCCGCCCGCCGAACGCTGGAACGGGTGATTGACCACGATCGTCGCGCCGTTGAGGCGCGCCTCCGCCATTTTGTCCGCAACGTCGGCGGGCGTCCGGCAGCGCCAGTCTTCGACCGGGTCGGCAACGCCGAGAAAATTCGTGTGGCCGAAGTAGCTGGTCAGTTCCATTCCGGGAATGACCAGCATGCCGGGGTCATCCAGGCGCACCCGGTTCTGCGTCGTCGTGTTGTGATCCGTCAGAGCAACGAAATCGAGACGCGACAGCCGTGCCCGGTGCACGGCCTCGGCAACAGGAACCCCGCCGTACGAATGTTCCGTATGGCTGTGAATGTCGCCCGTCAGCCATTGGCGCTTTTTGGAAACGATGCGGATCGTGACATCGACGCGGCAGTCCGGGCCAATTTTCACGATGCCCAGAACGACATCCCACCGCCCTTCAACCGGACCTGCATGGTAGCCGGGGGTTGCCCAGTCGCGCGCGATGGTCACATGGCCGTATTCGGCGCCGGTCCAGCCGCGCATCACGCCGTTGTGCGCCAGGCCGATGTCGATCACACTGCCACCGCTGCCTGCGGGAAACAAATAGGACACTTCGATGCGTTCGGTTTCCGGCCCTGCCTCCACAGGGATTTCGACGAAGGATTTTTCGCCGTCCGGAAACTCGGTGATCGTGTGATGGTATTCTTTCGATGTTTCGGACATGAAGCTTCAGGCACCAAGTTTGAACGTGCGGATCTGGAAGGGTTGGAAGGTCAGGCTCACGGAGCCGCTTTCGATGGCGAGTGCGGCAGGCTCCCGCTCCAGAAGATCGACCTCGGCCATTTTGCCGAAGCCTTCCGGCAGATGAAGCGTTGCAGTGCATTGGCGCCCGCGCGTTTCCCAGAGGCGTATGACAAGATCATCGTCCGCCTCGGCCTTCTTGAGGGCTTCCACGGTCACGCCATCACCGTCAACGGACAGCAGAGAGCCGGCATTGAGCGCCGTTTCCTGGCCGTCGCCCGCCGCTTCGATCAGCTGTAGCGGCAGATTGAAGTCCTCCGCCTCGTCGGGCACCGCGTCCGTGCCGTGATGGACAAAAAGGGCGTAGCGGAACCGGTGTTCGCCCTGGTCCGCCTCCGGCCAGGGATACGTCGGCGAGCGCAGCAATGTCAGCCGCAGCAGGTTGTCCTTGGCGTCATAGCCGTATTTGCAGTCATTGAGCAGGGCGACACCGAAGCCTGGCTCGGACATGTCGACCCAGCGGTGCATGGCGGTCTCGTACCGGGCCTGGTCCCAGGAGGTGTTGCGGTGGGTCGGACGTTTGACGTGGCCAAACTGAATTTCCGCGCTCGTTTCCCCGGCCAGAACGTTGAGCGGGAAGGCGGCTTTGACCAGGGTGTGGTGTTCGTGCCAATCGACAAAACAATCGATATCGAGCCGCGCACTGCCGGCTTCCAGAGCGATAACCTGCACAATACGGGATTTCTCATAGCGCCACTCGAAGCGCACCGCTGCCCGGTAAGGGCCGGTTTCGACGATTTCCGCCGAAACAAGGTCGTCGATCTCCCAGCTTTGATCCTCAAAGCTGTCGTCAATATCCCAGGCATCAAAGCGGGCCGGCATGTCGCGGAATGCCTGCAGCCGGTTTGCCGTCTCGCCCGGAACGATCGCTTCCCGGCCAGTGCACTTGTCCAGAACGGAGACGATCCGGCCCTTGTCGTCGAAGGTGACAGCGAGGAGGTCGTTTTCAAGCCCGCCGGTGGAGACTGACAGACCGCCGCCTGCCGCCGCAGTGGCGCGCTCCAGCGAGACCGGTTCTCCGGACATGGCCGGAAAGGCGGTGACGACGGCGGCCTGTTCCAGGGTGCCGTCTGCCCGCACAATTGTCTGCGTCGGTGTTGTCGCGCCGTGCAAAACGAGGTTCCGCGGTTCGGGCGCCGGAATGCGCACCAGTCCGCTGCGCGGGCGGCCCAGGATATTGAGCAGCAGATGGCCTGCCGCTCCGGTCAATTCGCCTGCAAGATCCCGTCTCAAGCGGGCGGCCTCATCGAAAAACGTCTCGTAATCCCGGTCGCTGTCCTCAAAGACACCTCCGATGGAGGAACCCGGCAGAATGTCGTGGAACTGGTTCAGCATCACGATCCGCCAGAGCCGGTGGAGGCTGTCTGCCGGATAGGGCGTGCCGCGCCGGTGTGTTGCCAGGCAGGCAAGCGCTTCCAGTTCCCGCAAGGCCTGCTCGGCCAGACGGTTGTTGCGCTTGTTCTTGGCAACGGAGGTCAGCGTGCCACGGTGAAATTCCAGGTAAAGCTCTCCGGCCCAGGTCGGAAAGGCTTCCGGATCAGCGGCCATGCGTGCCAGCAGGCGCTCGAAGAACGGACGCATCGGTTCGTGCACCACCGCCGGGCAGCCGGGGATGCCCTTTTCCATCCGGCGGATGTTTTCCAGCATTTCCCGCGTCGGTCCGCCGCCGCCGTCGCCATGGCCGTAAACAAGGAACAATTCCTTGTTAAGGTCCTGCTGGCTGTGGCGCCGCCAGGCTCCCATCACATGGGTCGGCTTCAGGTCCGGACCGTAGGTAGTGCCGATACTGTTGGAGGTATAGGGCTGCGTCGTCAGGAAATAGGCGGCCACCCTGGAGCCGTCGATGCCCTGCCAGTGGAAGGTTTCAAACGGCATCCGGTTGGTGTCGTTCCAGCTCAGCTTGTGGGTCACGAAGACATCGATCCCCGCAAGCTTCATCAGTTGCGGCAGCGCGGCCGAGTAGCCGAATGTATCCGGAAGCCACATGATGCGTGGGCGGACGCCGAAGGTTTCCTCGTGATAGGCAATCCCGTGGAGGATATGGCGGACGAAAGACTCGCCGCTGGTGATGTTGGCATCGGGCTCCAGCCACAGGGCGCCCTCGATCTCAAACTGGCCGTTCTTCTTCTTGTCCTGAAGACGCTCGAACAGTTCGGGATAATCCTCGGAGAGATAATCCAGGAGGAGGCCCTGATTGTACATGAAGCGGTAGTCCGGATACTGGTCCATCAATGCCAGTGCCGTTGCCATGGACCTTGCCATTTTCTGCCGGGTCTCGCGAATGCGCCAGAGCCAGGCCACATCGATGTGCGTGTGGCCGGTTACCGTGATCCGCGGTTTTTCAGAAAAATCATCCGCGGCATAAATTTCAGCGGCGATTGCTCCGGCCTTTTGCAGCGAAGCGGCAAACCGCTCCGGATCTCCTTGCCTGAAATCGATTGCCTTGAGCGCGGTATCGATCCGATTGAATATGAAATGACGTCTGGGATCGTCTTCTCCC
>JBNLAU010000274.1:0-25867 GCA_050302295.1 Roseibium sp. | reverse complement strand
TGGCCAGTGCCGTCAGGCCCTTGATGACATCGGCTGCCGTTTCCCGGTCAAGGCTGGCTGTCGGTTCGTCAGCAAGGAGGATGACCGCGTCTTTGCGCATCGCGGCGCGAGCGAGTGCAAGGCGGCGGACTTCGCCGACGGACAGTCCAAAACCGTCCTCTCCCAGCGGCGTTGCCAGGCCCTGAGGCAGTCGCCGCACCAGTTCGTCAGCTCCGGCTAGTCGCAGAGCCGCCCAGAAGTCTTGCTCGCCGATAGATCCGGGGTCTTGAACGCCCTTCAGCAAATTGGCCTTCAAACTTCCGTGGAACAACCGCGGCGTCTGGCCCAGCCACATCACGTTCTGGCGAACTGACTGCAGAATATGGTTCAGGTCCTTGTCCCCCATCCAAATTCCACCTTCGCTCAGACTGTGAAAGCCGAGCATGCAATCCAGCAGACTGGTTTTGCCGCTTCCGCTGCTCCCTTTCAGCAGCACCGTTTCACCAGCTCCAATCCGTAGGTTCAGGCCTTCGAAAACCTGTTGTTCCCCCAAGACCAAGGATGCATTTTCAAATCGAATTGCTGGGGGCGAAGACAGAAAGGTTTCGGCGGGCGCATCTGCCGAGCGGTTCGCGCAATGTGGAGCTTCGCTCCCGCCGGCTTGGGCCAGAACGTCCTTCAGTTTTGCCAGGGCTGCCAGTCCTCCTGCCCTGTCATGATAGGCAGCTGCGAAACTTCTGAGAGGCGCGAAGAACTCCGGGGCCAGCAGCAGTATGAACAGACCGGACGAATAGCTGAGCGGGGTGCCCCAAGTGCCGAGGTGAAACTTTCCGAGCAGCGAAAATCCGACATAGACGGCACTAAAGGCAATACCGAGCGCGGAAAACAGCTCCAGCACGGTGGAAGACAAAAAGGCGATCTTCAAAACCCGCATGGTGCCCAGCCGAAATGTTTCGCCCGCTCTGCGGATATCCTCTTTCGTTCGCGGCACGGCACCGAAGAGGGTCAAGGTTTCCAGGCCTTTGATACGGTCGAGAAGCATACCGCTCATCCGAGTAAGCTCTTCCTGCTGACTGGCACTGGCGGCTTTCGCGCGTGTTCCAATCAAGGCCATGAACACCGGGATCAAGGGCCCGCAGATCAACAGGATCAAGGCTCCTAGCCAGCTGAAACAGAAGGTTGCCAGTAAAATGCCGGCAGGCACCAACTTCAGCCGTATCATCTGCGGCATGAAATTCCGATAATATGGGCCGAGCATATCCACCTGCTCGGTGACATGGGCGGCAAAGGCACCGGAGGCGGGAAAGTCCGCCGCCGGCGAGCGTCGCACCACCGCTTGCAGAAGTTCCGCACGCGATCGGCTCTGGATTTGACGCGCGGCCTGGCGTGCATGGCTTTGCGACCGGACCTGCAACTGCATGCGAATGCCAGCAATCAGAATAATGCCGGCGGCCTCTAAAAACGGAAGCCACGGCGACAGAACGAGCCGCCCATCCAGATTGCCTGCGGGCAACACCGCGCCAAGCGCCAGAGCGATTAGTCCGGCTTGCACAATCCAAAGCAGATCAGATGCGGCCTGAAGCATGCCCGCACGACGCAGCGATTTGCTTTCGGGCGCACTCGGCAACCCGATTTCGCAAAACCCATTGGTGGAGAGCCCCGTCTCCCTGTCCAATGCGCGTCTTTTCCCGTCCGTTTTTTTCATTGGGGCGTTACTGTCTCTCCCGCGTCCATATTTCAAGAGGCAGATTGCCACGGTATTCCGGTGAACATTGGTACAGGCTCCCACCCTGGAACGCCATATGCGCGGATTTTCAAATTTCGTCAGGCCAATTGAGCGGTTCCGAAATGTACTGACGGAATGCTGTCAGGAGGCGTGTGGCACAAGAATTCCGGTGAAATCCGTTCAGCTTATGGAGAACCGGAATGACTGAACCTTGCCTTGAACTCGTTGTTTTCAAAGTCAAAGACGCCAGCAAGGCACGCCTTGCCCGTCAGGCCGCTCAGGACGTGGTGAAACACTATGACGGTTTCATTTCCTGGTCGGCCTATGAAGCACACGAAGATGCCAACCTGTTTGCCGATGTCGTCATGTGGCGGGATCTCAACGCCGCAAAGGCAGCTGCGGAAATGGTCATGAAAGACCCGGGCTTTG
This sequence comes from Roseibium sp., assembly GCA_050302295.1. GTDB lineage: Bacteria > Pseudomonadota > Alphaproteobacteria > Rhizobiales > Stappiaceae > Roseibium. The sequence continues at coordinate 23,733 of JBNLAU010000274.1, read as the reverse complement.
CGGCTGTCATGGCGGAGATCGACGGTCTTGTGACCATGTCGCACTATCAGCTGGACCGCACAGTCCGGAGAGAAGCCAAGGCCGCTTGACCATTTTGCAGTGCCACGAACCGAGGCGTGGCGTAGCGTCCCGATGAGCATCAAACCGGCTATCAGCCGCTACAACCAAAAAAAACGCCCCCGGACTGGCAGCCGGGAGCGTTTGTCTGATCAGGTTCGGCCGTGGCGGCTTACTTCATGGTCGGGATGACAAACTCAGCCCCATCCTTCAGGCCGGACGGCCAGCGGGAAGTGACGGTTTTGGTGCGGGTGTAGAACCTGAACCCGTCCGGGCCGTGCTGATTGAGATCGCCGAAACCGGATTTTTTCCAGCCGCCGAAGGTGTGGTAGGCGAGCGGCACCGGGATAGGCACGTTGATGCCGACCATGCCAATGTTGATGCGGGACGCGAAGTCGCGGGCGGTGTCGCCGTCACGGGTGAAGATCGCCGTGCCGTTGCCGTACTCGTGGCTGAGCGGCAGGTCGAGAGCTTCCTCGTAGTTCTGAGCGCGGACAACGGAGAGCACCGGACCGAAGATCTCGGTCTTGTAGATGTCCATGTCCTTCGTGACGTTGTCGAACAGGCAGCCGCCCATGAAGAAGCCGTTTTCATAGCCCTGCATGGAGAAGTTCCGCCCGTCGACGACCAACTTGGCGCCTTCCTTGACCCCCTGGTCGACCAGGCCTTTGACGCGGGTCAGCGCTTCCTTGGTGACCAGCGGACCGAAATCGACATCGTCGCCGGCGGTATACGGACCGATCTTCAAAGCCTCGACTTTCGGCGCCAGCTTCTCGATCAGAGCATCGGCAGTGCTCTCGCCGACCGGAACGGCGACGGAAACGGCCATGCAGCGCTCGCCGGCTGCGCCGTAACCGGCCCCGATCAGGGCGTTGGCGGCTTGATCCATGTCGGCATCCGGCATGATGATCATGTGGTTCTTGGCGCCGCCGAAGCACTGGGCGCGCTTGCCGGACGCGGTTGCGCGGGCATAGACATACTGCGCGATGGGCGTGGAGCCGACAAAGCCGACCGCCTGGATGGTTTCATCGTCCAGGATTGCATCGACCGCGCTCTTGTCGCCATTGACGACGTTCAGAACGCCTGCCGGCAGACCGGCCTCGATCATCAGCTCAGCGAGCATGATCGGCACGGACGGATCGCGCTCGGACGGCTTCAGGATGAAGGCGTTGCCGCAGGCGATTGCCGGACAGAACTTCCACATCGGGATCATGGCCGGGAAGTTGAACGGCGTAATGCCGGCAACGACACCCAGCGGCTGGCGCATGGAATACATGTCGATGCCGGGGCCTGCACCTTCGGTGAACTCGCCTTTGAGCAAATGCGGGGCGCCGATGCAGAATTCGGCCACTTCCAGGCCGCGAATGACGTCGCCCTTGGCGTCGGGAAAGGTTTTGCCGTGCTCGCGCGACAGCGCTTCAGCCAGCTTGTCCATGTCGCGGTTGAGCAGGTCGACGAATTTCATCATCACACGGGCGCGGCGCTGCGGGTTGGTGGCGGCCCAGCCCAGCTGAGCGGCAGCGGCATTGGAAATGGCCGCGTCCATTTCTGCCTGGCTTGCCAGCGCGACCTGCGCCTGCACTTCGCCGGTGGCCGGATTGAACACATCCGCATAACGGCCGGACGTGCCTTCGACACGTTTGCCGCCAATGAAATGACCGATCTTTTCCATGTCGCGTTTCTCCCAAATGTCTGACGCGCCGGCGCAAAGGTACCCACCGGATCTGCTGTCTTTTCTGACTTTATTTTTTGCAATAAACAAGATCCTATTTTCCGGATCTATTGTGCATTTTTTATAGTTATGACAAGGTCGCGGGACTCTTTCGCCTCGCTGCCGCGACGATAAATCCAAAGGCCACTCCTTGTCATCCCGGCCGCAGCGAAGCGAAGAGCCGGGACCCAGTACGCCGCGGTCTGTGACGAAAGCACTGATGTTTCGGGATACTGGGTCGCCGCCTTCGCGGGGATGACAAGGGAAGGTTTGGGAATGCAGCACCATGAATTGGGATGACATCCGGATATTCCTGTCGATCGCCAGAACAGGCCAGATCCTGGCGGCGGCACGGCGGCTGGGCCTCAACCACGCCACCGTCGCCCGTCGTCTGACCGCGCTTGAAGACAGTGTCGGCACGAGGCTGTTCGACCGGTCCACCTCCGGCTGCCTTCTGACCGAGGCCGGTAGCCGCTTTTTCGAGCGGGCCGAACGGATCGAGGCCGAGGCCGTGGCGGCGGAAGCCGATCTTGGTGGAGACACGCCTGACATCACGGGCACCGTGCGCATCGGCGCGCCGGACGGATTCGGGGTCGCCTATCTCGCCCCCCGGCTCGGCAAGCTGACGGAAAAACACCCCGGCCTGACGGTGCAGCTTGTGCCGGTGCCGCGGTCTTTTTCCCTCTCCCGGCGCGAGGCTGACATTGCGGTGACCATCGACCGACCGGAAACTGGCCGCCTCGTTGCCGGCAAGCTGGTCGACTACCGGCTCGGCCTGTACGCCTCGAAGAGCTATCTGAAAGCGCGTGGTACGCCGGCCTCTCCAGCCGATTTAAGCGCGCATGATCTGATCGGATATGTCGAGGACCTGCTCTACTCCCCGTCCCTCAATTACGGCACGGAAATAGCCAAGGACTGGACCGCCAGGTTCGAGATCGCTTCCGCGCTCGGCCAGACGGAAGCTGTCAGAAGCGGTGCCGGCATCGGCATCCTGCACGATTTCATCGCACGCGATGATAAGTGCCTGACGTCTGTCCTTCCAGAGATCAAACTGGAGCGTGCCTATTGGATGGTGACCCACGAAAGCTCCCGCCCCTTGCGCCATGTCGCTGCTGTTCAGGAATTCCTGCGCGATCAGGTCGCGCGCGATAAAGCGATATTCGGGTGAGACGATTTCTGTCTGCTGTTCCGAAACGAAGAGACGCCGCCGAACGCCGCGCTTGAAGGACGACTAAGACCGAGCGAGCTTATCGCCATCTTTCCGTCGCCGCGATCCACTCGCGCGTGCGCGCTTCCGGATCCGCGTTGAGGGTGATGTCGGTGACGACGGCGGCGCTGTCGGCGCCGTTTTCAAAGACACCCGGCAGGCGCTCCGGATTGAGACCACCAATGGCAACCAGCGGCAGCTTGCCGACCTCAGCCTTCCACCTGCCGATTTTCTCAACGCCCTGGGGCGCCCATTTCATCTTCTTCAGGATGGTTGGATAGACCGGGCCCAGCGCCACATAATCCGGATTGACGGCAAGCGCCGTATCAAGCTCCTCACCATCATGGGTCGACACCCCGAGCCGCAGTCCTGCCTTTCGGATGGCGTCGGTATCGGCATCCGCCAGATCCTCCTGGCCCAGGTGGACGAAATCGCAGCCTTCGTCGATGGCCAGTTGCCAATAGTCGTTGATGATCAACTGGCAGCCGTGCTGCTCGCAGACCCTCTTGGACACTGCAATTTCCTTGCGCAGAACCTCGTCCCCGCGTCCTTGATGCGCAACTGCACCAGCTTCGCGCCAAGCGGAACCAGCCGTTCGATCCATTCGGAACTGTCGACGATCAGGTAAAAGGGATCGAGCTTCATTCAAATACCGCCATGCCTAGTACAGGGGTGGAGGGAACGGCCATATCGCGGGGCTCCAGGGGCTGCGCTTCAAATGCGAGGCGACCGGCTTCGATAGCCTTTGAAAAGGCTTCAGCCATCGCAACGGGGCTTCCAGACCTGGCGACAGCCGTGTTCAACAGCACGGCGTCAAAGCCGAGTTCCAGAACCTGGGCGGCATGCGACGGCCGGCCGAGGCCCGCGTCCACCACGAGCGGAATATCCGGAAAATGGGCACGATAAGCCCGCAACGCGTCCGGGTTCACTGGTCCTCTGGCCGAACCAATGGGCGCGCACCAGGGCATCAGCACTTCACAGCCCGCTTCCAGCAGCTTGTCGCCCACGACAATATCCTCAGTCGTATAGGGGAACACCTTGAAGCCTTCGCCGCACAGGATGCGCGCGGCCTCAACCAGCGCAAACACATCGGGCTGCAGGCTGTCATGGTGGCCGATCACTTCCAGTTTGATCCAGTCCGTACCAAACAGATCCCGCGCCATCTTCGCGGTGGTGACGGCCTCCTTGACAGAGTGACATCCCGCCGTGTTGGGCAGAACGCGCACGTTCAAGTCCCGGATCAACTCCCAGAATTTGCCGCCCGAGCTATTTCCAGCCATTTCGCGGCGAAGCGAGACCGTGAGAATTTCGGCACCTGACGCCGTCACCGCCTCGGCAAGAACCTTGGGCGATGGGTATTGCGCTGTACCAAGCAGGAAACGGGAGGAAATCCTTTGGTCATAGAATTCAAGCATACCGGTCACCCTCCCTGCATCGGAGACAAGATCTCGACCCGATCACCGTCTTCCAGCCAACAGTCAGACCGCTCTTCCGCTGCAACCAGTTCGCTGTTGCGGGCGGTGGCCAGAAAGTCATGATCGAAACCAAGTTCATCGAGCAAGGCAGCCAGCGTTGTGCTGGTTACCTGTTGCGCTTCGCCATTAATGATCAGCTTCATGGGGGATCTCCTGAATGGCGCTGACGATTGTTTCAGCCGCTTCTTCGGCAAAGTGCGGCGCGAGCAGAAAGCCGTGCCGATAAAACCCGTTGAGGGACACTGTGTGGCCCTTCCGGACGACGCGAGGCAGATTGTCGGCATAGGCCGGACGGACGCCTGTTCCTGTCTCGACAATCTTGGCTTCCGCAAAACCCGGATGCAGGCTGTAAGCGGCGTTGAGCAATTCCATGGTGGAGCGTACGCTCACCGGCCCGTCGTCCTGGCTCTCGATCATGGTCGCACCGACCATGAAATGATGATTGTCCCGCGGAACCACATAGACCGGAATACGCGGATGCAGCATCCGCACAGGCCGCGACAGGCTCACGTCGGGCGCGTGAAGGATCAGCATTTCCCCACGCACACCGCGCAGATCTCCGTCTTTGGACGCCATGCCGGTGCAATCGGCAATAAAGTCCTGGCCAGTATCCGAAACGCTGTCCCCGAACTGAAACCGGACGCCCATTTTGGTGAGTTTGTCTTTCAGCCCAGTCAGCGCGCAGCGCGGATCAAGATGGGCCTCTTCGGCAAAAAACAGTCCCTTGGAAAACCGGCCGTGAAGATCCGGTTCAAGCTGAGATATCTGTTTCCCGTCCATCCAGTCGTAACCGCTGGTTCTACCGGCAAACCTTTTGAGTTCGGCTGTATCCCGTGGCGGCGCGACGACCAGAGTGCCCATCTGCGTGACCAGTCCGGGCAAAGCCTTCGCCCACCAGCTCAAACACCGTCTGCCGAACAGAAGCACTGCCTCGTCCGCGTTTTCACGCTCGCACCAGGGCGCAAGCATGCCACCGGCCAGCCAGGACGCACTGCCACAGAGGTCCTTTTCCCGTTCGAACACGGTGACCTCGATACCACGCGCACTCAGCTCGTGGGCAAGCGTCAGACCGGCAACACCCGCTCCCCGGATCGACACGCTCATGACCGCGTCCCTGGGTATTCGGCATCTGGACGGACATTGTAGAGGCGGCGGCACTCCATCGCAGGCAATCTCTCCCGCAAGGCAGGTTCGACCTTGCGTTTGGACCAGTCACGCCGGAAGGGTGGAAGTCTGGGCAGGTGGCAGGCGGCTGCTTGTTTTCCCAGAGAAAGACCACCATCCCTTCGCCAGCATGACCTGGATCAGGTTCTTCGGGTCCCTGCACTGCGCCTTTTGTAAAACGCGCCAGCAGTATCTCAGTCCCTTGTAGGGACACCCCGGGTGAAAGGTGTTTTTGCAGTCAGCAACGGCATCCTGTCAAGGTGCCCCGCCGGCAAGAGCGGAGTGCCGCACCGCACGGGAAAGCTGCGACAGACATTTCGATGGACATCTTTCCTTCACGGCTTAACCTCGGACGCGACGCTTTCGACGAAGGAGAAGCTGATGAGCTGGCTGAACCGTTCAGATCCCGTGGCCGGTGACGCAGCGAGTTGCGATCCGATCGACACGATCATCGTTCCCCGCACCTCGGACATCGGCGGATTTTCTGTCCGCCGGGCCCTGCCTTCAGCAAGGCGCCGAATGATTGGGCCCTTCATCTTTTTCGACCAGATAGGTCCGGCAGAACTTCTCGTCGGCGGCGGCATTGATGTGCGTCCGCACCCGCATATCGGCCTCGCCACAGTGACCTACCTCTTTGAAGGCGAACTCTATCACCGTGACAGCCTTGGGACCGAGATCGCCATTTCGCCCGGCGCCCTGAACTGGATGAGCGCCGGCAAGGGTATTGTCCATTCTGAGCGAGAGCGCCCGGAACTACGGCGGCACCCCCGGCCGCTGTTCGGTTTGCAAAGCTGGGTAGCCCTGCCGAAACACCTTGAAGACAGCGCGCCTAGCTTCCAGCACTATGGAGCCGGAGACCAACCGGAATTTGCTGACAAGGGCGCCAGAGTGAAACTGATTGCCGGCGAGCTCTATGGCTACAAGGCGCCTGTCAGAACTGCGTCCGAAATGTTCTATGCCGACATCTCTCTGGAACCAGGCGCCAGGATCCCGCTCGATGCCGGCTGGGAGGAACGCGGCCTATATACAATTTCCGGCCGGATCACCGTCGCCGGGCAATCCTTCGATCCAGCCCAACTCCTGGTCTTCAAGCCGGGCGACCATCTGGTGATAGAGAACAACACTCCTTCATCCGCCCGATTTGTCCTTCTTGGCGGAGAACCATTGGAGGGCCGCCGCTACATCTGGTGGAACTTCGTATCATCTTCCAAGGAAAGGATAGACCAGGCGAAGGAGGACTGGCGTCAGGGCCGCTTCGACACCGTGCCCGGGGATTCGGAAGAGTTCATTCCTCTGCCTGAGCGGCCGGGCTCTTGACCTTCCGGCCACTTCCGAGAGGTGGCGCTTTTTCAAACTGGTCGGCGGGGCGGATCAAATCGGGTTCGCCGAAATTCATAATGATGTTCAGCCGCTGGTCGGCCATCGGGTCGCCTGTCAGGTCCGGGTCCTCCGGGGCTACTGAAAGCCGAACACCGCTCTGCATCGTCTCCAGCTCGTCAAAGTCGGCAATGGCGTCTCGGAAAGCGTCCGGAACCGTCCAACCATAGCGGCCCGCCAGCACATCAATCACCAGCCAGACGCCGTCCAGCCCGATTTGCTTTTGCCTCGGGTCTTCGACCACCAGCTTCAGGCGCAAATAATCGACCTTGTCCTGCGACGGCCCCCGCAGCAGGAAGAACAAGGTCGATCCGCCGTAATCGACGCTGGGTGTTGTCAGCGGCACGAGATCGGATGCGCATTGCCAGCGACCACGCTGAAACGGCGCACGCCGCCAGCCACCGTTTTCAAGACCAAGTGATTGCAGTTCCTTGCAGAGCGCATCAGGTTTGCCCATGAAGCTGCGCTTGAGTTCTGCGGATAGTTCAGGGGCTGGATTGAGCAATGCCGTCCGTGCGCTCTTTTCCAGCGGCAACAGTGGATCGGTGTAAGCAACAGAGTCGGGCACCGGTTCATCGGCTTCCGTCACCCGGACATGCCAGTAAAGGGCGCCGGACGCAATGCCCGCCATGACGACCGCCAACGTACCCCAGATATAGTAAGGCGTCACGAATGGCTGCTTTTTATCCCGGGGCCGCGCCTTCTGCGACGCATGCCTTTGTGGGAGATCGAACAGATCGGGATCCTGCTCGGCCCAGTGCGGACCCGGCGCCTGAGACCTAACCTGACGGCTCTGGGGCGGATCGCCATCCCGGTCGTTGCCGGAATATGCAGGCCTTGTCAGAAGCTGTCTTACTTTGTCTGCGACCCCTGCCATGCAACCTTGTCCGCCTCGCCCACCGACTGGCCGGTATAGAGCCCGGGATTTATCAAACCAAAGCCTTGAAAAAGCAACCGGAAGCCTGTCATTTATGCACCGGACTCAGGTCACGACTTCCATTCCCATTTCCGGAACCGCGTTCTATCCGGCCAAAGCGAACTGACGGGATCAAGCTGCCTTCCTTTCCAGGCGACGGTGCAGAACTGCGCCAAGAGATAATCGAAACCGCCCGCGCCCTGCCCCGCCTTGGCCTGACAAAAGGCACATCGGGCAATGTCAGTGCACGCACGAATTCCGGTTTTTTGGTGACGCCCTCTGGAATCCCTTATGAAAATCTGAGTGAAGACAAGATTGTCTCGCTGGATTTCGAAGGCCGGTACCGCGGTGATATTCTGCCGTCTTCCGAATGGCGGATGCACCTGGATTTTTATCTGGCCAAGCCCGAATGTGGTGCGGTGGTCCATTGTCACAGCCCGCGGGCAACCGCGCTGTCCTGTCATCGCAAGGGGATTCCCGCCTTTCATTACATGGTGGCCCTTGCTGGAGGTGACCGGATCGAATGTGCCTCTTATGCCAGTTTCGGCACGCGCGCGCTCTCGGAAGCCATGATCGCGGCACTTGGCGAGCGAAACGCCTGCCTGCTGGCCAACCACGGCCAGATTGCCGGCGGTCCCTCGCTTAGAAAGGCCCTGTCGGTCGCCGAAGGTGTCGAAGATCTCGCGGATCAGTATCTTTCGTCGCTTGCACTTGGAGAGCCCGTCATACTGGACGCGGCGGAAATGGCGGACATTTTGAATAGATTCAAAAGCTACGGCAAACAAACAGACGAATTGAAAGACGGCCAGGCAGCCGCCTTCGAATTGCCGAAACGGGTGGATTGAAATGCGGCTTGGAATTGACTGGGGCGGTACCAAAATCGAAATTATCGCGCTATCCGATATGGGCGACGAACTTTTCAGGAAGCGGGTCGATACGCCCAAAAACGATTACCAGGGCTGTCTCGATGCAGTGAAGCATCTGGTGAACGCCGCCGAAGAGACAACCGGCCAAAGCGGCACGCTGGGACTTGGCATTCCAGGTTCCCTGTCCCCGAAAACCGGCCTTGTCAAAAATGCAAATTCCACGTGGATGAACGGCAAGCCACTGGACAAGGACCTTGAGGCCCATCTTGGGCGCCCGGTGAAGATCCAGAATGATGCGAACTGCCTCGCCGTTTCCGAGGCAACGGACGGAGCCGGCGCTGGAGAGCACGTCGTCCATGCCATTATCATCGGCACCGGATGCGGTTCCGGAATTGCAATTGACGGCAAAGCCCATCTGGGGGCCAACGGGATAGGCGGTGAATGGGGGGCAATCTCCGTCCCATGGCAGAAGCCGGAGGAATTTCCAGGTCCGGACAGCTGGATCGGACACAAGGGGGTCATAGACCGCTGGTGCTCGGGCACAGGATTTCAGCTCGACTACAAGGAGAAGACCGGGAAGCTCCTGACCGGGCGGGAGATCATGGCGCTGAAGCGGTCCGGAGATACGATCGCCAATGTTGTCTATGAAGACTACGCCAGCCGTCTGGCGCGCGCACTCGCCATGTCCGCGAACCTGCTTGATCCGGATGTCTTCGTTTTGGGGGGCGGCATGTCGAACATTGACGAACTTTATGCGGACCTGCCGCCATTGATGGCGCCTTACATCTTTTCGGACACGTTCGAGACACCCATCCGCAAGGCGGCCCACGGCGACAGTTCGGGTGTGCGCGGCGCAGCTTGGCTCTGGAGCTGACGGCGCGAAGTATCCGCACCTCAGATCATTGCTGAAGGGGAGCTTCTCTCCCCCCTTCATCTTTCCCGGTCAACCGTGTCCTCAACGGCTGATACCAACCACAACATCAGCTTCTGGACCGCCCGAGTGTCACCAGCACAATCCCGGCGCCGACGGCGGCCACGGCGGCGAGTTTTGCTGCATTCGGTATTTCGCCGAAGATCAGGTAACCAAGCCCCAACCCCACCACCGCGGCGACCGAACCGATCTGACTGAGATAGACAGGGCCTGCCGTTTGTTGCAGCCGGAAATACAGGCCGTATTGGGTGGCGAAAATCGCAGTCTGGGCAGCAAGCAGTCCCGTAGCCTCCAGGCTCCAATTAGCGGGAGAGACCGGAACACCGAAGGAAGCAGTGAAAACAGCCAGCGCCAGAAAGCCCGCCAGCATCATGCCAAGGGCGAGATCAACCGGCTTCGCTCCCTCCGGCCATTTCAAGGTTCTGTAGATATTGCCCGTTGCCAGGAAGACCGGAATACACAGGGCAAAAAGCGACCACCAGGATGCCTCAACCGAAAGATCCTTGCCTGAGACCGCCAGCAATAGGCCGCCTGCGAGGCCGAACAAGACCCCCGCGCCACGCAGCGCTTGAAACCTTTCCAGCCGCAACAGCACGGCAAAGGCATAGGTCAGAACCAGAGGGAAGGCAAAGCACAGCGACACAAACCCCGCTCCCACTTTGGGCGCCGCCACAACGGCGATCATATTGGGAGTGATAAACAACAGTCCGCTGAAGGCCAGATAAGTCACAAGGCGGCGGGACGGTCGCTTTGGCGATGCAGGTTCGGAGCGCGTATTACGTGCAGCAAACAATCGGGTGAGAACAAACAGCGCTGTCGCCCCTCCGAGGATCGACCATTGCAGCAATGCCAGCGGATGCCAGCCGAATACCGGCGCTGCTTTGGCAATGACGGTCGATACTGCCAGAAACCCGCCGACAATCATCAACAGAACAATGGGCTGTTCGGGCACGCCGATGCCACCGCGTTTGGAAACGGAAAGCGAGACCTGGTGCTCCGTTGCAGTGTCCGGGGCCGGTTCGGTTCTGATCACACTTGCCATCGACATTCCCTTTCTTTCGAGCGGCAGATTGCCGTGCCGCAACGGAATGACAGATAACAACATTTATCTTGATTTCAAGATACTTTTCTTCGAGATTCTCGACATCAGTTGACATTTCGCCGGAAACGAACAAGGATTCCAGTGCTGAAGCATCCCCAAAAGGACAAACTTTTCCGGGACTTCCGCTTTTTTCTCCTGTCGTGACAGGTGCAGGGCATGCAAGCCAGTGAGGAACACAGGTGATGACCACCAAGACCGGCCGCCTTTCAAATACCGGGCCCCATCTGTTTGGCGATCCGGACGATTTGATTTCCGACCGCGCCGAACGGGCCCGCAGGCAGTGGCAAAAGGAAATGCCGGAGGTTGCCGATCGGCTGTCCCCGATGGTGCTGCTCGGCAGGTTGAATGAAGCGTCTCAACTTGTCAGCCGCGACTATCTGGTCCCGGCATATGCGGAAATCGGACTGAAGAGTGGCGAGTTTGACGTGTTGGCAACACTGGTGCGGTCAGGTCCACCTTACAAACTCACACCAACGGAGCTTTACCGCTCAACCATGATGAGTTCGGGAGGCATGACCGCACGGGTCGACAAGCTGGAAAAAGCGGGGCTTGTCGAACGCTGCCCGCACCCGGAGGACCGGCGAGCGCTTTCCGTCTGCCTGACGGACAAAGGCCTGAAACTGATCAAGGACAAAATTCCGGACTATGTCGAAACCCAGCATGAAGCGGTCGACGGCCTGACGGAAGACGAGCAGCAGCAGCTATCCGGCTTGCTGGAAAAACTCATTCGCTCTGGAAATGAAAAGAAGGCCCCGTAGGGTCCGGTCCCACTTATTTGCTCAGCTGTAACGTCGCTTCATCCTTCCGGATGATTTTTCCGTCGCGTATCAGGCTGGCCTCACCGGAGTAGGACCCGACCGGCCACGCCTTTGCGCGCAACTTTCGCCCGACAAATGCGACCCACTGGGCCTTGTTCCGGCCCAAAGGCTTGCCTTCCGTCTCGACCAGCAGATCGCCTGGACCCGTCAGCCGCAATGCGATCCTGTCCCCCTTTCTCAGGTTGATCAGCCGGGCATAAAAGACCAACGCTGCCGATTTCGGTTTTGGGGCGGCAACCTGCCCAAGCTCCAAGTCCAGTATGCTGACCGTTTTTTCCGCAAACCCCACCTGAATGAACGTGCCTACCGCATCCTCCAGCATATCCGGACCACTCTGCTGCCAAACGCCCTCCACCGGAAGAAGCCCCGCGTGCTGATCGGAGCAGAGTTTCAGCCGGTTTTGGGTACGCTCAACCGTTCCCAAAAATGGATCTACCACTTGGCCTTCCCGGCGAAGAGACAGGTGGACATGAGGAAAGGCTGCAAAACCCGAATAGCCGACTTCACCCAGTTTCTGGCCGCGCGCAACTTTGTCCCCGACAGTGACGGCGACCGAGCCCTGCCTGATGTGGCAATACTGGGTTTCCCAGCCATCCATGTGAGCAACTACAATTCCGTTGCCACACTCCTTGCCGTCCACCAACGCCTTGTCTTCTTTGGAGATCACCAGTCGATCCGGCATCGTATCGCGCACGGCCTTTACTGTGCCCGGAGCAGATGCGAGCACGTCAGCCGACGCATTGACATTCAGCAGTCTGAAGTCCGTGCCTTTGTGACCATCATAACTGGCATGCCCGCAATCCGCCGTTCGCACACTCCCGCCGGGGTCGATATCGACGAAGTTTTGCACAAAACAATCGACACCGAGATCGCAGGCGATCGGCACGGACAGTCGTGGAGACTGCGCCAGGGCGGGGCTGACAACAAGGACAGACGTCAAACCCATGATCGAAAACGCGGTCCAACATGCAAGAGACCTTAAGTGCATGCTCATTCCCTTCCCCTGCAATCGTTCCATTCAGCAGCATCGAGTTGCAAACAGAGCGCCCATGACCGACCTTATCACCAGCCTGCAATTCTCAAACGAACGGAACAAGCAAAATGGTAAGATGGCTCGTCGGCATATTGATTTCAGCCGCTCTGATAATTCCCGCAGTTGCACAGGAAGAACTTCAGATTCGCGATATTGAGAAGGGAACCGGTGAAGAAGCGAATGTCGGCGAAACGGTCGTGGTGCACTATACCGGCTGGCTGATGGACGGCACCAAATTCGATTCCAGTGTCGACCGCGGCACACCCTTTTCCTTCACGCTCGGCGAACGCCGGGTAATTTCGGGGTGGGAAAAGGGCGTAGAAGGTATGCAGGTCGGCGGCAAGCGCGAACTGATCATCCCCCCAAGCATGGCCTATGGTGCTAGGGGCGCAGGCGGCATTATCCCGCCCAATGCGACGCTGAGATTCGAGATAGAGCTGCTTGAAGTCAAAGGAAAGAAGTTCTCGGATATCGGCAATGAGGATTTGAAGGATAACCTCGCCGCCTGAGCTACGGTCACCGATCTCTGCCGGCTCACACTCCGGCCGCCAGTTCCAGGCTAAGTCGATTATGCTCGCGGATGACAGGTGCCATGTTCATCGTGGCAATTTCTCCATCCTCGACGATCACCTTGCCATGCACCACAGCAGTCCTGACTCTCTGAGGTGCGCAGAACACTACAGCCGCGACAGGGTCGTGCAACGCGCCGGCAAATTGAATGGTGTTCAGGTCCATCGTGAAAAAGTCGGCGCATTTCCCTGGCTCAAGAGAGCCGATGTCGTTGCGGCCGAGTACGGCAGCGCCGCCGATGGTGGCGAGTTCCAAGGCCTCGCGGGCCGTCATCCACTCCCCTGCCCGCAACGGATGTGAGGGCGGCAGCAAGGCATGTTTGCGTGGACCTTCCGGTGGTTGGAGACCAAGTTGAAGACGGGCGAGCAGCATGGCCTGACGGACTTCCGCCAGCATGTTGGAGCCGTCATTTGAGGCGGAACCGTCGACACCGATGCCAACGTTGACGCCGGCCGCAATGTATTTCTTCACCGGCGCAATGCCCGACGCGAGACGCATATTGGAACATGGGCAATGCGCTGCCCCGCAGCCGGTTCCGGCGAAAATACGGATTTCCTCATCGTCCACATGAATGGCGTGGGCAAACCAGACATCCGGACCGGTCCAGTCCAGGCCTTCCATCCAGGCCACGGGACGTTTGCCGAAGCGCTCCAGCGTGTAACGTTCCTCGTCCAGGGTCTCGCAGAGATGCGTGTGCAGCATCACGCCCTTGTCGCGGGCGAGACGGGCGCTTTCGCGCAAGAGATCCTCGGAGACGGAAAAGGGCGAACAGGGAGCAACCACGATCCGTGTCATCGCACCTTCAGACGCATCGTGATAACGGTCGATCACCCGGATTGTGTCGTTGAGAATCTCTTCGTCCTCCTCGACACAATCGTCCGGCGGCAGCCCACCCTTGCTTTCTCCAAGCGACATGGAACCCCGGCTGGCGTGAAAGCGCACACCCAGGTCCTTCGCGGCCTCGATCTGATAGTCGACCTTGTTTCCGCTTTGAAAAAGGTAGCTGTGATCGAAGACCGTGGTGCAGCCCGACAATGCCAGTTCCGCAAGTCCCACCAGCGTGCTGACCCTGGAGGCTTCCGGATTGACCTTTGCCCAGATCCGATAATGCGCCTGAAGCCAGGGAAAGAGATTGTTGTTCTGTGCCGCCGGAAGATTTCGGGTCAGGGTCTGGTTGAGATGGTGATGGGTGTTGACGAACCCGGGCAGCACAATCTGGCCGGTTGCGTCTATCACCTGATCCGCCGTTTCCGGAAGGTCCTCGCTCGGACCAACCGCCTTCAGGATACCATCTTGCGCAAACAGCCCGCCGCCCCGGATTTCACGGCGGGCGCCATCCATGGTGACCAGCATATCGGCATTTTTCAGAAGCAGTGTCCGGGCCATTGGCAACCTTCTGCTGGTATCGCTAAACCGTTCGGCACGCCAAGCGCTACCGCGCCAACGGAGGCATCCGGTTCCATGCATCCAGCGCGGCGATCTTATAAGCTTCGGCGAGCGTCGGATAGTTGAATGTATTCTCGACAAAATACTCAAGCGTGCCGCGAAGATTGAGAACCGCCTGGCCGATGTGAACCAGTTCGGTCGCCCCTTCGCCGACAATGTGGCAGCCAAGCAACCGCCTGGTCTTCAGCGAGAAGATCAGTTTCAGCATACCGGTATCGAGGCCCATGATGTGGCCGCGGGACGTTTCCCGAAAATGGGCGACGCCGCATTCGTAGGAAATGCCGCGCTCGCGGATTTCTTCCTCGGTCATGCCGACGGTTGAAATCTCGGGCACCGCATAAATGCCGTAAGGAAAAAACTCCGGCGGGTCATAGGCCTTTTCACCCAGCGCATGGCAGGCCGCAATGCGGCCCTGTTCCATGGACGTCGAGGCAAGGCTCGGAAATCCGATGACATCGCCGGCCGCAAAAATATGCGGAACCGAGGTTTGGAATGTCATCGGGTCTACTTTCAAACGGCCCCGGTGATCGACCTCAAGCCCGCAGTTTTCAAGGTTGAGCGACGGCGTCGCCCCCATGCGCCCTGCCGCGAACAGGATCACGTTGGACCGGACGGAACGCCCCCCTTCCAGCGTGATTTCGCAGTCGGCCGGTCCATGCTTCTGGATTTTTTGCACTGTCGCACCAAAGCGCAGCGCTATTCCACGGTCTCGCAATTGATGGGTAAAGTCGGCAACCAGTTCCTTGTCCAAGAAATCGAGCATCGTGTCGCGCGGCTCGACCAGGGTGACATGAACGTCGAGCGCCGAGAATATGGAAGCATACTCCACCCCGATAACGCCGGCTCCGATCACCGCGATGGATCGTGGCAATTCATCGAGTTCCAGGATCTCGTCGCTGTCGAGAACATATTTTCCGTCAAACGGGACGTACTCCGGGCGGAAGGGCTTGGTGCCGACGGTGATGACGAATTTGTCCGATTTGAAGGTGTTGACCTCTCCGGCCTCCCCCTCCACTTCGATTGTGTGCGGATTCACGAACCGGGCTTCACCCCAGGTCGTAGTGACCTTGTTGCGGGCGAACTGATGCTCAAGCACTTCAACTTCGTGATCGAGAGTAATATGCAGCCGCGCCCTGAGATCGGACGCCGTCAGATCTTTCTTCACCCTGTAGGACCGGCCGTAAAAGCCGCGTTCGCGCCAGCCCGTCAGGTTCAGGACCGTTTCGCGCAGCGTCTTTGAAGGAATGGTGCCAGTATGTACGGACACGCCTCCAACCCGGCGGCCCCGCTCCACCACAAGAACGGTGCGTCCGAACTTCGCAGCCTGGATGGCAGCCCGCCGGCCTGCCGGCCCGCTGCCGATCACGATAAGATCGTAGTTTTCCATCAGCCCCTCGCTGTCGCTTTTCCGCTGGTTTATTCACCAGTTCCATTTTTCAGGCGCGCTTATATGCGTCTTGAAGTGTTGCAGCACCGCAAAAACAGCATCTAGGCCCATGGGTCAAGACGTCGGGGTCCAAGGGCTCGCATGCGGCAGGCCGCTTCTGCCTGTGCCTCAAATTCGGCAGCCGTCATGCAAACCGGCCTTCGCCCAGGTGCACAAACGGCCGGTCTCCAACCGCTCCACGGCGCGATTGAGACAAATACCCGTTGCCATCCCTGCGCGCTTCGGCTATGGCTTTTCGCCATGAACATGATCCTGAAATCAGCATGGTGGTGGCGCGGCGCGATATAGGCGGCCAGCGATCAGTCATGCTCTGAACGGATCAAAAATAAACCAAAGGCCGCCGCGGGACACCGCTGGCGGCCTTGGTGTATTCAGGCCGCCAAAACGGCCACCAGAACGGGACAGGAAGAACCATGCCGGTGCTGGCAGACCAGACATATGAAACGACAAGCGGGATCACCATCCTGCGCACCTCACGCCCGTCCGACTATGAAACCGGCACGTCCGACTGGATCGACCGGCTGGACTCGGAACTGGGCGCGGTTCTGTCATCTTCTTATGAATATCCGGGGCGCTATACCCGCTGGGACATGGCCTTGGTCAATCCGCCGCTGGTTATGGAGGCTGCCGACAGGCGCGTTGAAATCCGCACGCTCAACGATCGCGGCAAGGTGATCCTGCCGGCAATTACGGAAGCGCTGAAATCCCATCCGGATGTCGAGACCTTCGAAGCCGGCGAAACGCGGATAAGACTGACCGTCAAGAAGCCGGATCGCCTGTTCAACGAGGAAGAGCGCTCCCGTCAACCGTCCACTTTCTCCATCGTTCGGGCATTGAAGGACCTGTTTGCCTGCGGTGACGATCAGCTCGGTCTCTATGGTGCTTTCGGTTATGACGTCGCCTTCCAATTCGAACCGATCGATCTGAGGCTGGAACGCCCTGACGATCAGCGTGACGTGGTGCTGTTCCTGCCCGACGAAATTCTCATCGTCGATCACCACGGCAAGCGGGCCTATGTACTGGAATACGATTTTGTCGTGAACGGCAGAAGCACGAAGGGGCTAGAGCGTGCTGGGGAAATACGCCAGTACACACCCGCCAACCGCGATCCGGGGCGCGGTGATCACGAGCATGGGGAATATGCAAAGCTCGTGGAAAAGGCCAAGGACTATTTCCGCCGCGGTGACCTTTTTGAAACAGTGCCGGGCCAAACCTTCTATGAGCCTTGCGCCAATCCACCTTCCGCCGTTTCGCGCCGCCTGGCGCAGATCAACCCCTCGCCGTATTCCTTTTTCTTCAACCTCGGCAATAGCGAATATCTGGTAGGCGCGTCGCCGGAAATGTATGTGCGCGTGACCGGTGGACGCCGAGTGGAAACCTGCCCCATCTCCGGCACCATCCGCCGAGGCAAAAACGCCATCGAGGACGAAGCACAGATCCGCAAGCTTTTGAATTCCGCCAAGGATGAAGCGGAATTGACCATGTGCTCGGATGTCGACCGCAACGACAAAAGCCGGGTATGTGTGCCCGGATCCGTCAAGGTGATCGGTCGCCGCCAGATCGAGATGTATTCCCGCCTGATCCACACGGTGGACCATATCGAGGGCACTTTGCGGGAAGACCTGGACGCGCTCGACGCGTTCCTGTCTCACACCTGGGCAGTGACCGTGACCGGTGCGCCGAAACGTTGGGCGATGCAGTTCATCGAGGATCATGAAAAATCTGCGCGCGCCTGGTATGGCGGCGCCATTGGCGCAGTGCTGTTCAATGGCGACATGAACACCGGACTAACGCTGCGGACCGTGCGCATCAAGGATGGCATGGCACAGATCCGGGCCGGTGCAACGTTGCTCTACGACAGTGTGCCGGAAGACGAGGAAGCGGAAACGGAGCTGAAGGCCGAAGCCATGCGCGCCGCCGTGCGCGAAGCCGGTCTTGCGACCAAGGCGGCGGAAAAACGCGAAGCGGCCAAGCCCGGCAAGGGGCTGAAAATCCTACTCGTGGATCACGAAGACAGTTTCGTGCACACGCTTGCCAACTATTTCCGCCAAACCGGAGCTGAAGTCGTTACCTACCGGACGCCGGTGGCAGATCATGTTTTCCACGACGTCAATCCCGACCTCGTGGTGCTCTCACCCGGACCGGGCAATCCGAAGGATTTCGATTGCGCCGCAACCATCGGCCGCGCCCATTCACGCGCACTGCCGATATTTGGGGTTTGCCTCGGCCTGCAGGCGTTGTCTGAATATTTCGGCGCGGAACTCGGCCAGTTGGATGTTCCCATGCACGGCAAGCCCTCCCCCATCAGTCTGTCCGGCAACTCAGTTCTATTTGAAGGGCTGACCCAGCCTGTTGTCGTCGGCCGGTATCATTCTCTGTTTGCCAAGCGCGACACGCTGCCGGCGGATATCCGCGTGACAGCTGAAACCGAGGACGGCGTGGTGATGGCGATCGAACACGAAAAGGAAGCTATCGCCGCGGTGCAGTTCCACCCTGAATCGATCATGTCGCTGGATCAGGATGCAGGTCACAAGATCATCGAAAACGTCGTCAGCCGCCTGGTTGCGGCCAAGGAACAGAAAGTTACCGCTGCCTTGTAGAGGCACTTCGGTCAACGCGGGCTGACTGACGCAACATCAGCCCGCGTCCGCGAGCGGCATCCTCGGACAGCATGACCGCTCACATTTCGAGCGGCGCGAGTCTCGCGGAGCGAGAACTTCAGATTGCATCCATCAGAAGATATCAGATGAGAGCACCACCTCCACGGAGGCGGACAGCACCGCGAGAACCTCTGCAGCCAAAAGTGTCCATAAGAAGTCTCGACAACCTCAAGGCATCTTAATACTATCATACGGTTATTTGAAATTCATTGCGGCTTCCCGCGAGTGATGATCGCGGCCGTTCTCAATCGAGAGCCTTGTGTTTGACTTGGTTTTCTGCGAGCTGGCGCAAAATTCGAAACAATTTTCTGGAGGAATTCCCCCTTGCACATTCTGCTTGCTGCCCTCGGTCTTCTCGCCGCCACCGCTTTTTGGATTTATCGCATCCGCCAGGCAGCCGACAGCACACGTGTCGTTCTTGATGCAGCCCAGGACGTCAAGGCGGCCGCTCGGCGTTTCGGATTCAAAACCCGGGCCAATCAGCACCCTATCGATGGGGTCGACGATCCAAGGATCACAGCCGCTGCCTTGCTGGTGCTTGTCGCCGAGACGGATGGCGGCATTTCAACGAACGAACGTGACAGCATTCTGGAACAATTGCAGAAGGTGTTTGACCTGCCTGCGGTAGAGGCGGACGAACTGTTTCTGTTCGCCAAATGGCTCGCCAATCAAAGCAGCAATCCGGATGACATGCTCCGCCGGCTGATCCGCCGGACAGTCCATTTAGGCGGCCGGAATACGATCCCTGACATGATCGGTATGGTCAAGGCAGTCGGAGAAGCCGATACGGGAACGATGACCGACGACACCTCCCAGGTGATTGCAAAATTGAAACAACTTTTGTCCTGACAGGACTACATAAAGCTTTTTCCGGATTATCGAACAAGTCCCGCTAAACTTTTACGTTTTCCGCACGGATCCTTCTGACGAAGCATAAGCTAAAAAAATTAGGTTGATTAACAGATCACAACCGAGTTCTATGGAATTACACAGTGGTCTTTAGTCAGCCTTCACGGGGCGAGACTATAATCTTCGTTTCCTGCACCAACAGGCACTAGGGAGAGAACATGTCCACAAACGCCCCACGGACTGGCGCACGGCGGCTATGTCTTTTGCCCTTGGGCGTTTTAGCGGTGATCGGATCGCTTGCATTTCCTGCCGCCTCCCAGGAACAACCGACGGCGGATCATTCCGCAACACAAAACCATATTCTCGGAATAAGCACATGTCCGCCCTGGAATCCACAATCCCCCGAAGTGTGCAAACACAGTCTTGAAGAAGTGATCACGGCCCTGGCGCCGCGTATTGGAGCCGGCCCGGAAAACACGCACGTGCTTGTGAATGAAGGCGCCAGCGCTTTGGCCCTGAAACTCAAGGCAACGGAGCTGGCCAACAAGCTTGGCCCGCACGACCGGCTGATCATTTATGCCAATCTGCCTCTCGGCCGGGCTGAGCAGCCGGACACCAAAGACGTATTCGAATACGTCCTGGAACTCTGGTCGGACAAAGCTCCCGAAACCGCCGGAAAGGCTATCGGCGAAGGTACCTGGATCTCCGCTCCGGCCTTTGCCGCCATGATCCATGCGATCCGCGCCGGCGAAGTCATCCTGATTCTGGACACCAATAATTCCTATGCGGTCAACCTGGATCTGCTCGACGAACATTCCGTTGACATGGAAAACCGGCCCGAAGCCCTTGTGACATCGTCTGGTCCGGAACAAATGGCCAATTACTCGGCCGACCGCACAATCTCCCTGTTTGCCAAACATCTTGCCACGGCCCTGACCGAGGGCGAAGGCACGTTGCTGGATGTCATGACCTTGGCCGCCAGCGGTACCCGGCAGGCGGCAATCCCGATTTGCGCCACCTTGATGGAACATCAGGAAGAGACCGAAGACCAACCGGCGGACTGCACCCAGGTGCCGGAGATTCACGATCCGGATGGACTTCTCGGCCACACAATGCTGACGCCGTTGTCCGATTCCTGACGGGCCAAAGCTACTATCCGCGGGAAGCCTGCCTCCGCGCCGCAAAATTCAAGGGCTTTTCATTTCTCAATGGCTCCGGCCGGGGCCGCTGACCGCAACGCTTGAAAGAGAATTCGCGTTGCCGGCAAGGCGACGACAGCAAAAATAAAGGCGGGCCTGCAAGCCCGCCTTTGTCAATCGTCTTCGATCCGCCGGCCGTCTCAATCGACTTCGCGAACAGCTCCCTTGGCGGCACTGGTGGCCATTTTGGCGTATGCACGAAGGGCCTTTGAAACCTTGCGCTTGCGCTGTTCCACCGGTTTCCAGGCCTGATCGCCTTTCGCCTCCATGGCAGCACGGCGCTGTGCCATCTCTTCATCGGAAATATCGGCTTTGAGAATGCGGTTGGGAATGTCGATGACAATTGTATCGCCTTCCTCGACCAGGCCGATCGCCCCGCCTTCCGCCGCTTCCGGCGAAACATGGCCGATGGAAAGACCCGATGTGCCGCCCGAAAAGCGCCCATCTGTGATCAGCGCGCATTCCTTGCCCAGTCCCTTGGATTTCAGGTAGCTGGTCGGATAAAGCATTTCCTGCATGCCCGGACCGCCGCGCGGGCCTTCGTAGCGGATCAGCACCACATCGCCAGCTTTGACCTTGTTCGTCAGGATGGCGGAGACCGCGCTGTCCTGGCTTTCGAAGATCCGGGCCGGGCCGGAAAACTTCAGAATGCTGTCATCGACGCCGGCAGTTTTCACCACGCAGCCGTCGGTGGCGATGTTGCCGTAAAGCACGGCAAGGCCGCCGTCCTTGCTGTAGGCATTGTCCGCCTCGCGGATGACGCCGGATTTACGGTCGAGATCCAGCTCGTCCCAGCGGCGCTCCTG
Organism: Roseibium sp.; assembly: GCA_050302295.1. GTDB lineage: Bacteria > Pseudomonadota > Alphaproteobacteria > Rhizobiales > Stappiaceae > Roseibium. Next base: position 2,099 of record JBNLAU010000274.1, on the reverse strand, counting down.
GCTGAAGGCAACCTGGGACGGCACACCACCCGGAGCCGCCTTGAAGAACTGGTGCACGCTTTCGGAATTGGTCTGGCGCACATCCCAGCGCGCAAGAGCTTCCTTCATGGTCCGGGAATGGACAGTAGGCTCTTCCGAATTCAAAAGCCCTGCACGGTCCAGTTCGCCCAGGATGCCCATGATGCCGCCGGCCCGGTGAACGTCCTCCATATGGATGTTCTCGACCGCCGGTGCGACCTTGCACAGGACTGGCACCTTCTTGGAGAGGCGGTCGATATCGTCCATGGTAAAGCCGACTTCGCCCTCATAAGAGGCGGCAAGAAGGTGCAGGATCGTGTTGGTGGAGCCGCCCATCGAAATGTCGAGGCTCATGGCATTTTCAAATGCCTTGAAGCTGGCGATGCTGCGCGGAAGAACGCTTTCGTCGTCCTGCTCATAGTAACGCTTTGCCAGATCGACGATCAGGTGTCCGGCCTCCACGAACAGGCGTTCGCGGTCGGCATGGGTTGCCAATGTCGAACCATTGCCCGGCAGGGCCAGGCCGAGGGCTTCGGTCAGGCAATTCATGGAATTCGCTGTGAACATGCCGGAACAGGATCCGCAGGTCGGGCAGGCATTCTGCTCCAGGTTCAGAACATCGGCGTCGGACATGCGGTCGTCCGCGGCGGCAACCATTGCGTCGACAAGGTCGACTGCTTTCTCGACGCCATTTTCCAGAACCACCTTGCCGGCTTCCATCGGGCCGCCTGAAACGAAGACGACCGGAATGTTCAGCCGCATGGCCGCATTCAGCATGCCCGGGGTAATCTTGTCGCAGTTGGAAATGCAGACAAGGGCGTCGGCGCAGTGGCCGTTGACCATGTATTCGACCGCGTCGGAAATGACTTCACGCGAGGGCAGCGAATAAAGCATGCCGTCGTGGCCCATGGCGATGCCGTCATCCACGGCAATGGTGTTGAATTCCTTGGCAACACCGCCTGCCTTTTCCACTTCCCTGGCGACCAGCTGGCCCAGGTCCTTCAGGTGCACGTGGCCGGGCACAAATTGCGTGAAGGAGTTGGCAATCGCAATGATCGGCTTGCCGAAATCATTGTCTTTCATCCCGGTGGCGCGCCAAAGGCCGCGCGCTCCGGCCATGTTGCGACCGTGGGTGGATGTTCTGGAACGATACGGGGGCATTAGTGACTCTCCCTCCCTTGCAGGCGGCCAGCACACTCCGGCGTTTCACTTTTCGCCGTGGATGTTCGGATCCGCGCCTGAATTTCACTCTGACAATGCATGTGACAGGTTTTCTAGAGAAGCGAAAGGCCTGAAAGCCGAAAAAGAGTACGCTCCGGTACGGTTGGTGTTGCAATGCAGCGGTTACAAAGAATTCGTCGGCACGTTGAGCGCTTTGCTGCCGCCCCTGGCACAGACCACAGCGTCCATGAATTGCTTCACTAAAAGGCCCCGGTCACGAGCGGGAATGTCTCAAGCCCTCTTGGGCTTGAATTCACATCCGGCAGGAGCCGGAATAGGCATCGCCGACATCATCGAAAACGCGGGCAATTGCTTCCATCTCGTAAAGCTTGCTGGTGCGCCGAACACCCTCCACCACGTAGAAATCCTGGATAGGAAACTGGTTGGAGTTGAACCGGAAGTCGCCGCGAACGCTTTCAAAGGGAGCGGCGCTGATGGCTGATATAAGGGCTTCCTGTTCCTTGATGCCGCCTGTCAGCTCAAGCGCAAAGTGAATGAGCCTTGCGGCATCGTACCCCTGCGCCGCGTAAACGGACGGTTGGTAATCGTATTTGCGGGAGAACTCCCGCACGAAACGCTTGTTTGCCGGATTATCCAGGTTGGGGGCCCAGTGGGAGGCGGAAAGCAGCCCTTCCGCCATTTCCGAGGTATAGGGCAGCGTAAGCGCATTCACTGTCTGCGCGGACAGGAAGGGGACGATGCCCTTGAGACCGGAGGTGTGAAACTGTTTCACCAGCTCCACGCCCATGCCACCGGGCATATAGGCATAAATGGCATCCGGTTCGATTTCAGCGACCTGTGCAAACTCTTCCGAAAAGTCGGTCTGACCGAGCTTCGGAAATAGTTCGCGGGCGATCTGT
>JBNLAU010000273.1:0-11192 GCA_050302295.1 Roseibium sp. | reverse complement strand
CTGACCCTCGCTGTCGGCACGGGCGTCCCAATCAATCAGCTCATCCCATTTTTCAACGAAGGACATGATGTACTCGCCGCGATAAAGATCGGTTTCCTGGTCCGCGATCGGATCTTGACCATAGGCTTGCTCGTCCAGTTGTAACTCTGCATTCGCGGCCAACTGTTCTGCCTGCATGGGTTCATTCTCCCTTTCGATTGGTGTGGCTCATGTCGAGCCACAGAGCGCACGCGCTCGTGCACCGCCCGGACGATGGGCGGCGTAAGACGGATCTGTTCTGCTTCGGGTCCGGCAAAGCGTGCGACGGTGCACTTGTTGGAGTGTTAACTGCCCGTTGTGGCAGGCAGTGCGCCGGACCAGGCGGCAAGAGGCGCGGAGCAGCTCATGGTGGCCGCAATCGAGGGGCGGGCATACGAGTTGATGCCCGTCAGACCCTCTGGCAATTCGGTACGCGCCCGTCAGCCATTAGGTGGCGGGACCTTAACAAAGAGCAGGTTCATTACAACCGCAGTTACCGAGTTTTTGAAAACTGCGGCGAGTAAATCAACCTTAAGTAGCTGATTTTGATGGTAGAACTTTTTTTGTAAAACTTCCGAGGCGGACAAATTCGTGCCGTCGTCCTTCCTAGCATTTGCCCCCGGGCTGGCAGCAGGCGCGTACCGTTTCGTTGTTGTTGCAGCAATCCTCCAAGAGGTAGCGGATCAGGGCTCCCATGGCGGAAAAGTCGGCCCGATAGGTGATCTGGCGCGATTGACGGTTCGATGTGATCAATCCCGCCTCTGCCAGGTTCGACAGATGAAAGGACGCCCGCGACGGCGTCGCCCCGGCGAACTCGGCAATCTCGCCGGCGGTCATGCCTTCGGATCCCGCTGTCACCAGTTTCCTGAGAATGCGCAAACGGGTTGCGCTCGATATTGAGGAAAGCGCGGCCAGAGCATCAGTCTCATTCATATTTCAAACTTTCTTGAAATTTCATTCAGAGTGTGTAATTACTATATTTCAAGAATTATTGAAATGAAAGGAGATGCCCTTGACCCCCGCCAACCTTCTGGAGACTTTGAACACGCTGCCCGATGACGCGCCTCTGGTTTTTGTGACGGATCAGGGGGAAATCGGAGACGGCTATCATGTGACCGAGTACAAGCTTTCGCATGTGACCAGCATCGATTGCGGCGCACGTCTTGCCAACTGGACAGAAGCCACGTTGCAGTTGCTGGACGGTGAGGGTGGCGGCTACATGGCGATCGGCAAATTTGCTGCAATCCTCAAGCAAAGCATCGTCAAGGTGAGCGGTCTTGACGATGCGCCTCTTCAGGTTGAATTTTCTCATGGCAACAAGGGGATGCGGATCTTCCAGGTCGAGGTGCCCGAACTGCGGAACGGCATGGTCGCCGTCCGGCTGAGAGAAGCAAGGGCCCACTGCAAACCAGCCCTGGAAATGGCCGGGCACTCCGAAACGGCAGGCTGTTGCGGGGCCGGATCGGCCGCTGCCTGCTGTGTGTGATTTGGGCCAGCGGACTGATCGCGCCGCAGCTGTTTCGCGGCGTTGACCGGTCAAAAGAAACTATATAACTAGAAATATGGTTATAGTAGAGTGAGGGTGCTCTGGATCCGGAAGTTGCCGCGCAAGGGTTTGCAGCATTGGGCTCGGAAGCGCGGCTGCAAGTGGTGCTGACATTGGTGAAAGCCGGCCGGAATGGTCTGTCCGTCGGCGATATTCAGGGGCGGACCGGAATGGCGGCGTCGACCCTCGCGCATCACTTGAGGTTCCTCGCTTCCGCCGGCCTTGTGCAGCAAGAAAAGGAAGGGCGCTCGGTCATCAATCGGGCGGAATTCAATCATCTGGAGGACCTAGCCGGATACATCCTCAAGGAATGCTGCGCCGATGAGAGCGGCAAGGAGATGCGGAATGAGTGAGACCATCGTGACATCGGGCAAGTCCGGCGAGGCCGACAGCTGCACTCTCAAAATCGCCAGCATCGGGGAGACGTCGTCCAAATGGTCCTGGACAAGCTTTCCGGGCCGGGGACTTGTCGTATCGCCCTGGGCAACCGTTATCGCTGCTCCGCTTCTGGTGCTGCTCTTCGACCATGAGCAGTTCGTTCCATTCGTGACTTTTGCCCTCAAGGCGTTCGGTGGCACGCTGCCCTATATCTTGTTTGCCGTTGCGCTGATTGCCTGGCTGAAGGCCGCCGGGGCAGAGGCCTATGTGGGCCGTGCCTTCAAAGGGAGGGAGATGCAGGCAATCATCCTGGCCGCGCTTTTCGGCGGCCTGGCGCCGTTCTGTTCCTGTGAAGTCATCCCTTTTATCGCAGGGCTGTTGGCTGTCGGGGCACCGTTGTCCGCGATCATGGCGTTCTGGCTGTCCTCTCCGCTAATCGATCCGCCGACCCTTCTGATCACGGCTGGGGCGCTGGGATGGCCCTTTGCCATCGGCAAGGCCATGTTTGCGGTCGCGCTGGGCCTCCTCGGCGGTTTTCTGGTTTCCGCGCTCATGCGCAGCGGCGCCTTCGCCAGCCCGATGAAAGCCGGCGCGCCCGCCAGCGGCTGCAGTTGTGGCGCATCGGCGAAAACAGGCCGGCCTGTGTGGCGGTTCTGGCGGGAAAACGAGCGTAAGGAGAAATTCAGCGCCGAGCTGAAAGCCAATGCCGTCTTCCTGATCAAATGGCTGGCGCTGGCCTATGTGCTGGAAGCGGCCCTGGTGACCTATGTCCCGGCCGACCTGATTGCCGGTGTTGTTGGCGGCGACGGGTTTGGTTCCGTCGTTATCTCGGCGCTGGTGGGAATGCCCGCCTATCTCAATTCCTATGTGGCGCCACCGCTTTTGGCCGGACTTATGGAACAGGGCATGGGTGCGGGGGCTGCCATGGCCTTCATGATTGCCGGGGCGGTCAGTTCCATTCCGGCGATGGCCGCGGTCTGGTCGCTGGTCAAGCCGAAGGTGTTTGCCACCTATCTGGGGTTGGGCTTTGCCGGTGCGGTCCTGTCCGGCGTTCTGTTTCAGTTGGTGGTTTGATGCCAAGAGGGGAATTGAATGGACCGGGGGCCGGGAAAAAGCACGTGGAGAGGCAAGCGCAACCCAACCTCTCTCGTGCCGCAGATGTCGGGGCCCTGTTTCGGGCGCCCCTTATTTATCGGTGTCCTGCGTGCCGATGCTGGCCAGGTAAGACAGAATGAAGTCCTGCACCGTAGGATCGTCGATGCCGACATGACGCATCTTGGTTCCTGGAAGGAGGCCGGTATTGTCTTCCATCCAGGCGCGCAGCGCCGCTGGTGTCCACACGATGCCGGATGAGGCGAGGGCATCCGAATAGTCGTAATCCGGATAGGAGCCCGCTTTCCGGCCAATGACATTTTCGAGCGGTGGCCCGTAGCTCGGATCATTGGAGTTGGGGGCATGACAACGGCGGCAATCCTGCTTGAACAACACCTCACCCGCTGTGACCTTGGCCTGTTCGAATGCCTCGGTCGCGTATGAGTGTCCGGTCAAGGCAAGCATTGTGGCGGCAATTAACGTAAGCCGGACTGACATGGCTGGGTTTCCTCCTTGAGTACGGAAGTAGACAACGGCAATGCCGCCACGGCATCTTTGACATGGATCAATTAAAGCCCCGGCCTTAAGTACAAGGCAAAAGCCGTTGACAGGGATGGCCAATTGAGCGGTTGGGCTGGCCATCAAACGGCGTGGCACATCTCCGGCCGGTAACGAAGCAATCCTGCACTGCAGTTCAGCTCCTGCAACTTGTCATGTTTTCAGTAACCTGCAGCCATCACTCACGACGGCGGGCGTGACAGCCGTTGAAGAGCGGCATCTGGACGAGCCGCATGGAGCGGGTTCTCTGTCCGGATGCAGGAGGAGCATGTCCACTGCCTGTTTTTTTCGGTTCAGCGGCTCTTGCGCGTTAGAAGCCGCCAGATAGGGTTAGGTAGACCTAATCGCAGGATTCTTTTCATGACTGTTATCGTTGTCGGAGCCGGGATCTCCGGTCTTTCCACCGCTTGGGCGCTGACCAGGCGGGGTGTTTCCGTCACGCTTCTGGAGCAGGGGCCGATCCCGAACCCGCTGTCGGCATCCGGCGACCAGCATCGCATCATCCGCCGCGCCTATGGCGGGAAGGGCGGATATCAGCGCCGTATTGACGATGCTTATGTTGCCTGGGACGAAGTGTGGTCGGATCTCGAGGCAAAACATCTGGTGGAAACCGGGTTCATGCTGCTTTCCCAGGAACCGGGCGACGGCGGCGAAGTTTACCGCGACGGCCTGAGGGAGGGCGGTTATCCATTTGAGGAACTGACCGCGGCCGAAACAGCGGAGCGTTTTCCCTTCGTCGACCCGGCAAGCATCCGCTTTGGTGCGGTGAGCGAAGAGGGCGGCGTTCTGCTCTGCCAGAAGATCGCCGCCGGTCTGCGGGATTGGCTCAGGGCGAAGGGCGCGGACGTCATGGAAAACACGGCGGTTACATCGGTGGATGCGGCTGCCGGCTCAGTCACACTGGCCGATGGCCGGATTCTTGAGGGCGATCATGTCGTCGTCACGGCCGGTGCCTGGACGCTGGGACTGTTTCCAAGGCTTGATGTCAGCCTGACCACCTATCGAACCGCAGTTGTTTACCTGACGCCGCCCGACGACTTGAAGGCTGCCTGGGCCACGGCGCCGACCATTCTTGATCCGGGCGGTACGATCGACGGGTATGTTCTGCCGCCCGTGCCGGGAACGGGGCTGAAGTTCGGGGCCGGGATTCACAAGTACAAGGCACCGCCGGACAGGGACAGGGTGCCCGGGCCGGAAGAAGGCGAGACCCTGCGCAACTACTTCTCGCCGCCCTTTGCCCGGATCGGGGAGTACCGCGTCGATGACGTGGTGACCTGCGCCTATACGTTCACCAAAGACGAGCATTTCTTCGTGTCGACGGAGGACAAGGCGACGATCGTCTCGGCCTGTTCCGGTCATGGTTATAAATTCGGTGCCGTGGTTGGGCAGAAACTGGCAGAGGGAGTGATTGCCGGAGACATGGAGCGCGCGCGGATCTGGCTGGAAGCACGGGATTGAACCTCGGCCTGGCAACGGACTCATGTTTGTCGCGCGGGCGCTCCAACTTGCCGCGAATTAACGCGAGATCTCCTGTTTTATGCGGAACATACTGTTTGATCTCAAGGAGCCAACTGCGGCCAGCGAGGCAAATCATTGCACCAAAAAAGAGGGGGGCGGCGACGGTGGAAATAAGAACTCTAACCGGCGAAGAGCTGAAGCAAGCGCTGGATGGCCTTGCGCGCCTGCGTATCTCGGTCTTTCGGGACTGGCCCTACCTCTACGATGGATCCATGGAGTATGAGGCGAAGTATCTTCGCCGCTATGCGGAGACCGAAGGAGCCGTGATCGTCGGCGCCTATGACGGTGGCAGGCTTGTCGGCGCGTCAACCGGCGAACCGCTTGGCGACGAGTTGGAGGACTTCCGCGCTCCGCTCGAAGCGCGGGGCTACGATCCTTCCAAAATCTTTTATATGGCGGAATCCGTGCTCGACCCGACCTACCGGGGGCAGGGGATCGGGCATCGGTTTTTTGAAGAGCGCGAAGCCCATGCAAAGCGCCTCGGATTTACGCAAGCCATGTTTTGCGCGGTCGTTCGCCCGGACGATCACCCAATGAAACCGGCGACTTACAAGCCGCTCGCGCCGTTCTGGCGCAAGCGTGGCTACGAAAAGCTGGCAGGGGTGGCTGTTGCGTTTCCCTGGAAAGACCTTGGAAACAGCGATGAAACCGAAAAACAGATGGACGTCTGGTTTCGGGCGTTTTAGGGCACTTGATCAATTGCAAAGCCGGACGCGGCGAACTGCATCCGGCTTTGCAGAGCTTTATTGAAACTGGACGGCTTATTTCAGCGCCCAGCGGATGGTGACATCGGCGCTTATGGTTTCCTCACCCGCTTCAACCGGGACGGCTGCGGATTTGGCCATCATCATGCCTTCGGCTGGCATCATCAGCGGCCGGGGCATCTGGATGCCTGTTTCGGTGATGGAGACGATGTTGCCGAGGTCCGCACCGGCGGCTTTCGCGAAAACTTCGGCCTTGTGCCGCGCGTCTTCGACAGCCTTCTGGCGGGCCTCATCCAGTTTTTCGTCTGGATCGCTGACTTCGAAACGGATGCCGTCGACGGAATTGGCTCCGCTTTCCACCACAAGTGTGAGCAGGCCGCCGAGCTTGGCGAGATCGCGGACATTGACCTCGACCACATTGCGGACTTCATAACCGATGATATCCGGCTGGCGCCGGGAGCCGTCCGTGACACGCTCATAGCGCGGATAAATGCCGAAACCGCTGGTCTGGATGTCCCTGGCTTCGATGCCTTCGCCCTTGATGGCGTCAATCACCGTTTCGATCGCCGCCGAGTTGTCAGAAAGGGCCTGCGCGGCGGTTTCCGCCGTTGAGACGACCCTGGTGGTGATGACCGCCATATCCGGCGCCACGGCAACCGTACCGCGGCCCTGCATGGTTATGCTGCCGGACTTCGCCGCCTGAACCGTCTCCTCCGCATAGGCCGGTCCGACGCTGATGAGGGCTGTGGAAAGCGCGGTAGCAAGCGCAGCCTGCCGCAGCAGGTTGCCCGTCCGGCCCGGCGCAAATGTCATTCGCGATTTCATGAAACATGATCCTTTCTCAACAATCCCGCTTGCCGGCGAAGATTGACGTTCAATACGGCGCCGATAAGGCTCACCGGTTCATCTTTGGTTCATTCCCAAAGGCCTGGCCGTTATGGCGCGCCTGTTCCGGATTCCGTCTTTTGAAGGCCGACGTTGCCGGTTTGGGACAAAAGCACGGCAATTGGCCGGGAGCCTTCGAAGCGGGCACAGACGATGACGATCATCACAGTGAGGGGCACGCACAGGACCATGCCGACAACGCCCCAGACGGCGCCCCAGAAGGCGAGCGAGAGCATAATGACCAGGCCGGACAGATTGAGGTTGGCGCCCATCAGTCTGGGCTCGATCAGATTGCCGATGGCAAACTGAATGAGGCCGAGGCCAGTGGCTATGGCGACGAAGGGCGCCAGCGTGTCGTAATAGACCATTGCCAGCAGACTGGGGAAAACCACCCCGATCAGGGAACCGATGGTGGGAATGAAATTGAGCAGGAAAGCTATGAAACCGAAGAGCGCGGCATAGGGCAGGCCGATGGCGACCAGCACAAGGCTCGTCAGCACGCCGGTTGCCACGGAAACGGCCGTCTTGATCGAGAAATAATGCATGATCGAGCGGTTGATTTCCGCCCGCATCGCAAAGGCGGAACGCGCCCGCTCGGGGGTGGAAAACAGGCGCTCGAATTTCCGGTCGAAGGTGGACTGTTCCAGAACCAGGAACAGCACATAGATGAAAACCAGACTGGCGGATCCGGCAAGTGTGGTGACCAGGCTGGCGCCTGCGGTCACCATGCGCGGCACGACGGATTCAGGCAGCAGATCCTTCAGCTCAACCGGATCGTTGAAGTGAAAAAAGGAGGTTGCCTGATTGAAGAGCTCCTCCAGGCGTTTTTGATAGGTGGGGGCATCCTGAGCGAGTTGGGTCAGGTTGACCGTCACGATGTCGAGCACGAATGTGCTCGCCGCGAAGATGCTGAGCAGCGCCAGGGTGAAGGAGATAAAGCGCGGCAGGCGCCAGCGGCCGAGGGGAACCTGTTCGAACAAATGTGCCAGAGCGTTGATCATGTACCAAACGATCAGGGCGATGATGAAAGGCAGGATGAGCGACCGGCCGATGACGAGAAGCCAGCCGATCATCAGGACCAGCAGAACACTCAGCGTGACGGACAATAGCGGGGATCGCATGAAGCCTCCGGCAGGTGAAACAGACTAATGGCGCAATAATTGTCATTTAGACCCCAAGCCGCGCGCGAACGAAACCCGCTTTTCAATTGCCTTGCCGATTCCGGCGATTTCCCAGAGCTTTTTAAGCAGCAGGACGCAAAGCACTTGCTCGACAAAATTGCCGTGGTATAGGGAGTTCATGCTCGGACAGGTTTCTTGCCGCGATCCGGGCAGTGGGCCTGTAGCTCAACTGGTTAGAGCCGTCCGCTCATAACGGATTGGTTGGGGGTTCGAGTCCCTCCGGGCCCACCATTTCTTTATAGATCAATGCCTTGGTTGCCGGTTTGTCCAGATGGGCATTCTAGGGGGGCATTTCGGTGTTCAATCCGGCTCATCTGTCCCGGGGCCAATCGCCGTTCAAGGTTCGAAGTCGCAATCTTATGGATGCGATGAATGTCGGTGCAGCCTAGTGCGGCCCAGCGCCGGAATAGTCTTCTGCCCATACCAGGCGGTAAGTGTGAACAAGATTGCCGAATTTGGTTATCTCGATGTCCCGAACGTGTGTGACTTTCCGGAAAACCTTTGTGACGAGTTCGGTCTCGGGCAGGAAATCATCGACAAGGACAAGAGCGTTCTGACCCTTGTGCGCAGCTGGATGGAACCATAGGTCGTACTGGTCGCTGCGCAGTCCAATCTTCTCGATATCGAGACGTTTTGCGGCGAATGCAAGCATTGAGGCCGTGCGGTAGTCGGTTGTCATGATCATGTCGGGTTTGAACTCGGCCTCTTCCTTCGCAAGGATGCCGGCAATTGTCGGCCAGCCGAACATGATGTCCGCGTCGCGACTGTGCCAACCGAACGCCGGGTAAATCGGAAAGGTATAGATCGCGAAGACCAGGGCCGCGCCGACGACGGTGCCGTAGACGGCATGGGCGATCACATGCCAGCGGTTCTTCATGAAGAGGGAGATCACTGGCAGGGCGAACACATATGCGGGAATGTTCCAGTAGGGCAGAACCCAGTTTTTCAGACAAAGCAGAAGGAAAGTGATGGTCGACAGTAGGAATACATATTTTCCGATGTCGCCGAAGGGTGTTTGCACTGGCCCCTTGCCGGTCAAAAGCCGGAAGAGACCGACAAGGAAATAAGGAGAAAATTGGAAGAAGCTTCCCACAACGAAAACAATGAGATGCGTGATGAAACCTTCCGTCACCTCTCTCCCGATGCGGTCGTCCAGATTGTATTGAAACGACAGCCAGTGGTTCTGGGCGTTCCAGATTAGAACGGGAGCCTGCATTGCGACGGCTATTCCTGCGCCGGCCCAAAGCCGCCAGTCCTTGAGCAGTGGCTGACCTTTTCGCGAAAAGACGACGAAGGCGGCGAAACCGAGACCGAAAAAGACGGCATTATATTTTGTCAGGCCAGCGAGCCCCAAAGCGACACTCCCGGCCAGAAAGAACTCCCAGCGGAACTTGGGTCCATCCAGGCTTTCGTGGAACAGCGCGAAGAAGTGAGCCGTGACCAGGCCAAGGAACATCAGGAGTGGATCCTGATGCGCAAAAGACTGGAAATGCATCAGCATTGGTATCGAAAGCCAAGTCACGCTGCCGGCAAGAAACAAGCGGACTGATTGCCCGGGCAGATAGCGGCCTGACCAATACCAGATGATGGAGAGCGATCCGCAGAAAGTAGCCAGCGAAACCGCGCGCAGAGCGAAAAGGTTCCAGCCGAACAACTCGGCTGAAAGCCGTTGCAACCAGGCAAGGAGGGGAGGATGGTCGAAATAGGAAAGCGCGAGGCGCTGGCCCCAGAGCCAATAATAGGCCTCGTCCGGCGTGGGGGGAGCAACGAAGATCTGGAAGAGCATTTCAGCGATCAAGGCTACCAGAAAAACCGCAAGCCACCGGGATTCGGGAAGGAGATCAATGAGTTTACCTGTTTGTGCACTTTGCGAGGCATAGGTGCCAGCGGCAGCCCTTATTCTCTCTTGGCGCATCGGCGACGTCTCCGGCAATTCGCGCGGATTTTCACCCGCTCTCGTGCGCCGATGTTAGTTGAGAAAATGGCGCAAAGAAATTGAGGCTGTGATGACCGCCAGCTGGTCTCAACTATGTCTGCATACGGTCGGATCACTGAATTGGTACTGATATATATCTACAATCATCCGTTTAATAGACAGTTTCTGGCAATCTTTGAATGAAGACACCGCTCGGCAGATGATTGGTTTAATGAGCTGGTCGTCCGGTTTTGGCGCGGAGCGGGCATGGGTGCGGAGGAAGATGCGGGACGCAGATGAGCTTCCCGGCTTCACGTTATGCCGCCTTCATGACAACGCCCGCCCGGTGTCCGTCCACCCGTTCCGTACTGTAATCAGACCATGCGCCGTATTCCGTGCTGCAGGGCAATTCATCTGAGAGTGCTTCCGCCAGTACGGCGCTGGTAACATCGTTGCACCAGCCTTCGGCCGGGTTGAATTCCAGGACTGCCTGGACGTTTTCGAGCTGGCCGCTTCTGATGTCGGCAACGATCCGGTCAGTCTTCATGTCTTCAAGGTCTGTTTCGGCTGAATAGAGGCAATTGCCAAGGTCGCAAATGATCGAAAAAAACGACATGTCGAGGTTCAATGCCATCAAAATGTTCTCCTCATCAATACGCAAACAGAGTATACGCAAAATGCGTATGAGTCAATCGTTGCGTATGATGGTGTATGGCAAAAACGTTTGGGCGGTCTCCGCAAAATGGCTGCGGAGCCGCATGCAGCTGGCGGTGGTTGACGTGGCTCTTAAAAGCGTAAGTCGGGTCTGCCGGGCTTGAAGGCAGGCGCGGTATTGGGCGGGGTGTCTTAGACGATTTGCCGGATGACGCTCAGCACTTTTGCAATTATCCGTACTTCGGTGGCTTCTTCATCGTGCTCGTTGAAAACAACCGGTTCCTGAAAGCGCGGATCGTTGGATTCGGGGCGCAGTTCTATCTGGCCATTGTGGCGCACAATGCGCTTGGCTGTGCGTTCGATCGTATGGCCGCCATCGCGTGTGCGCTCCACGACCGCGAGGTCGCCGGATTTGATCTGAATGCCGGCCCCCAAATAATCGAGGCAGAGAATGAGATCGCCGTTCCGGGCAATACGATTTAGGCTTTCTCCATTGATTTGCAACAGATATTGATGTTCGCTCGGAAAGCGCAGATCGCCTGCAAGGGTGGCTTTTTTGGTGGCGTCGGTTTCAAACAGGCCAGCTTCCATCCAGAGGCCCGCAGCGACCTGCCCCTTGATTTCCAGTGGCTCGGCGGCTCGTGACGGAGCATTGGCCGCCTCCAGATCGGTGATGGAATCGGGGGCAAGCGCCAGGACTTCCTCGCGCGTGACTGATGGTTCGCCCTTGCCGATGAGGACCG
>JBNLAU010000272.1:0-7771 GCA_050302295.1 Roseibium sp. | reverse complement strand
CAGTGGACGAGCGAGTTGCTGACCGCGACGCCCGGAAGGGCATGAACGCGGCACAGCCAGCGCCAGAGATGCGGGTAGTCAAGGATCCTGGCGCCGTTCAGCTTCATGCGGAGGTAATACACCGGATCGTGCCGATAGAGCGTCGGGAACAGCCTGAGGTCCGCCTCTGTAAAGCTGCTGCCGGTCAGATAGGGAAAACCGTGACGGGCAAGGCGCGCTTCCAAAGCGCCCAATGCTTCGAAGTAATTGGTGAAGGCCTTGGCATAGACGTCCTGGTTCGAGGAAAAGCCCGCCTTGTAGGCCCCGTTGTTGATGTTGACGTATATCTGCTCGTTCAGCGCGTCGATTTCTGCCCGCAAAGGTTCGTCGTTCCCGCGGGACGGATAAAGATCCGGCCGTGCTGCCTCAGGCAGCGTGCTGCCGAGCTGGCTTGCCTGTGCGTTCAACATGCGAATGATCACGGCGCTTTCATTTGCCACGATCCGTTTCGTCTTCTTGTCGTAAAGGACCGGCACGCTTTTTTCACTCGAGCCCTCGGCCTCGTAGATCTGCCTGACCAGCCGGAACTGCCGGCCTGTGGCTGTCTCGGCCGTGCATTCCGGCAAGGTTGTGCCCGTCAGGCTTGCGACGCGCCGCGGGCTGAATTCCCAGAGGTTCGGTCCGGCCGGGTCGTCCTCGCTGGTGCGGCTGGGGAAGGCCACATCCATGGTGATGCTGTGTTCCAGGCCAAGGATGTTTCTCGCCAGCGTCACCCTATGGCACCAGGGGCAGTTAAGCGCGACAAACAGGTGGTAGCGGCCCGGTTCGGCCGGAAAGGCGGGATCTTCCCCCAGAACGCTGCGGAACCCGCTGACGCCGCGGACGAACTCTCCGCTTGCGCGGCGCGCGGCGGAGCCGGTGTGGATTTCCTCGGCGGAAGCGCCGGCCTCAGGAACGGAATCGGGCATTTCCTTTGTTCCCTCGTCAATGATGCCAGGCAGGCGGGAGGACGGCAGCCGCGCTCGCCAGTGTCTGTTTCACGGCGCTTCGCCCTGCGCCAATTCCAGCGAAACGGATGCCGCTGAGATCGGCCAGTTGCCGTTTCCAAGTGGTGATGCCACGGGGGTTCGAACCCGGCGAGGCCTGGCATGACCGCAAGCGCGGGCAAGAACCTGCATCAGTTCCACCGAGGCTCCGAAATAGCGGGCGAGCCCCTGCTCTGGCACCACGCACGGTCTTTGCCTTCCTTCAATTCGACCTTTCTAAGCGCTTTGGCGGGGATGATTGGAACGGCTTGAGCACTCATGGCTTGCTCCCTGTCCAAGTGTTGCCCGGTCATGCGGTGCTGCGTAGTCGATCGCGGGCCCCAACGGGACCACCCTGCTTGGGTTCACCGATTCATGGCTGGCGTAATAATGGTTCTTGATGTGCTCCAGGTTCACCGTTGCAGCCACACCAGGCTGCTGGAAGAGATCGCGGACATAGCCCGACAGGTTCGGGTAATCCGCGATGCGGCGAATGTTGCACTTGAAATGTCCGACATAGACCGGATCGAACCGGACCAGCGTGGTAAAAAGTCGCCAGTCGGCTTCAGTGATGGCGCCACCGGTGAGGTAGCGCTGTTTGCTCAGGCGCTCTTCCAGCCAGTCGAGGGTCTCGAACAGCGGCACTACGGCTTCTTCATAGGCGTCCTGCGCCGTTGCAAATCCCGCCTTGTAAACACCGTTGTTGACGCTGTCGTAAATGCGGTCGTTCAGGGCGTCGATCTCGGCGCGCAGCGGTTCGGGATAGTAGTCGCCTGCCTTGGCCCCGGCCTCATCGAAGGCCGAGTTGAACATCCTGATGATTTCGGACGATTCATTTGAAACGATGGTGCCGGCCTTCTTGTCCCATAGAACCGGAACCGTGACGCGGCCGGAATAGTCCGGCTTTGCGGCGGTATAGACCTGGTAGAGGAACTCGGCTCCGTTCACGGTATCCGGCACAACGTCATCGCCGGGTGCAAACGTCCAGCCATTACCGGCCATGTACCAATGCACCACGGAAACACTGATCATCTCCTCAAGCCCCTTGAGCGCGCGGAAGATCAAGGTGCGGTGCGCCCAGGGGCACGCCAGCGAGACATAGAGATGATACCGCCCGGCTTCACCCTTGAAGCCTCCGGTTCCGCTGGGGCCGGGCGCGCCGTCGGTGGTAATCCAGTTGCGGAATTGCGGAGCCCTGCGGACAAACCGGCCGCCGGTCTCTTTCGTGTTGTACCACTGGTCGACCCAGCGCCCTTCCTGCAAAAGTCCCATGTCATCTCCATACCATGGCAGTGCCGGCCCACATGCCGACGGCTGACCTAGGATTGAATTTTTCCTTCTTGCGGAACAGATACTAATTTCGGAAAGCATTGTTCTACTTCTGAGGCCACCATGGGACAGCTTGAGGACCTTCGTGCCTTTGTGCGGATCGTCGAGACCGAAAGCATTGGCAAGGCGGCGGAACAGACCGGCATCGCCAAGTCGGCAATGAGCCGGAAGCTGCGGCTCTTGGAGGACCGCCTGAAGACGGAACTGATTGCGCGCACAACCCGGCAATGGGCACTGACGGCTGCTGGGCGCGCCTATTTCGCCCGCGCCCAGAAGATCATCGCGGCGGTGGATGAAGCTGATGCCGAAATCGCCAACGAAGAAGTCGATGCCAGCGGCGCAGTCAGGCTTTCGGCTCCGCTGCACTACGGTACCAGTACGCTTGCCGACCGTTTGATGGATTTTTCCGCGGTCTTTCCCGGGATCCAGCTGTCCGTCGATCTTGGCGACCGTTTCGTTGACATGATTGGCGAGAACTACGACCTCGCAATCCGGATCTCCAATCTCCGGGATTCCTCGGTGATAGCGCGCAAACTGGCCACGACCCAGCACGTTTTTTGTGCAAGCCCGGACTACCTTCGGGACGCCCCGGAAATTGCCAGGCCGGAAGATCTGAAAGCACATGAAATCCTGCAGGTCGGTCAGGCCAAGCGGTTCAATTGGGTTTTTTCAGCACCCGGAGGCGGAGAGCGGAACGTTGCGCTCAGCTCCGCTTTCAACTCAAACAGTGGCGACATGCTGCTTTGCGCCGCCACGCGCGGCCGTGGCGTTGCCCGCTTGCCGGATTTTCTGGCCTCGGAGGTCATCCGCTCGGGGGCGCTGACGCGAGTTCTTGCGGGATGGGAACCTGCGCCAATGCAGATCAGCGCCGTCTATCCGGCCACGCAGTTCCTGCCGCGCCGGGTGCGGCTGCTGATTGACTTCCTTGTTCGGAGCGCAGGGCATGGCGGGGATTGAGCCGCCACGGTTCACTCCTCGGCCTGCGCAGCAGGGGCCGTCCTGACATGTGATCACTTTATGGCGATGGCATTTTCGGCGGCGCGCGAAGAAAGCGGAACTTCGGCCAATACCCCCAAGATTTGTTGACAGTCACACTTCTTGAAAATACTAAAGTGATCACATTAGACGTTTTGAGGACCTCCATGAGCCGCCAAGAACAGCCCCGGCCCGCTGCGCCATGCATTGACCTCGCGGCCTTGCGTTCCAATGCCCGCGGCCTGGTCGCGCATGAGGCGGTGCTTTACGAACAGCGGCGGCCGCACAGCAAGGCCATGTTCGACAACCGCGGGCCCGGTTTCTACCATCAGGTGCCGCAGCACTGGATGCGCGACTGGCCGATGCCGTTCCCCTTTGCCGTCTCAGGTGCCGCCGGCAGCACCCTGACGGACATTGACGGCAACACGCTTGTTGACTTCTGTCTTGGGGACACAGGCGCAATGTTCGGGCACGCGCCCCAGCCGATCATCGACGCCTTGGCACGGTCGGCCGTGCGCGGGCTGACGACGATGCTGCCCTCCGAAGAAACGGCCGCCGTCGGCAAGCTGTTGTCTGACCGCTTTGGCCCGCTGATCTTCCAGATTGCCACCACGGCCAGCGATGCCAACCGCTTTGCCATCCGCGTCGCGCGGGCGGTGACAGGGCGCCCGAAGATCCTGGTGTTCGACGGCTGCTATCATGGTGCTGTGGACGAAACCCTGATCGACCTTCAGGAGGGCAAGACCATAAGCCGCCAGAGCCTTCTGGGGCAGGTTGTCGACCTCGGCACGACGACGGTAAGCGTCCCGTTCAATGACCTCGGCGCCTTGAAGGCAGCGCTGGACACCGGCGAAATCGCCGTGGTTTTGGCCGAACCGGTGATGACCAACTGCGGCATGATCCTGCCCGAGGAAGGGTTCCTAAGGGCGCTGCGCGAGCTGACCCGCGCGGCCGGCACCCTGCTTCATATCGACGAGACGCACACGATCTCAACCGGCCTCGGCGGCTACTCCGCGGTCCATGACCTTGAGCCCGACATCTTCGTGGTGGGCAAGCCGGTCGGCGGCGGCGTGCCGGTTGCCATCTGGGGCATGTCGCAGGATGTGGCCGCGGCGATGACCGACATTCGCGCCAGGATGAACGGCATTGGCCATTCCGGCATAGGCACGACCCTTTCGGGCAGTGCGCTGCAAATTGCCTGCCTCAGGGCTTGCCTTGAAGAGGTGATGACGGCCTCGGCCTATGAGACCATGAGCCGCCGTGCGGACCGGCTTGAACAGGGTTTCACCGCCGCGATCCGCGCCGCCGGCCTGCCCTGGCATGTCGGCCGCGTTGGCGCGCGTCTTGAGATCGTCTTTACGCCCGACCCGGTTCGCAACGCGCAGGAGGCCCGTGCGGCGGCGATTGATGACATCCAGCACGCCTTGCATATTGGCCTGCTGAACCAGGGCTACCTTCTGACCCCGTTTCACAACATGGTGCTGGTCGCCCCGACCACGACAGACGACCAGATCGAGGGTTTGCTGGCCGCCTTCGGCAAGGTGCTCGACCGCCTGGTCGCACCGGAGGTAGTGTGATGGCGGGTTCCAGACCAGACGAGGCCGCTTCGATCGAAGAAGCCGAAGCGTTCCTTGCCAAGCACCCCGATATCTCGGCCTTCGACCTGGTGTTGATTGACCCCAACGGGATCGCGCGCGGCAAGATTATCCGCCGCCATGAACTTGCGGGCCTGTTCCGTTCGGGGCGCCATTTGCCCGGCTCGATCCTGGGTCTTGACGTCTCCGGCGGAGATGTTGACGAAACCGGGCTGGTCTGGGACGACGGCGATGCCGACCGTATCGCCTGGCCGATTGCCGGATCGCTGGTTGAACTGCCCTGGACCTCGCCCAAACGCGGCCAGGTCCGGGTCGGCCTCTATGAGCTTGACGGCGCGCGCATGGGCGCCGACCCGCGTCATGCCCTTTCGCGCCAGATCGACGCGTTCAACCAGATCGGGATGAACCCGGTGATGGCCTTCGAGCTGGAATTCTACCTTCTGGATGCAACGCGTGACGCCCTGGGCCGGCCACAGGCTGCGCGGATGCCGCTGACCGGCGACTTCGTGCCGTCAAATCAGGTCTACGGGCTGGATCCGCTTGATAACCTGGAGCGGTTCATTGCCGAACTTTACGCCCATGCCGAGGTGCAGGGGCTTCCCGTCGAGACCATGATTTCGGAATATGCGGCTGGTCAGTATGAACTGACCTTGCGGCACCAGAGTAGCGGCCTGCGCGCGGCGGACGACCTGGTCATGCTGAAACGGCTGGTGCGGGGATTGTCGATCCGGCACGGGATGCGCGCCAATTTCATGGCCAAACCCTTTGCGCAGTCCTCCGGGTCGGGGATGCACCTGCATGCCAGCCTGGCGGATGCGGCGGGCCGAAACCTGATGGCGGACACGGATGGGGACCTGGCGCCGCTCCTGATGCATGCGGTGGCGGGGCTGCAGAAGACCCTGGCCGATTCGATGCTGCTCTTCGCGCCCAACATCAATTCCTGGCGGCGTTTCACTCGCAACAGCTACGCGCCCACCGCCGCGACCTGGGGCCGCAACAATCGCAGCGTTGCCATCAGGGTGCCCGCCGGGAACCCGGCAAATCGCCATATCGAACACCGCATGCCCGGCGTCGATGCCAACCCCTATATCGTGGCTTGCGGGATGCTTGCCGGCATGTACCAGGGCATCCGCGACAAGCTCGTGCCAGACGCTGAAGCCACGTCCTATGACTCAGATGGCGCTTATGTCCTGCCAAGGGACTGGGCCGCCGCAATCGCCCGCGCGGCCGGATCGGCGTTTATCAAAGACGCCCTGGGCGAAAAGCTGGCAAAGGTGTTCCTGGCGCTGAGACAATCGGAATATGACCGGTTCATGGCCGAGGTCACGTCTGAAGAGTTCGAATATTTCGGCAAGGTGATCTGACCCGGCGCAGGTCATGCAATCGCTCAGGACCGCATGGGTCACCGGCGCCGTCGACCGAGGAAGAACGGATCGCCGCACGTCACACGCCACCCGAACGCGCCGGGCGCCCGGATGAAATCGCCGCCGCGGCTGCATTTCTCGCCTCCGAAGAGGCAAGTTACGTCAATGGAGCCTTGCTGGTCGTGGATGGCGGCAACATCTTGCAGAAACGCAAGGCCTAGCGCCATCGCAATGGTGGGAGTCAATGCGAGATCTTTCGACCCAACACCAGCAGGTCTACCAAGCCCTGCGTGAGCAGCTTATTTCCGGCAGGTTCGCTCCTGGCACAAACGTCAGCATGCGCGGCATCAGCAAGACCTTGGGCGCGGGCCTGATGCCGGTCCGTGAGGCGATCAGGCGGCTTGGTGGGGAGCGCGCGCTTGAGGTTCAGCGCAACGGGCGCATCTGCGTTCCAGAGCTCACCCGCAACCGTTTCGAAGAGCTGATGCAGGCCCGCCAGCAACTTGAACCGCTTTGCGCGAGGCGCGCGCTGCCGTTCATGACGCCGGAAAAAATCGCGGAAATGGAAGCCTGCGACAAGCGCATGAACCAGAGTTACGGCACGGCCGACGCCGACGCCTATATGCGCGAGAACTATCAGTTTCACTTTGTGCTTTACCGGGCGGGCGGGTCCGAAGTCCTGGTGCCGCTGCTGGAAAGCGTCTGGATGCAGTTCGGTCCCTTCATGCGCAGCGTCTTCGACATGAATGAAAAATCCGCCATTGTCGACAAACACCAGATGGCCCTTGAAGCGATCAGACGGGACGACGCCGAAGCCCTTGGTCTGGCAATCCAGGCCGACATCATGGACGCGTTCCATCTTCTCAAGCAGACGCTTGGCGACAAACCGTCCGAGAATTCCGACGGCAAACGGATGGCGTTCACCGAATGACCCTCACTCACGGCGACTTGCCCGACTGACGGAACCGCAAGTTGCCGAACAGTCGGCCTGTAGTCCGCCCCCTCCGCATTGCTGCGGCGGGGACTGTTTGGCGGTCAGCCCTGAATCTCGGTCCAGATTCTTGTGTAGAGATCCTGGGTCTCAGGCGAGCAGAGCTGGGTGAAGTGGCCCGCGGCCTTGAGCTCATCGGGGATGTTAAGCTCCGGCGCGACTGCCAAAGCGGGGTCCATATAGGCTTCGGAGCCGGTGATGCCGTTGGCGTAGCGTGCAAAATTCGAGATCATCGCGGCGTTTTCCGGGGCCATGATGAAGTTCTGGAACAGCTTGGCGTTCTCGACATTCTGGGCATCAGCTAGCACAGCGACGCTGTCCTGCCAGAGCGGGTAGCCCTCGCGCGGATAGCCATAGGCAAAACCCGGATTGGCTTCCCGGATGCGCATTGAGGCGCCGTTCCAGAACACCGAGGCCAGAACATCCTCGTTGATGAAGGTCTCGAATGGGGTGTAGTCGATTCCGGACCAGTATTGCTTTGCGGCCAGCAGCCCGTCGCGGGTGGTCAAATCC
>JBNLAU010000271.1:0-15037 GCA_050302295.1 Roseibium sp. | reverse complement strand
TCTTGCAGCGAACAGACCTTCGTATCGCTGGACCAGCATACGCTCCAGCCGGCGGGTGACGGGGCGCATGCGTGCCATCGTTCGCCTCAGCTTCGTATGGTCGAGCTTGAGGCGCGCCAGCGGACCGGGCAATTTCACATGAGGAAAGCCGAGCACCATCTGGAACGTGGTGACAAGCACGGGCAATCCGGTAACGAGGGAAGAGCCTGGCGGCAACGGCAGCAGCGTCAGCAGGGAAAACAGAACGATTGCCCAGCCGAACGAGGTCTCGCCCATCGCGGACAGCAAGTTGCCGAGCGTCAGGGTGCCGTCCCGGTGCTGGTCACGCGATGTCCGCAGGATCGGCAGCGACAGCGAAGGTCTTCGGCGTCTCTCGCCCTGCATTCACGTTTTCCGTTACAGCCTCTGTATCGCGCAGGGTCTATCATTCCGTTTGCAATAAATCCAACACCGAGTGGCACGAAGCGGAACATCCTCAGTTCGGCAAAGCGATCGGGATCCGTGCGGATTGGGGCCGTCAGCTCCGCTTCGACGTTTCGTACTTTGCCGAAACCTCATAATAATCATCGAATCCGATCCGTTGTCTGAGTTCCCTGAAATCCATCAGGTCCGGCGTCCGGTCGGCATCAGCCTTCAGTTGCTTCAGCGTTGTCATCATCGCCTTCATGGCACTTGCCATCAGTGTCAGCGGATAGGCGGCAATGGCGTAGCCGATATCCCGCAGCTCTTCATGAGACAGTTCAGGCGTTTCGCCGCCCTCCAGGATATTCGCCATTTTTGGCCCCGGAAGCTCCCGGCAGATGGTTTCCATCTCCGAAACGGTTTTCGGCGCTTCGATAAAGAGAATATCCGCGCCGAGCCTCTTGAACTCCGCTGCCCGTTCGATCGCTTCTCCAAGCCCATGTTCATGCCGGGCATCCGTGCGGGCGAGAATGAGGATATCGGCCCCCTCTTCCCGAGCATCGACGGCGGCGCGGATCCGGTCGAAGGCTTCCTGCCGCGACACGACCGCCTTGCCCGGCGTATGCCCGCAGCGCTTGGGCCATTGCTGGTCCTCGATCATCACGGCCGCGGCACCGGCCCCTGCGAATCCGGCCACCGTCCGGCGCACGTTCATGGCATTGCCGTAGCCGGTGTCCCCGTCCGCGATCAGCGGTATCCGGATCGCGCCGGCAATGTTGCGCGCCTGGTCGAGCACCTCCCCGTAAGACATCAGCCCCAGATCCGGCTGGCCGATCCTGGACGCCGACGTTGCGAAACCGGACATGAAGGTCAGGTCGAATCCGGCCTGCTCGATCAGCTTGGCCGAAAGGGCATCGAAGCAGCAGGGCATCACATGGAGCCGGTCTTCAGCCAACAGGGTTCGGAGCGTTTCAGCCGGTGATGGCATGGATCAAACCTCAGTATTTGAAGGGAATGTAAAGCGCCAGGTCGGGCCAGACGTAAAGGATCGCGACACACAACAGCATCAGGCCCAGAAACGGCAGCACCCCGCGCGCCACTTCCGAAAGCCGCGATTGGGCCACCGACTGGATGACATAGAGATTAAGTCCCACCGGCGGCGTGATCAGGGCGCATTCAACCATAACCACCATGTAAACGCCGAACCAGATCGGATCAAAGCCCAGCGCGAAAGCCGCCGGAAGCAGGACCGGTGTCATGATCAGCACCATGGACAGCGCCTCGAACACCAGTCCCATGACGAGAAGTACGACCGACACCACGAGAACGAAGGCCAGCGGCGTATCGATGTTCTGGCTGATGAACACCGAAATATCCTGCGGGATGCGGTAAAGCGTGATCGCCGTACCGAACACCTTGGCACCGGCAACGATCATCAGGATCGCTACTGTTGTTGTCATGCTGTCGAAAATAGCAGCCCGGAAGCTGGCCCAGGTGAGCCGGCGCATGACGAGCGTGATCAGAAGCGCGCCGGCAAGGCCGATGGCCGCGGCCTCGGTCGGCGTTGCCGCGCCGATATAGATCACCCTGATGACGTAGGCGGCCAGAAAGACGGACGGCAAGGCGCGAAGCGACGCCCGGAAACGGTCTTGCCAGCTTGAGGCCGGTTCCGGGTTGAAGCCGCCGAACCAGCGGGCATAGACCATGGAAAAGGCAATGAAGAACACCAGCAGCAAGAGCCCCGGCCCGATTCCGGCCAGAAACAATGAGGTCACCGACTGTTCGGTGACAAAGCCGTAAACGATCATCGGAATGGACGGCGGAATGAGAATTCCGAGCGTCCCGCCCGCCGCGAGCAGCCCGTAGACAAAACGGCGCTGGTAACCGCGCTCGATCATCTCCGGAATGGCAACGGTGCCGATTGTGGCGGCGGTCGCAACCGATGAACCGGAGATCGCGGCAAAGATGCCGCAGGAGATGATGGTCGCCACCGCCAGCCCGCCCGGCCAATGGCCGACCCAGGCATGAACCGCCGCGAACAGATCTTTGCCGACGCCCCCCTTCAACAGGATATTCGACATGAGTAGAAACAGCGGCACGGCCAGCAGGATGAATCCGTCCAGCGTCGACAGAACCCCCTGAGGCGCCATGAGCGCCGAAAAGCCGCCGATCAGCAACAGAGCCAGCCCAAGGCCGCCCAGCGCGAAAGCCACCGGCACGCGGATCAGCAGCAGGATAAAAAGGGCGGCGAGGATCAGAAGGGTTGTCAAGACGCCGCCCCTTTATCCGGAACCACGCCGCGTATCGCATTGGCGATCTCAATCAGAGACTGGAGAAACAGCAAGGCGAAACCCACAGGAATTGCCAGTTCGGAAATCCAGGTCGGTAGATCCAGCATGGAGCCCGTCGTCCGGCTCCGCACGAAGGAATCGTAAAAAATGCCGACGCCCTGCCAGGCGACTATCGCGCTGAAAACGCAGATCACCAGCATGGACAGGCCATAACAAAGGCGCTTTCCCGCTGGCCCAAGGCGTTCTGTCACCGCATCCACCGCGATGTGCCGTCCGGTTTTCAGCAGCCAGGGCATCGCGATCATGGTGCCCCAGATCAGGCAGAGCTGGGAAAGTTCCGCCGCCCAGATTGTCGGCGCTACGAACAGATAACGCGCGGCCACCTCATAAGTCAGCATGCCGCCCGCACCGAGGAACAACAGCGCGGAAATCCAGGCCAGCAGGCGAAGGGAAAAGGAAAAGGCTGTCATGGAACCACCGGCAGGAACAAGCATGATCTGAAACAAATGAGCCGCCGGATCAACTCCGGCGGCTCCGGATCTGGGATGCTGCAAGGCGTTTAAAGATTTTTCGCGGCGTCCATGACCTTCTTGCCGAGATCGCCGGTCTTTTCGATGTAGGCATCGTAGACCGGCTGGCTGACGTCC
The DNA here is from genome assembly GCA_050302295.1 of Roseibium sp. GTDB lineage: Bacteria > Pseudomonadota > Alphaproteobacteria > Rhizobiales > Stappiaceae > Roseibium. Next base: position 11,697 of record JBNLAU010000271.1, on the reverse strand, counting down.
TTCCAGGCTGCGATTTCCTCTTCCGACGGCCTGTAGACGGTCATGCCGTTGTCCTCCGCGGCCTTATAGGCATCCGCCTCGATGTCGGACACCCGGTCCCGGACATCAGTTTCCGCTGTGAGGGCCGCCGCCCTGATGATGGCTTTATGCTCTTCCGGAAGGCCGTTCCAGAAATCGGTGTTCACAACAACGATGAACTCGATATCGGCATTGTTGGTAACGGTGATCGTATCCATCACATCCCAGAGCTTGCGCGATTTCACGCCAGAGACCCCGGTCATGCCGATATCCACCGTTCCGCGCTGATAGGCGAGATACTGCTCAGACCCGGAAATCAGCGTCGGCGCGCCGCCGGCCGCCTTGACGAAATCGCCGAGGGTCTTGCCGAAGACCCGGACTTTCTTGCCTTTCATGTCTTCCGGCGTTTTGACCGGCGTCTCCTTGGACAGCATGATCGCGCCGCCGTAAGCCTGCCACCAAAGCACGGTCGAGCCGGTGTCGGCGATCGCCTCATCAAGCGGACCGCGGACAGGAGACCCCGGCGCTACGGCGGCCCGGACCTTTTCTTCGGTGTCGAACAGGAAGGGCTGGTAGAAGATATCGACTGCCGGAACATCGCCCACATAACGGGTCAGAGAGGCAACGCCCATCTCGATTGCGCCCGACCCCACCGCTGCGGGAACTTCCTTGTCCTTGTAAAGTTGAGCGGAATCATAGATCTCGACGGAGATATCGCCGTTTGAGTTTTTCTCCACTTCTTCCTTGAAGAGAAGCAGGTTCTGACCCAGGTGGCTGGTAAGCGGCAACTGCAGGGAAATCCGCAGTGTGGTGTCGGCAGCAAAGGCGGACCCGGCAGAAAGACCAAGGGCAACGGCGGCGCCAAGCGCCCAATTCACTGGTTTCATGATGTCCTCCCAATTTATGCGAGCAGTCTGGCAAAGCGACTACTCACGGTCAACAGGATCCGGCATGATCAAACGTTACCAAAATTCAACTGTCATTTGAGGTAATCGGACCTTGGCATTGCACAAGCTTGCATTTTGAACGGCACCGGCAGATAAAGAGCCTCGTCAATCCATTTCGACTGCCGCTCCGACAGCCGATCGTCCCGGATGTTCAGTCAATGAATTTTCGAGCCATTGCGTTGCCGATCGGGCGCCTGCTGGTTTTGGTTTCCCTCCTGATGATTATCCCGGCCGTTGCGGATCTGTTTGCCCGCAATGAGGACTGGCAGGTTTTCATGGTGTCGGCGCTTGTGCTCCTGGCAACCGGCACCCTGACGACAATCGCCTTTCAGGGCCAGCGCCCGCCATCGAATTTCCGTGAATCCATTTTGTTCGTGAACGCTGCCTGGTTCGTGTTTTCCCTCGCCGGAGCGGTGCCGATTTACGGCAGCGAACTCAACATCAGCTTCACTGATGCGTTTTTCGAAGCGGCGTCGGGACTGACGACGACGGGTTCGACAGTCCTTACAGGGCTGGATCACATGCCGCCGGGCATTTTGCTGTGGCGGGCGCTTCTGCAATGGGTTGGCGGGATTGGTGTTGTTTCCATCGGCATCTGGCTGTTGCCAGGCCTGAGGGTCGGCGGCAGCCAGCTGTTTGCCCTGGAGACCTCGGAAACAGCCAACAAACCCTATGGCCACGTCGGCCCTTTCATCTTCCGTCTGCTCGGGCTTTATGCAGGCCTCAGCCTGTCATGCGTCGTACTTTACAGACTGTGCGGCATGACACTGTTCGAATCGGTCATCCACGCCATGACGACGGTCTCCACCGGCGGCTTTTCGACGTCGGACCAGTCCTTCGGCCAGTTCCCGGGCCTCACCGTCTATTGGGTCGCAATCATATTCATGATCGCTTCCAGCGTGCCGTTCCTTTATCTGATCCGCAGCATGGAGCGGCGCCGCGCGACCTATGACGTTCAGATCGCCCTGCTCCTGTCCATCATCGTGGCAGCCTCCCTCTGCGTATTTTATTTCGAACGTTACATCGTTCATGACACACCGTTTCACATGTTTACGTTTGCCGTTTTCAACGTGGTCTCGGTTCTTTCAACCACCGGCTACGCGGCCAATGACTATCTGCTGTTCGGCCCCGCGGTTATCTCGATCTTCTTCGTGCTGACGTTTTTCGGCGGCTGCGCCGGATCGACTTCCGGCGGCTTCAAGATGTTCCGTATCGCCATCCTGGTCAGCTTTATCCGCGGCCTGCTCCGGCGCATGGTCCGCCCGCACAGGGTTGTCGAAACGAAGTACCAAAGTCAGGCCGTCTCCAATTCCGTCCTTGAGGGCATTTTTGTTTTTGCGGTCGTTTATGCCGGCGCTTTTGGAGCATTTTCAGTGGTTTACATGGGGCTTGGTCTGGATCTGCAGACCGCGTTGAGCGCCTCTATCACGGCCCTGGCCAATGTCGGCCCTGGCATAGGCGACACCATCGGCCCCTCCGGCACCTTCCAGTCCCTGCCAGACACGGCGAAATGGTTTCTGGCCGCTGAAATGATTCTCGGCCGGCTGGAAATCCTGGCGGGCATTCTAATTCTGTCTCCGGATTTCTGGCTGGACTAAATACCAGACGCAATAAACAGCGGAATTCAAACAAAACCACCGCCAGCGTGACCGTCCGGCGGTGGTCTTGATCGGGCGGGCCAGCCGCTATGGCGGCCAACGGGGGGCTAACCGCCCGAAACCGCGGTTACGGCTGAATGGTTGCGAACTCTTCCTGGTCCAGCATGCTGTCCTGGTTCGCATCCGCTGCCTTGAAAACTTCCTCTGACAAGGTCGGAACGGCTGCCGAGATTTCCTCGAAGCTCACGAGGCCGTTCTGGTCGACGTCGACCGCCTCAAATGACATGCCCTGAGCAAGCGCTGCCGAAGACGCGGTGAAAGCACCAAGGAGAAGCGCGGCGGTAAGACGTTTGGACATGATATGACCTCCAACTGTATGGTTTTGGTCTTGTTATTCCGTCCACTCACCGGGCCCCTGCGACCCGGCGAACCGGAATGGGAGGGACTTTGATTTCCGATCCGGACAGCCGAAAGGCCGCTTGAAGGAAAGGTCGCGGCATTGTTGTGACTGTCAGGTAAATTCAGTCACAGGTTGGTCAAATTCTCGTCATTTTTGACGGTTTCCGGCGGGATCGCGGCAGCCGTCACATAATCACGTATAAATACACATATGCAACTAGAGGTAATCACGCGCACCGAAAATGGCGGAACCGACCCGGACATGGGTCGCGCCGAAACCAACCGCGACCCTGTAGTCGGACGACATGCCCATGGAGAGCTGGCTCAAACCATTGCGCTCGGCAATTTTCTCCAGAAGCGCGAAATGCTCGCCCGGCGCTTCCTCCACCGGCGGAATGCACATGAGCCCGACAATGTTGAGGCCGATTTCATCCCGGCATTCCTTTAAAAAGGCGTCTGTCTCCTTGGGAGCAATGCCCGCCTTTTGCGGTTCTTCACCCGTATTGACCTGGATGAAACAGGGAAGGTTCCGGCCCTGCTTTTCCATTTCGGCTTTAAGAGCCCTGGCGATCTTGGGCCGGTCGACGGTGTGAATGACATCGAATGTCTCGACCGCTTCCCTGGCCTTGTTCGACTGCAACGGCCCGATCAAGTGAAGCTCCACACTTTCAAAATCCTGGCGCAGTTCCGGCCATTTGCCCATGGCCTCCTGCACCCTGTTTTCGCCAAACACCCGCTGACCTGCCTTCAGCACCGGCCGGATGGCATCACCGTCGAACGTCTTGGACACCGCGATCAACGTGACGGACCCTTCCGCGCGGCCGAAATCGGCTTCGGCTTTGCGGATATCGGCCTGGACTTCGGCAAGGTGGTCGGCGGCGGTCGGCATCAAATCTTCCCTTTGAACGGTGTCTTCCCGCATCTGTTCTATGCTTGGGCGCACTTCCACCTCAAGGCTGTATTTGCCGAAACATGGATAATGCCAAATGCAAGAGAACAGGATCGATTTAGCCTCCGGAGCAATGCAGCAACGCGCCATCGGGCAGCTTTACGGATGGGGCATTGCGAAATAAAAGACTTCTGCAAGATCATTCGTCTCTCACATGTTGACCCCGGACGGGATTTCTGGTGACAGTCCGGCAGTCAATCATTTCAGGAAATCCGCCGGGTCCGGCGGCAAGAACAAACGGCACAATTGATGGCAACGGAACGGTATAACGCGCGCGAAGTGGAAGCGCGCTGGCAAAAGGTCTGGAACGACAAGGACGTCTTCGTCACCCATAACGACGATCCCCGCGACAAATACTACGTCCTGGAAATGTTCCCCTATCCGTCCGGCCGTATTCATATGGGCCATGTTCGCAACTACGCCATGGGCGATGTGGTTGCCCGCTACAAACGCGCCAAGGGTTTCAACGTTCTGCATCCGATGGGCTGGGACGCCTTCGGCATGCCGGCGGAAAACGCAGCCATGCAGAACAAGGTCCACCCCAAGGACTGGACCTACGAAAACATCGCCACCATGCGCGATCAGCTCAAGATCATGGGCCTTTCCCTGGACTGGAGCCGTGAGTTCGCGACCTGCGATGTCGAGTATTACACCCAGCAGCAGCGCCTGTTCCTGAAGTTCCTGGAGGCCGGCCTGGTCTATCGCAAGAACGCCAAGGTCAACTGGGACCCGGTCGACATGACCGTGCTGGCCAACGAACAGGTGATCGACGGACGCGGCTGGCGCTCCGGCGCGCTGGTCGAACAGCGCGAACTGACCCAGTGGTTCTTCAAGATTTCCGACTATTCAGAGGATCTCCTGGAGGCGATCGACACCCTGGACCGCTGGCCGGACAAGGTGCGCTTGATGCAGAAAAACTGGATCGGCCGCTCCGAAGGCCTGCGCGTGCACTTCGAATTCACCGATGCCGCGCCGACAGGCGACAAGACGCTGGAGATCTTCACCACCCGTCCGGACACTTTGTTCGGCGCATCCTTCATGGGATTGTCGCCCGATCATCCGATTTCCATCAGGCTGGCGGAAGACAATCCGGACCTGAAAGCCTTCATCGAGGAATGCCGCCGTATCGGAACCTCTGAAGAAGCTATTGAAAAAGCTGAGAAAAAGGGGATTCCCACCGGTCTTCATGTCAAGCATCCGCTGGATCCCTCGCTCAAGTTGCCGGTCTATGTAGCCAACTTCATCCTCATGGATTACGGCACCGGCGCGATCTTCGCCTGCCCGGCGCATGACCAGCGCGACCTGGATTTTGCACGCAAATACAATCTGCCGGTCAAGCCGGTGGTTCTGCCGAAGGATGCGGACCCGGCAAGCTTCGATGTCGGCAACGAGGCTTTTACGGACGACGGCATCATCTTCAATTCCGATTTCCTGGATGGCCTTTCCATTCCGGACGCCAAGGAAGCGATCGCAAAGAAGCTGGAAGCCATCACCGTTGACGGCGCACCGCAGGGCGAGCGCCAGGTGAACTACCGCCTGCGCGACTGGGGCATCTCGCGCCAGCGCTATTGGGGCTGCCCGATCCCGGTCATTCACTGCGACGATTGCGGCGTAGTACCGGAAAAAGACGAGAACCTGCCCGTCCAGCTGCCTGACGACATCAATTTCGACAAGCCGGGCAACCCGCTGGACCGGCATCCGACTTGGCGCGACACCCGTTGCCCGAAGTGCGGCAAGCCGGCGAAGCGTGAAACCGACACCATGGACACCTTCGTGGACAGTTCCTGGTATTTCGCCCGTTTCACCGCTCCCAACTGCGATCAGCCGACCGATCCGGACGCCGCCAACGGCTGGCTGCCGGTGGATCAGTATATCGGCGGTATCGAGCACGCCATCCTGCACCTGCTCTATTCACGCTTCTTCACAAGGGCGATGCAGAAAGTCGGCGCGCTGGATCTGAAAGAGCCGTTCAAGGGTCTCTTCACACAAGGCATGGTAACCCACGAAACCTACCGCATTGGCGAGGGGGCCAACGGCCAGTGGATCTCCCCGGCAGATATCAGAATCGAGGAAGTGGACGGTAAGCGTAGTGCGACACTTCTGGACACCGGTGAGGCTGTCGCCATCGGCTCGATCGAGAAGATGTCGAAGTCGAAGAAAAACACAGTCGACCCGACCGACATTATCGACACCTACGGCGCCGATACGGCCCGCTGGTTCATGCTGTCCGACAGCCCGCCAGAACGCGATGTCATCTGGACCGAAGACGGCGTTCAGGGCGCGTGGCGCTTTGTGCAGCGTGTCTGGCGCCTGATCGGCGACATCGCCGAAAAGACTGAACCGCATGGCGGCTCCGCACCGGAAACGGACGGCAAGGCCCTGGACCTCCGCCGCGCCAGCCACAAGACCCTGGCGGCCGTTTCCGGCGACCTGGAAGGCCTCGCATTCAACCGCGCTGTCGCCCGGCTTTATGAACTCGTCAACACGATCAGCAAGATCTTCAATGAGGGCGAAGCCGATGCGAGCACCGAATACGCCATCCGGGAGGCCGCCGATTTCCTCGTGCAGATGATGGCTCCAATGATGCCGCACCTGGCTGAGGAATGCTGGTCCGCGCTTGGTCACGACAACCTGATTTCCGATGCCAAGTGGCCGGAAGCGGACAGCGCCTTGCTGGCTGATGACAGCGTCACTTATCCGATCCAGATCAACGGCAAACGGCGCGGTGAGCTGACAATCGCAAAAGAAGCTTCCAAAGACGAGGTCGAAGCAGCTACTCTTGCGCTTGAGTTCGTTCGCAAGGCGTTGGAAGGAAATTCGCCGAAAAAGCTCATCGTGGTACCGCAAAGGATCGTGAATGTCGTTGTTTGACAACATCTTCGAGAAAAAGGGCGCCCTTCGGCGCGTCGCCCTTTGCGCCGGCTTTGCCACAGCCGTTCTTCTGGGCGGTTGCCAGGTGCGCCCGCTCTACGGCACCAGCACCGGTGACCTCGGCTCAACGCCTTCACCGGTCGCCGCGGAACTTGCCGCTGTCGATATCGACTCGATCGACCGCCGCTTCGCCAACAGCGATGCGGCGCGCGTGCTCTACAACGAGCTGACTTACCGTTTCGAGCGGGGTGGGGAATCTCCGGCCAAGAAGTACCGGCTAAAGGTTCTGATTGACATCAACAATGCCGAAGTCGGCGTTGAACAGTTCGCGGACGTGCCGTCGGCCTATACCACGACGATGAATTCCACCTTCGTGTTGAGCGATCTGGAGACCAATGAAACGCTGATGACCGGCCGGGCTTTCAAATCAGCCTCCTACGATTTCTCCGACCAGCGGTTTGCCAACACCAGGGCCTATCGGGATGCCCAGGAGCGAGTCTCCAAAGCGGTCGCGGATGATATCACAGCACGCATCGCGGGCTATTTTGCCAGCCAGTCGTAGTTTTCTGTCAGGAGGCAACCGGCCGTGACCGTCCTCAAAGCCGCGGAAATCGACCGGTTTGTAGCCAATCCGCCCGAGTCTGGCGGCGTCGTGCTGGTGTTCGGCCCCGACACCGGCCTGGTGTCGGAACGCGCGAGCCGGCTCGTCACCAAGGCGTCTGAAGGCGAAAGCGATCCCTTCAATCTGATCAAGATCGACGCCTCGGAAATCAGCTCGGATCCGAATCGATTGATCGATGAAGTTCTGACGGTGCCGCTTTTCGGCGGCCGTCGGATCGTCTGGGTCAAGGACGCCAGCGGCAAGAACCTCAATCCGGCGCTGGAGCCGGTGCTGAAGCTCGACGACTGGCAGACGCTGGTCGTGCTGGAAGCCGGCGACATCAAAAAAGGCGCCGGCATCAGAAAACTGGTCGAGACTCACCGACGCGCCGTTGCCTTGCCCTGCTACGCGGACAATGACCGCGGCATTGATCATCTGATCGATGAAGAAACGCGCGAAGCCGGCTTGACCGTTACCCGGGAGGCCCGGGTCGCCCTCCACAGCCTGCTTGGCGGCGACCGCATGGCAAGTCGGGGCGAGCTAAAGAAGCTCTGTCTCTACGCGCTCGGCAAGGGCCGTATCGAAAGCGAGGACGTTGAAGCCATCATTGGCGACGCCTCGGCCTTTGAAATGTCCGAACTCATCGACGCAGCCGCGACCGGTGACCTGGGCATGCTGGATCACGGCCTTGAACGGCTGGCAGAAGCCGGATCGAAGGCGTCCGTCATTGCCAACCAGGCGCTGAAACATTTTCAGCAATTGCACCGGATGCGAATCGATATCGATAAGGGCAAAAGCGCTCAGGCCGTTATAGACAGCCAGCGGCCTCCGGTGTTTTTCAGCCGCAAACCCAAGTTTTCCCAGCAGTTGCGGATCTGGTCCCTGAGCGACCTGGAACGGGCCATGGGCATCCTGAGCGAAGCCACCCGCATCTCCCGTCTGAACGATCCGCTTGGCGTGCCGGTATTGTCCGAAGCGCTTTTGAAACTCGGCCGGGCTGCCCGGGCACGCAGTCAGCGGCGGTGAATGTCTTCAAGAGCTACGCGCCGGTCACACCACCTTCAACGGCATCGTCTCGAAACGCTAGCCTTCAAAACAAAGGCCGGAACCCAATTCACAAGGTCCCGGCCAGATCATAATCAGAAAATAAAATCAAACACTTATCGTGTTTCAACACCCAGCTTTTTGCACAGTTCGTCCAACTGTTCCAGCGAAGTGTATTTGATCTTCAGATCGCCTGTTTCCTTGCCGGGCTTGTGCCCGACGGTCACCTTCAGGCCGAGCGAATCGGTCAGGCGTTTTTCCAGCGCCTTGGTATCGGGATCTTTTCCCGGCTTGGCCGCAGGAGTTTTGTCGCTTCTCAAGCGGGCGAGCGCATCGGGATCCTGAGCGATTTTCTCCGCATCGCGAACCGTCAAACCTTTTTCCACGATAAGCTCGGCAAGGGCCTCCGGATCGTCCACGGTGATCAGCGCACGCGCATGCCCGGCCGTCAGTATGCCTTCGGCCAGATAGTCTTTCACCGAGTTCGGCAGTTTCAACAGCCGCATCGTATTGGCAACATGGCTGCGGCTCTTGCCGATTACCTTGGCCAGCTCACCCTGGCTGTAGCTGAATTCGGCAGTCAGCTGCTCATAGCCCATCGCCTCTTCAATCGGGTTGAGGTCGGCTCGCTGAACGTTTTCGATAATCGCAAGTTCAAGCGCTTCCTGGTCGGTGACATCGCGAATGATGACCGGCGCTTCGTGAAGGCCGGCCCGCTGTGCCGCCCGCCAGCGGCGTTCGCCGGCAATGATCTCATAATAGTTGTCTTTGCCTGCGGCGGGACGCACCAGGATCGGCTGCACAATGCCCTTGGCTTTCAGCGACTCGGCCAGATCCGCAAGGTCCTTTTCGGTGAAGGTCTTACGCGGGTTGCGCGGGTTGGGCTCAAGATGCTCGATCGGAACCTTGCGGCTGTCGCGAACGATTTTCTCCGGCGGGGCGGACGCCTCAGGGGCAGACTCCCCGATCAGCGCAGCCAATCCTCGGCCCAAACGCTTGTTCTTGACGTCTCTTTCCGCCATAACGCACCTATTTTACATTATATTTCAATAAGTTATCCAGAGGCGGCCGTTTCGGAACCGATTCCAACGGTTCCCGTCAGGCGGCAACTTTCCGCAGCTTACGTTCGCGCTGAATGATCTCAGACGCAAGACGCAAATAAGCCTGGCTGCCTGCGCATTTCAGATCGTAAAGCAGCGCCGGTTTGCCATAGGACGGCGCCTCGGAAATGCGGACGTTGCGCGGAATGATCGTTTCATACACCGCATCGCCCATAGTCTCGCGCACATCGGCAACCACCTGGCTAGAGAGATTGTTGCGGCTGTCATACATCGTCAGAACTATACCATGAATGCTGAGTTCGGCATTGAGTGCATTCTTGACTTGCTCGACCGTGCTGAGAAGCTGGCTGAGACCTTCCAGGGCGAAGAACTCACATTGCAGCGGCACCAGGATCGAATGGGATGCGGACAGTGCATTGATGGTCAGAAGGTTCAAGGATGGCGGGCAATCGACCAAAACGTAGGTGAAGCCGAGTTCCTGGAACAGACGGGATCGGGTCAGACCTTCAATCGCGCCACGCAGCCGGAACGCCCGGTCGCTCGACGATGCTATTTCAAGTTCCAGACCCAGCAGGTCCATGGTCGAGGGCGCCACCCAAAGACGCTGTACGGCCGTTTCCCGCACGGCTTCCGCCAGCGAGCAATCCCCGCTCAAAATCTCATAGGTCGACAAGTCCCGATCGCGGTGCTCGATGCCAAGACCGGTGGAAGCGTTGCCCTGCGGATCGAGATCGATCACAAGGACCTTTTCGCCAATGGCCGCAAGCGCCGTGCCGAGGTTGATGGCTGTGGTGGTTTTCCCCACCCCACCCTTTTGGTTTGCAAGCGCAAGAACGCGCGGCGTTTCGGGAAGCATGCTCACCTACCTGGGCTACTCCGGCCGGGCGGAGATATTAGAAAAAAGAAGCATCCGGCTCATGGGATCAATAAGACTGATCTTTTCTACCATGTCGAAGTGCCAACGGGCAGTAGCTTCGTTAACTTCTCGCTGAAAATCCTGACCTTTGTGGAAAACAGCCTTTGCCCCTTGTGCCGTAAACGGCTCCGACAGCTGAAAAAGCAGGTCGAGCGAGGCGAGCGCCCGCGCGGATACCGCATCGACAGGACCATGACGCCAATCTTTCGCAACCGATTCGATTCGCCCGGGGTGCACGGTACCCTTCGACCCTGTCTCCCGCAGAGCCGTCCGCAGAAAGGCCACCTTGCGCTGATTGCTTTCGATCATATGGACATGTGCGTCCGGATCGTCCGCCAGCAGGATTGCGGTGACAATTCCCGGAAATCCACCGCCGCTGCCGATATCAACCCATGTCTTGGCCTCTGGATAACTCCATTGAGTCTGAAGACTGTCCGCCACGTGGCGGATCCAGATATCCGGGATAGTGGACGGTGCGATGAGGTTTTGCGCGGGCTGCCACTTGAGAACCAGATCCACATAGATCTGCAGACGCTCCAGAGTTTCACGTGAAACATCCCCATAGTTTTGCACAACCTGTCCAGAGGAATTCAACACAACGGGGCGACCCATCAGGCCGCTCCTTTCTGATTGTTGCGCTTCAGGTGCGAGAGGATCAGCGTCAACGCGGCCGGGGTCATGCCGTCCATCCGGGAGGCCTGGCCAAGCGTTGCCGGGCGGATATCCGCCAATTTCTGTTTGACCTCATTGGAAAGGCCGGTAATCGCTTCGTAATCGAAACCATCGGGGATTCCCAAGGCTTCATCGCGTTTCAGCGCTTCGATATCCGCCATCTGCCGGTCCAGGTAAACCGCATAAAGCGCATCCGTCGCCACCTGCTCGGCGATGGCCTTGTCCACGCCGGCAAGCTCGGGCCAGATCTTCGTCAGCAGGTCGTAGGTGACATTCGGATAGGACAGGAGATCAAAGGCCGAGCGGCGGACGCCATCCTGATTCACAGGCAGGCCCTTCTTCTGGGCCTCGGACGGCGTCACGGTCAGCCCCTTTAACAGGTCCCGCGCTTCGGCGATGCCGGCCATCTTGTCCTCGAACACCTTGCGTCGCTCTGCCGACACGCAGCCCAGTTCAATACCAAGAGGCGTCAGACGCTGGTCCGCATTGTCTGCCCTCAGCGACAGCCGGTACTCGGCCCGGGACGTAAACATACGGTAAGGCTCGGTGATGCCCCGGGTGATCAGATCATCAATCATCACGCCGATATACCCTTGAGACCGGTCCACCACGAACGGCGCT
>JBNLAU010000270.1:0-10109 GCA_050302295.1 Roseibium sp. | reverse complement strand
GCCGCCATGCTGACACAACAGCACATGATGGAAAGCGCCTGACCGGCGCTTTCGCTGACCTGAAAAACCGCGTCAGAGACCGACTGAGCCAAATGCCTGAACGGGTTCGTAGCTGTACTCGGCCTGCAGCTTGCCGAGATCGGAACCGTAGAAGTGCGGGGCAAGCAGAACGGCGCCGGACAGGATGTGCTCCTGCAAGGCATTCAGAGCGCCCATTGTGTCCCGGGCTTCCAGTGCGTCCAAAACGGCTTTGTGCGGGGTCATGTTCGACCTGGACCAGGCCGCGTCGGGCTTGGGTGCGGGCAGCATTACCCTTTGCAACATCATGGTGGTGCGGACCAGAACTGGTTCCAGAACCGGCATTCGGGCAATCCTGAAAAGCTTCAGATGGAGAAACCGGTCAACCTCCCCAAATCCAAAAACGTCGCGGCGCTCCCGGCAGGCCTCGCACTGGTGGTCCAGGTCGCGCAAGTCTTCGATCTGGCGGGGTGTTACGAGTTTGGCGGCTTCGATGATGCCGGTGGATTCTATGTCCAGGCGCTGCTTGAGCATCAGCTTTGCTTCCAGGACCGTCGGATCCGTCACGAAAGTGCCCTGATAACCGCGCCGGATGACAAGGCCGTTTTCCTGAAGCAGCATCAGCGCTTCACGGATCGTGCTTTGAGAACAGGCATAGTCCTGGGCCAGAGCTTGTTCGGTGATCGGGCTGTCGGATGTCAGTTCACCCGTCAGGATCTTGCGTTTGAGATCCTGATAAACGGCATCCGATTTGCGGGCTCTTTTCCCGCTGGCATGATTCATCGGCGGCGGAAGAGTTTCCGCAGAAAGAAATCCGGTCACGTCGTTGCCTCCCACCTGGCATCGAGTCACAAGGTTGGCGCCAAACAAAACCCTCGCCGGAGGTGCTCCTTCGGCTGAGGTCCTGCTTTCCTCTCCCTTCGGTCTTCCACCTGCGGAAGGACCAGTCGAGGGGCGTGTGTGATAAGCACAGCCATCTGCCCTGATCGGCACCGGTTCGCGGCTTGCCCTGCAAAGCCTGGGCTGAGAAGTATTTCTCAGCTACGGTGCCAAGCCTGTGTAAATAGGCCAATGGCTGCTAAAATCGCAATATGTGCATTGTTTCGTGCTGATCGGGCAATTGCAATGCTTATTTTCAAAGAACAGCAACAAAAGTTCGCGCATCAACAACCGCCTGCCGGGCCGCCGGATTGCGCCGGCGAAGAGCTTGCTCAAGCGGCGGCCTTTTCCAGGGCGGACATCCAGTTCTTGTAAGCGATCTTTTCCAGAACCTGGGTGCTAAATCCCCTGGCATCGAGGGTTTCCATGAGCCGGGGCAGTCCGGTCACATCGCCGAGGTCTTTCGGCAGCAGGCAGCCGTCGAAATCGGACCCCAGTGCAACGCGGTCTTCTCCGAGCCTGTCGATCAGATAGGCCGCGTGGTCGGCGATAACGTCCAGTGACGTGTCGCGCATATGGCTGCCGTCGGGCCGCAGAAAGGCAACGTGAAAATTGATGCCCACAAGTCCTTCGCTTTCCTTGATGGCATCAAGCTGCTTGTCCGTCAGGTTCCGGGAATTGGCGCAGATTGCATGGGCGTTGGAATGGCTGGCCACAATCGGCCGATCGGTGATCCGGGCGAGATCCCAGAAGCCTTTTTCGTTGAGATGCGAAACATCCAGAAGAATGCCGAGACGGTTGCAGGCTCTCACAAGATCGCGCCCTGCGCCCGTGAGCCCGTCGCCGATATCGGGTGAGGCGGGATGCGCCATCGGCACGCCGTGTCCAAAGGCGTTCTCCCGGCTCCACACAAGACCCAGCGACCGCAGTCCGCGTTTGTGCAGGTCTTCCAGTGCATAAAACTCGGTATCGATGGCCTCTGCGCCTTCGATATGCAGGCTGACTGCCAGTTTCTCCGCCGCGATTGCCGCCCGGTTTTCCTCCGGTGTCCGGCAGATGGCGACACGGCCCTCCGACTCCGTTTCGATCCGCTCCGCCCATTCAATAAGCCGGTAGGTGAAATCGAGCGCCTGTTTCTGCGGCACCTGCTGGAAATTGACCGGGTCTCTGGGGTCGAATGGTTTGGTGAAGTCCTGACCCGGATTGGAGGGGACGAACATGGCGAACAGTCCGCCGGCAAAGCCGGCTTCCTCCGCCCGCACCATGTCTATGTGCCCGCTCACTGAGCGTTCGAAGAAACTGCTTTCTGTTCCCTTGGCCTTGTCGACCTCCAACTTCAGCAGCGTGTCGTTATGGCCGTCAAAAACGGGAAAGGGAGACTTGGGCATGGTGTTTTGCACGGAGGATCCTTGAAACAGTGTCAGCTACTGGAAGGGAAGTGCGGCTCTCGGGTAACAGGCTGAGCTAATCTAAGCATTCGCGAGGAGAATGTAAGGCGCAACGGCTGAATATGACTTGCAACTGTTGAAAAGCTGTCTCAAGAAAGGGCGAGAATATCTGGAGGTCCGATGAAGCGTTATAATTCGCCGATTGAACTCGTTAATGCCCGGGAAAGCGCCTTGGTGAGCCGCCGCACGATTCTTGCCGGCGGTCTTGTCTTGGGTGCAACGGCTCTTGCCGGTTGCCAGTCCGCCGCGATTATCGGCCTGCCGGATCAGGCTGAATTGCCGGATGAGGAATTCGACTACGCAGCGGCCTACGCGGCGCTGCCTGATGGCGACTTCACCTGGCCAGCCATAAACTACAAGAATTTTGACCAGCAATTCTGGCGTCAGGTGGTCGAATATAAGACCCGGCAGAGACCGGGCACGGTCATTGTCGACCCCTACAATAATTTCCTTTATTGGACGCTCGGCAACAACAAGGCGCTGCGCTACGGCATCGGCGTTGGGCGGGCCGGCTTTGCCTGGTCCGGTGAAGCCAAGATCCGCGTGAAGCGTGAACATCCCATCTGGCGCCCTCCACAGGAAATGATCGCGCGCAAGCCGTCACTGGGGCGCTATTGGGAAAAGGGCTATCCGCCGGGACTGAAAAACCCGCTCGGCGCACGTGCCATGGACCTTTGGCAGGGCGCAACGGATACGCTCTTCCGCATTCACGGCACGAACAAGCCGAATTCCATCGGCAAAAAAGCTTCCTCCGGCTGTATCCGCATGTGGCAGCAGGACGTGATCGACCTGTTCAACCGTGTGCCGCTCAGGACCAATGTGATCGTTCTCAGCAAGAGCCCGGACGGCGAAGCCTAGGCGGTGGCACTCGGCGCTCCCAGCCGCTCAGGTCGGTTGATCTGAACTGCGCTGAGACCAGGAATACCTGTTACCGACGATCATGAGCTGGATGAACGCATATGTGCGTTCATCCGCGATCTGCCCGATCCAAATATGATGGGGATGCGGTTTCGCTTTGCTGGAGCGGACGGTATGCTGCCGAAAGCCACTTGTTGGCTTGCTGGTCTGAAAAGCCCGACAGTTTGACGGATGTTGTCAGTTGCTCCCGGCGCTTTAAAGCGCTTTCGCCAGCGCCACGTCGTGCAGCACCGCCGTGAAGTGGCAGACCGCGGCGGCGAGCACGAAGGCATGCCAGATCGCGTTTTGAAACGGCAATCGCTTCCACGCGTAAAACACCGTGCCGATGGTATAAAGCAGGCCGCCTGCAATGATCATGTAGAAGCCGAAGGCGGATGCTTTGTCGACAAGCGGGCGAGCAGCAAAGACAACGACCCAGCCAAGGCCCAGATAGATCGGCACCGATAGCCGGTCGAGACCTGTCAGATGGGCCAGTTTGATAATTGCCCCGGTCAGGGCGCCGGTCCACACGACCGCCAGCAGAATGCCGCCGGTCCAGCCGCCGATGATAATACCGGCGAGAGGGGTGTAGGTGCCGGCGATCATCATGAAGATCGCTGCGTGATCCAGACGCCGCAGGACGCCTGACTTGTGACCCCTGGCCAGCATATTGTAGAGCGCGGAGCAGATCAGCATCGCCATCAGGCAGGCGGCGTAAATCAGAACGGTCACCTGCCGCGCGTGATCCTGTGTGCCCCAAAGCGTGACGGTCAGGACGATTGTTGCCGTCAGCCCAAGGCAGATGCCGATAAAATGGACGGCGCCATCGGCAACAAATTCTGGCACGGTCAGGGGGCGGTCTGTCGGCATTCCATCCAACCTCATCGGATCTCGTTGCGCTTGGTATTACGTCATCGTGCAAACAGCTTTCGGGACGAACATGCAGAAATTTGGGCAGATATCAAATTGAATGGGGACAGACCGGATTGAAGCTGTCTTGGCCCTGCGCTATCTGCCGCACCCTTGCTGAAACTGCGGATACTTGCTTTAAAAGGTTCCATGGGGGCGTTTTACATGGCGTAATTCGGGTGGTCACTCTCCTTCCTCGTCTCTTGGGGCGTCAGTATCGACCCCGCAACATGGATCTGGGAGAGTGGCTTTGATATTGCGCGATGTATTAGCCCGGGTCTGTGACTGCAAACCTGGATTTCTTTGATGAGCAATCACCTCTTCGATGTACTGACCGCTTTCATTCCCGACCGGGGCAAGACTTTTCTCGAAACGCCGGACGGGCGCCGTCTGACCTACCGGGACATGCTGGCACGGTCCGCACAATATGCCGGGGCCTTGCAAAAACTGGGGGTGAAGCCGGGAGACCGGGTGGCTGTGCAGGTCGAGAAGACGCCCGACGCCCTGATGCTCTATCTCGGCGCGATCCGTGCCGGAGCCGTGTTTCTGCCGCTGAATACCGCATATACGCCGTCAGAGATCGCCTATTTCATTGGCGATGCGGAGCCGGCGGTATTCGTCTGCGACCCAGGAAACGCAGATGCACTTGCCGGGACCGCGCAAAAGGAGGGGGCCAAACTGCATACGCTTGATGCGGACGGCGAGGGCAGCCTCGCGCAGCTGGCTTCCGAAATGCCTGAGAATTATGAGACACGGCACCGGGATGAGGAGGATCTTGCCGCGATTCTTTATACCTCTGGCACGACGGGCCGGTCCAAGGGCGCCATGCTCAGCCACGGCAATCTGGCCTCGAACTCCGAGACCCTGGCGAAATACTGGAAGTTTACCGAGGATGACGTGCTGCTGCACGTGCTGCCGATCTTCCACACTCACGGTCTCTTCGTGGCAACCAACTGCCTGATGATCGCCGGCGGGTCCCTGATGTTCCTGCCGAAATTCGATCTGGATCAGGTCTTGGCACTTCTGCCGCGGGCCACATCCATGATGGGTGTGCCGACCTTTTATTCGCGCCTGCTCGGGTCGGATGCCTTCACGCGGGATCTGGTCGCCCATATGCGCCTGTTCATTTCCGGTTCGGCGCCGCTTTCTGCCGAGGTGCACAAGGAATTCTCCAGCCGCACGGGCCATGCCATCCTGGAGCGCTATGGCATGACCGAAACGAACATGAACACCTCCAATCCCTATGACGGCGACAGACGGCCGGGCACCGTCGGCTTTCCGTTGCCGGGCGTGGGGCTGCGGATCGTCCATCCGAAAACCGGACGGGAGGTGCCTCAGGGCGATGTCGGTATTATTGAAGTCAAAGGCCCGAATGTCTTTCAGGGGTATTGGCGGATGCCGGAGAAAACCGCCCAGGAATTCCGCGTGGATGGATATTTCATCACCGGCGATATGGGCAGGGTTGACGAGGACGGTTACGTTTCCATCGTTGGCAGGTCCAAGGATCTGATCATTTCCGGTGGGCTCAACGTCTATCCGGCAGAGGTTGAAGCCGTTCTGGACGAAGTGCCCGGGGTGGCCGAGAGCGCGATCATCGGCGTGCCCCATCCGGATTTGGGGGAGGCCGTGGTGGCGGTTCTGGCTCCCAGGCCGGGCGCCAGCCTGGACCTGACCGCAATTCAGGCGGACCTGTCCGGCAGGCTTGCCAAATTCAAGCAGCCGAAAAAGGTACACACGTTGGACGCCTTGCCACGCAACACCATGGGCAAGATCCAGAAGACCGTACTGCGCGACCAGTTCCGCGACGATTTCGTCTAGCGCCGAAAACGGGCAGCGGGCCAGATATTCTCAGAGCTGTTTCACCGGCGCGTCGTGGGCAAAGGCCGTTGCGCCATAGGCGCAGCAAATCAGGATCAGGGCGCCCATCACCCAGAAGATTTCGGGGAAGCCGAAGTTCATGGCCAGAAGCACACTGCCCAGGGTGACCCCGAACGTGCCGCCGATGAGACGGGCAGTAACCACAAGGCCGCTGACTTCGCCCTGCTTTTCCTTCGGAACCGCATTCGCCGTGATGCGGCCTGTCGGAACCATGGAATAGGGCATCATCACCCCCCACAGCAGGAGAGCGGGCGCAATTGCCCAGTAGCTTTTGAAGAACATCAGGCCACCCATGGCAATACAGGCAAGGCCGGCAAAAGACATGCCGACAAGAAGCGGTAGGCGCGAGCCATGACTGTCGGCAAATTTGCCTGCCGGCACTGACAGGAACGGGAACGGGAGTACGGCGACAGCGGTGCCGACACCCGCCCACAGAGCCGAAATGTGAAGTTCCTGCTGAAGAAACTGGGGCACGAAAATTGCCACCACGATCTTGCTCATCTGGGTCACCAGCATGGTCTGGACACTGGCATGAAACGGCCTTAGCCGGAACAGGCGGACGTCGATCAGCGGATTTGCCTGTCTGGCTTCATAGGCGACGAAAGCACCGATACCGATCACACCACCGGCCAGGCAGCCGATAATGACCGGCGCCGCCCAGCCGAAGTCGGGGCCTTCCATCAAGCCGAAAATCAATGCCGTCAATCCGATGAGCATGAGAACAAGGCCAATCTTGTCGACAATCGGCCGTTGGAACCCAGCCTTCGGGTTCCGCCAGAGCACGCTGGCAGCCAGACTGCCGGCGATGACAATGGGAACATTGATCCAGAACACCCAACGCCAGGAGAGGAAGTCCGTCAGCGCCCCGCCGAGCATTGGACCGGCTGCCAGGAAGATTGAGGCCATACCAACCAATGTGCCAATCGCCCGTCCACGTTCGTTTTCATCAAATGTCAGTGTTGCCGCAGCCAGGGTCATCGGGAACATGATCGCCGCGCAGAGCCCCTGAAGGACCCGCATGGAAATCAGCATGGCCACGCTGTCGGAAAAACCCGCGAGGAGGCTTGCTGCCGCGAATACGGCGCCACTCGAAATGAGGGCCGGCCGGAGGCCGAAGAGATCGATCGCCTTACCGCCGACGGCTGCAAAACAGGTGATGGCGATCATATAGGAGTTGATGATCCAGTGGGCCGTTGTCGGCGACAGATTCAGCTCGGAGCGGATGGCGGGCAGCGAAACCCCAAGAATGGTTTCGTCCAGCATGACAAGACCACCGAGCCCGCCCATGGCCAGAACAAGTCCGCGCTTGCGCTGCTTTTCCGACAATACGGCCATCAAATGCCCCCTCCCAACAAACCAGGTTCCCCGGTGGAACTTCTGGTTTTACCTTAAGTCAGTTGCAAGCGGCAGCCCGGGGCATTGTTATTCTCCAGGAACCGGCTCAAATCAAACCGCCCTGGTGTCTCTGGTTCCGGCATTGATCCCCTCCGCGTCCCCCATTTCCGCAAAACCGGGCAGAAAGAGCAAAAGTTTCGGCAGAGGCTAATTATCTTGAAAATAGATATCTCGATATAAAGATAAAGAATTCCTATCTCCGTCGTAGCGGGGCGGATAAAAGCCCGAAAAACGATGGAGAGATGACGCAATGACTGCCCGCACACCTGATCACCCGGTCAAGGATCTGTTTGTCAATCGCTGGTCGCCGCGTGCCTTTGATGGCTCGAAGATGCCGGAAGCGGACCTGAAGATCATTCTGGAGGCCGCCCGTTGGGCGCCGTCCGCATTCGATGTTCAGCCATGGCGCTTTGTCTTTGCACTGCGCGGTGACGCCAACTGGCAAAAGCTGGTGGATCTGCTCAACCCGTTCAACAGGGAGTGGGCGCAGCATGCTTCGGCATTGGTCTATCTCTTCACCGATACCGAAGTGGACGGCAAGGACGGTAAGCCGAACCGGGCAAATGGCTCCCATTCCTTCGATGCCGGTTCCGCATGGGCCCACGCGGCACTGCAGGCGACCGAGCTCGGCTATCACGCGCATGGCCTGGCAGGCATCCTGAAGGATGACATTCATGAAGTGCTCGGCGTACCTGAGCGGTTCAAACCGGAAATCGCCTTCGCCATCGGCCGCCGCGGCGATGTCTCGCAGCTGCCGGAAAACCTGCAATCGAGAGAAGTGCCAAGTGGGCGCAAGCCGCTCGAAGAGATTGCATTTGCCGGAAGCTGGGCTTGAACGCGGTATTAAACGCAAAAGGATGGCGGGGAGACCTCGCCGCCCTTTTGCGCGGTTGCGGCAATCCGTCCGGCGCATCCTGTGCTTGAAGGTCGTAGGCTCGGCGCCGGACGTTCAGCATCAGGAGACGGACATGAGCCAAGCCGACACACTTCCACAAGAAAGCTGTCTCAACGCCTATTATTCAGTCGGTGACTATATGGATACGTTTTCCGTCTCCCTGGAGGGACGGGAAGATCTTCTGTTCGCGGATATCCGGGTGCTGGCCAGCCATATCCTCGGTGTTGAGATAGGCTGGATGAACAAGCTTCAGGCAATGCGGGACAGGCTGGTAAAGCCGCTCGGCATCAAGACCACGGAAGAGCTGGCTCAGGAACAGTCCGGTCTGCCGCCGGCAGACAGGCAGCCTGGGGACAGGATCGGCTTCTTCAGGATTTACAGCGTCGGGAAAAACGAGCTTGTTCTTGGAGAGGACGACTGGCACCAGGATTTCCGCCTCTCCATCTTCCGGCGAACCGGTGAAGCACCCCGTGCCTATGCAACAACCTGCTGCAAGCGGCACAACCTTTTCGGCCACGCCTATCTCGCGCTGATACTTCCGTTTCACAAGAAGATCGTCTCATCGGTGCTCGACAGCGCGGTCGAGCAGAAACTCGTTGCTTAGCGCACCAGGAGTTCTCGTCTAGCCGTTCATTCCAGATGCCCGGTCTTGCGCCACACCCGCGCGCCCTGGGTGGTTCGGATTTTCTGGCGGGTTCCTGGCGGCAGGCGCAGCCAGGTTCCCTGGTCATAATGGCCGTCCTGATCCTCGAAGCTGCCTTCGACGACAAAATACTCAGCCCCGCCGGGAAATTCCTGTTCTTCAAAGCTCGAGCCGCGCGCCCAGTCCAGCATGACGACTTCCTCATCGGGGCGGATGTGAAGCAGCAATATGTGCTCGCCGTCCCGCCCGTCCTGCCAGCCGCCAGGGTCCAAAGTGTTCACCCGCACGCTGGCATCGTCATCCGGGTGCATCTGCCGCAGTTTCACCAGGATCACGGCGCCCGGTTCGCTGGAGGGAACATGGCTGGACCCCGGCGGGTTGCGCACGTACATGCCTTTGGGAAAATCTCCGGTCTCATCGGAAAACACTCCGTCGAGAACCAGGAATTCTTCGCCAAGCTCATGGGAGTGAGCCGAGAACGAAGAGCCGGGCGCATAGCGAACCAGGCTGGTGGCTCGGGCCACTTCCTCGCCGTCCCGTTCCAGCATGCGCCGCTCGACGCCCGCCATCGGCGATGGCACCCAGTCGAGCGTGGCGCTGTCGACCACGGCTTTTTCTGACAGGTCGGCATGAATTTTCATCAGGTTCGCTCCCGCGACGAATGGATCTTGCAACAACGTTATCGCCTTACGCTTCCAGCCGGAAGGGCTTGAAAACAATGTGAAGACAGTTGGGCTACGAAGAGATGTTTTCTGTCACGGAACCGCCCGCGGCCGAAGTGGCCGCAAGGCTCAGACCCTCGTCAATTTTTCCGGGGAAGAGCCTCGATACGCCGACAGACGGCCCGAACGCCATTGTCGGGCGTTCCGCGCCGGTGGAATTCTGGGAAAACCCGGGTTTGCGCTGCAGTTGGCTTTGCAACGGCCGAGGAATCGTGCTGACTACCGCATCGCAAGAACGAAATCGCTGGGGAACCGCAGCGCCGCGCAGGCGGCGCTTGAAGTGATCGTATGACTGTACAGATCGATATTGGAGAAATGACGGGCGCTACGCGGGCCGAACTCGACCTGGAGGAGCTGCTCGCAACGCGGCTTCTGGTGCAGGGCAATTCCGGTTCGGGAAAATCGCATCTTCTGCGCCGGCTTCT
>JBNLAU010000269.1:0-8148 GCA_050302295.1 Roseibium sp. | reverse complement strand
TGGGCGTGTCTCTTAAAAAGATTGCCAGCAAATTCGGAAATCGGGCCCGATGCGCGGCACGCCCGGACAGAAACCCATGGTCTCAGGCTTGAGGCCTGAAGTTCTTGACCAACGTCAAGCTCACGAGAAAATCATGAGTATAAAAGTCATAATAGAACCTGACCCTGCGGCCCAATATTCTAGGCGAGCCCGGGCGGCCACATGGAAAACGCAATGATTGAAAACGGTTGGACCAACTACGCAGCTGCCTTCGCGGTGTTTTTTGCTTCTCACATAGTGCTGGTCCGGCCGCCTGTCCGGCCCTGGCTCGTCACGGCGCTAACGCAGCGCGGCTTCACCGCAGCCTATTCCGTATTGTCGCTGGCGATCCTGTGGTGGCTGATCGAAGCGGCGCAGGCAGCTCCTTATGTGGAACTCTGGGCCTGGGCACCGTGGCAGAACTGGGTTCCGATTGTCACGATGCTGCCCGTGTGCCTGATCCTCGCCTTCGGTCTTGGTATCCCCAACCCGTTTTCCTTCGGCGGCACACATAATGACCGCTTCGATCCGCAAAGGCCGGGCATTGTCCGCTGGATCCGCCACCCAATCCTCGCTGCGCTGTTTCTGTGGTCGGCAGCTCATATGGTTCCGAATGGCAACCTGGCGCATGTCATTCTGTTCGGCGCCTTCGCCATCTTTTCACTGCTGGGCATGAAACTCATCGACCGTCGGCGGCAGCGCGAAATGGGGGCGGATTGGTCCCGTTTGCTGGAGGCATCAAGACAGTCCGCGCGGGAAGGGAAAGTTCCCTTTGGAAATACAATCCTCAGATTGGCGCTCGGCATTTTGATCTACGCTGCAATCAGCCACCTGCATCCGTTTTTCGCCGGAGTGGACCCGTTTGCCTGAAACGGTTGCAACACAGACTATCGATCCGCGTCCGGAACTTGCGCCAGACCATTCAGCCGGTCGGCGCAGCGGTCCGCCAGATCGGCGAGAAACTTCAGGCTTTCCGCATGATCCAGCAACTCTTCACGAGTCAGCTTGAGCCGGTCAACTTCCGCAAGATCCGTCAGAAAGCCGACGCCTGAAACCAGGTGCCGGTAGTCTTCCCGGATGGCGTTGACCAGTTCCCTGCGCGCCTTCATCCGCTGCCAGGTTTCAATCGCAACGATGGTGCGGTCGAGTTCCTCCTTGCAAGTGCAGGGCATGTCCAGCCCCGCGAGCTTGCGGTGGATCTCTCCGATAAGGTCACGCTCGTTCAAAGATGGACCTAATTCCAGGCCGGTAGTGCTGTTTTCTTCCATCCTGCTTCACCAGACAGATACGCATTGCAAAGAGGTCCCGGAAGCTGCAACTCCGTCAGACGGGCCTCCAGCTCTTCGGGTCCGATTCCACCATCCAGAAACGAGCGGAACGCCCTGCTGACCGCCACCATGTCCGCCGTGTGCGGAGACAGACGCAGGCGCCGGATTCCGAGCGCGTTCAGATGGCCGCTCGTCAGACCGGCCACGTGGCAGGCATCCGAAAGGGTTTGAATGCCGTTTGCGGCCAGAAAGCGGTCCCCGTCGAGCGTTGCCACATCCATACCGTCAGGATCGCGTTCGCAAATGAACTGGCAGGAATCCTTGCTCAAGCCATGCGCCCTGGCGTGATAGCACCGCGACGACAGGGCCAGAGGCAGACGGCCAAAGGCAAACAGTTCCACCTCGACATCGGGCACCAGGGCGGTGATCTGCTGGATGGAGGCAAGCGGCAGTTCGACGGGCGGGCACCAGGACACGGCCCCCTTTCTGGCGAGAAAAGCGAGACTTGCCTCGTTGTAGACGTTCAGAAAGGGGCCGGCTACGAACTCGCGCCCTTTACGGCCCGGCAGCATGGACATGTCGTTGATCTCGATCGGCATGTCATATCCGGCCTGCTGCAGGAGTATGCCGCGCTCACGCTTGTTGACGGGCTGTGCCAGGGTGGAAAGCACGACCTTCTTGCCCGCCCCTTCGAGAATTTCCATCACCTGCGGCCAGAGGGTATCGGTGAACGGCATGCGCTTGCCGCACACCACCTCCCCCAGATAGACGCGGTCGACATCCGCCTCATCGGCAATGCGCTTGTAAAACTCAAGCAG
The DNA here is from genome assembly GCA_050302295.1 of Roseibium sp. Classification (GTDB taxonomy): domain Bacteria; phylum Pseudomonadota; class Alphaproteobacteria; order Rhizobiales; family Stappiaceae; genus Roseibium. Next base: position 6,044 of record JBNLAU010000269.1, on the reverse strand, counting down.
CCTGTCGGCCGGCCAGTTGAACAGGCAGGGCCCCAGGCTCAGTTCAATTCGATTGGTTTCCGGCATTGCGTCACCGCCAGGTCTTCTTATAGGAACCGGCGGTCTGACGGCCGCCCTCGGAAAAGGCTTTCAGGGCCTGGATAGCCGGACGTGCGTCGGCGCCGCTTGCAAGCCCGTCAACCGCGCGGCGGAAAGCGCCGACAACACCGGCAATATAGGCCTTGCCGCGCTGCCGTCCCTCGATCTTGAGCGCAGTTACTCCGGCGTTTGCCAGGTCTTCCAGCAGTTCGAAGGCGTTGAGACTGACAGGATCTTCAAAGAGATAACCGGTCTGTCCCTCAGCCGAGAACTGCCCCTTACACAGGGTCGGATAGCCGGCTGCCTGGCCGCTTTCGAAACTGTCGATGGCAAAGCCGCCAAGCCGTGCCAGCAGCTTGCCGGAATCGTCTTCCCGGTAGTCGACATGATCGGGCGGCGAACAGACGCCGGTCAGGTTCGGCGACTTGCCGGTGGCATAGGACGACAGGGCACAGCGCCCCTCGGTCATCACACACAATCCGCCAAAGACGAAGACTTCCGTCTCGACGTCGATATCGCGGTTCAGCGCGGCGATTTCCGGCACAGAAAGCACGCGTGGCAGCACCACGCGCCTGACACCGAAGGTCTCGGCATAAAAGCGGATCGCCTCCGGCGTGTTCGCCGCTGCCTGAACGGACAAGTGAAGGCGTTTGTCAGGATGGCGGCTGGCCGCGTACTCGAGCACGGCAATATCCGCGGCGATGATCGCATCTGCGCCGCAGGCGACGGCATCATCGACTGCCTGCTGCCACAGGGAGACATGGCCCGCCCGGGCAAAGGTATTGATTGCGACCAGAACTTTCGCGCCCTTCCTGTGGGCATAGGCGACACCATCCGCCAGCTCCTGCGGCGAAAAATTCAGGCCCGGGAAATTGCGCGCATTGGTCTCGTTGGCAAAGCCGCAATAAATCGAATCCGCCCCCGCATCGGCGGCGGCCCGAAGGGCAGACGGCGTTCCGGCGGGGCAGACCAGTTCCATTCGTTTCTGCGTATCCGTCACCATTGCCGGTCTTGCTCCGGCATAGACGTCTCGCCGCCCCGCCCCCCGGCCAGACATCTGGCCTTGTCGAGGAGGCGGCCGCTGAAATCGTTTGCCCATTGCGCCGGGCGGCCTGTCAGGCCGAAAAACTCTCCCGGGTTCAGATCTGCTTCTTCCAGCGTATTGCGGAGCGCCAGAACATATTCGGTCTTGCCTTCGATCCGCAGTTCCCTGGTAAAGAACAACGCATCGGCGTCGTAGGTGCCGTCCAGCAGACCGAGCAGCATCAGGAACGGTGCCCGGACCACGGCTTCCGCTTCCTGGACCCGATGCTTTTCGCAAATCTCGACTTTCGAGCGGGTCTCGTCCAGCGACAAGAGAAAGGCGTGGGGCATGTCATCGGGAACGATGGCAATCGGCACATTGACCACGGCGCCGAGCCGGCGCAAAAGCTCCGGCCGCCGGGCCACAAGGCGTCTCGTGAACCGTGTCAGAAGGACTTCCATCGGAGCCCTCGGCAGCGGCGCTATAATCGCGGAAATGACAGGGTGCATGTTCATGGCAGAGGCAGGTCTTGGCATTTGAGTCTCGCTTTCCGGCCCGCACCCTAATTCGGGCGAAGCCCCCGGCTACTTGATAAATATCAAGGTCCGGCCAGGGGCATTCCGGAATACCCACGGGACGAAAGACGGCCTTCGCCGCCTGAAGCGGGCCTCAGCGGCCCGTCAATTCCAGAACATTGCGATGCCCGGCCGAGACTTGCCTCCATTCGATAACTTACGGGAATTTCTCGATTTTCTCGCAAAGGAGAATGAACTCCGGCGTGTGGGTGCACCTGTTGATGTCCATCTGGAGGCTACAGCACTGCACCAGCAGGCCCTCAAACAGGGCGGGCCGGCGCTGCTGTTGGAGGCGCCTCGAAAGGGGGTTGAGGTGCAATTTGCCGCACCTTTGCTCGTCAATCTTTTCGGAACGCGAAAACGGGTCGCCAACGGTCTCGGGGTCCACCCGGATCAGCTTCCTGAACTCGGGGAATTCCTGGCCGCGTTGCGCGCACCGGAACCACCGGCCTCCTGGCGCGAGTTTTCAAGGCTGGTGCCCATGGCAAAAGCCGGATGGAACACGCGGCCGAAGAAGGTCTCGGCCTGCAAGGCTCTGAAGTCTGTCGAACCGGACCTGACCCGGCTACCGGTGCAGACCTGCTGGCCGGAAGACGCCGGCCCTCTGATCACCTGGGGCATCGTCGTTACAAGACCTCCGGGCCCCGACGATCCAAAGCGCTACAATCTTGGCATTTACCGGATGCAGGTTCTCGACCAGGACAAGGCGATCATCCGCTGGCTGCCGTTTCGCGGCGGCGCGCAGCATTACCGTCAGTGGCAGGAGACGGGCCAGCCGATGCCCGTGGCCATTGTCATCGGTTGCGATCCCGCGACGCTGCTGTCGGCGGTCATACCCGCCCCTGGCAACATGAGTGAACTGGCGCTGTCCGGCATCTTCAACGGCGCCCCCGCGCGTGTAACTTCCTGCCGCAGCGTTGACTTGCACATACCCGCGAGCGCGGAGATCGTTCTTGAAGGGGAAATCCAGCCCGGTGAAAGCGCACTTGAAGGCCCGTTCGGTGATCATACAGGCTACTACAACGACCCGGCGCGCTATCCGGTGTTCCGTCTGAAGGCGATGAGCATGCGCGAGAACGCTGCCTATCTCTCCACCTTCACCGGCCGGGCACCGGACGAACCTTCCGTTATCGGCGAGGCCATGATCGATCTGTTCCGGCCCATCCTGCGTCAGGCCATGCCGGAAATCACCGACGTTCACCTGCCTCCGGCCACATGCTCCTATCGCGTCGCCATTCTGCAGATCGACAAATCCTATGCGGGACAGGCCCGGCGCGCGATGATGGGGTTCTGGTCGCTGCTGCCGCAGTTTTCCATGACCAAATACGTCATCGCGGTCGATCGGGACATCGACATCCGCAACTGGGATGATGTCATGTGGGCGGTCGCGACCCGGTCCGACCCGGAACGAGATCTTCTTACCCTCACCAGCACGCCTGTCGACCAGCTCGATTTCGCTAGCCCGCGTGAAGGTCTCGGCGGCAAGCTGGGACTGGATGCGACGGTCAAGATCGGCGCTGAAACAACACGCCCCTTCTCCCGGAAACTGACCATGCCGGCCGATGTGGAAGCACGCGCCGCGAGGCTTTTCGCAGATATCAGCCAATCCGAACCAGCCGGAGTTCCAGTCTCATGACGTCCAGAAAGCGTGTCATCGTCGGGATATCGGGCGCCTCGGGCGCTGTTATTGCCCTTGAACTGCTGCGCTTGCTGGCGAGTTTGCGGGTCGAACGGCATGTCATCGTGACGGCCGCCGCGGAACAGACGGTCGCGCATGAACTCGGCACCAGCGGCCGCGACGAAATCCGCGCCCTGGCGACAACGGATCTGGCGCCCTCCGATCTTTCGGCGGCGGTTGCCAGCGGATCGTTTCCCGTTGACGCCATGCTTGTCGTGCCCTGCTCCATGCGCAGTCTGTCATCGATTGCCTATGGCACCGGTGAAGGACTTTTGGTGCGGGCGGCCGATGTCACGTTGAAGGAACGCCGCCCCCTGGTCCTGCTGGCGCGTGAAGCGCCGCTCCACGAAGGCCATCTGGAGGCGATGCTGAAGGTAACGCGAATGGGCGCGGTGGTGTCGCCGCCTGTGCCGCCCTTTTATTCCGGTTTGACCGACCTTGACGACATGACCCGGCAAATTGCCGCGCGCGCCCTGGCCAGCGCAGGCATCGACCCGGAAGCAAACCTGCGCAGATGGCAAGGTTCGCCGGGCGAATTGGAAGCAGTTGCACAGTCCTGACCTGTCGACACCGTGCACCAGCGCCGGAGCCCATTTGACGATAGTCAATTATGCCGCTTGTCGTCGCTGCTAGCGTTTCTAAAAAGGAAGGTACTTTTCAATGTTCGACAAGTTGTTTCAGTCCGCTTCCAGCCCTTCCGACGACTTTCACGGCGAGGACGCCCTCAATCTTGCCTTGGCCGAGCCAGGCGGCACCTACCATGTCACCTCCCTTGGCGAGACACGATGCGCCAGACTTGAAGTGCTGGCGGCCGGATTGGCACCCGAAACGGTGATCAATGTCCTGCGCAGCGGCGGCACGCGCCCGCGCATTGTCGCCTGCGGAGAAATTCGGGCGGCAATCGGCGCCGATCTGGCATCGGGCATTCAACTCCGGCGCTGCGGTTGCGGCTGTGGCTGCGACAAGGCGAAGGAGTGGAACTGATGGGATGTTCCTCCTGCGCGGCGGCCGGATGCGTTCGACGTGACCTTCTACCCTGCGCACCCGCGGAATATCGCGTATTTCTGCTCGGCCCCGCCAATTCGGGGAAATCAACCCTCTTCAACATGCTGACCGGAGCGCGCCAGAGCATCGGCAACTGGCCGGGCGTGACCGTCGACCGGAAAAGCGGCACAGCCACCTTCAAAGGCCTTTCTGTTGAAATCGTCGATTTGCCAGGTGTCTCGAGCCTGTCCGCGCCCGAGGCCGAGCGGATCGACGAGCGGGTTGCCCGTGACGCGCTGATCAATCAGTCCCATGACGCGCTCATTGTCGCTGTCGACCTGTCGGCGCCGCACCGCGGCCTTTCCATGCTCATTCAGGCCAAAGGCTGCGGAGTGCCTGTTGTGGCCGCGCTGACCAAGGCTGACTGCTGGACGTCCGCGGCAGTGGAAAAAGCCGCCCGAACGCTTGCCCGCGAACTGGACGTACCGGTGGTTCCCGTATCGGGCCGCACGTCGTCCGGGCTGGATCAGCTTCAGTCCGAGCTTGCAAGGCTCCTGCAGTCAGTCACCGAAACCTGGATGCCGCCGGAACCCGATCTGCCGGTTCAGGCAGCAAACGTTCTCAAAGAGCTGCGCAAGGCGCTGGCAATGCACCCGGTCTTCTCTGAAGCCAATGCCCATGCCGCGGCAAGGCGCCTTCTGGAGCGCGACTGGCTGACGGAACGCAGGGCAGGTGCAGACGCATGCCTGCTGCGCGACAAGATGATTGAAAATGCCGGGCAGGTCGACGGCCTGCCGCTTGATCAATACTTGGTCGAAGTGCCCATAACAAAGGCTGCGGACCTCGTCAGATCCATCGATATGCCGCCGCCGGTCGGTCGCCGCTGGTTTTCCGATCGCATCGACCGGGTCGCCCTTTCGCCGCTCCTGGGACCGGTTGTTTTCCTGGGAGTGATGTATCTCCTGTTTTTCCTGTCGATCAACGTGGCAGGCGTTTTCATCGATCTGTTCGACGGTCTCGGCCAGGCAGCCTTTGTCGAACTGCCTGCGCTCGGGCTCTATCACCTCGGTCTTTCCGGAGGCATGCTGGACGTGATCGTCGCTTCTGTCGGCACCGGCGTTCAGACCGTCGGAACCTTCGTTCCCATCGTCGGCTTCCTGTTCTTGTGCCAGATCTTCCTTGAGGAAAGCGGCTACATGACCCGGGCCGCGGTGGTCGCGGACCGCCTCATGCGCCGGCTGGGGCTTTCCGGGCGTGCCTTTTTGCCCCTGATCCTCGGTTTCGGCTGCACCATCCCTGCCGTTCTGGCGACACGCACGCTGGCGACGCGCGCAGAGCGCGTGCTGACCGCGATGATGGCGCCATTCATGTCCTGCGGCGCACGCCTTCCCGTCTATGCGCTGTTCGCCGCCGCGTTTTTTCCTACCGGTGGCCAGAATGTGGTTTTCGCCCTTTATCTTATCGGCATTGCGGCGGCCCTTTTCACCGGCTTGATGCTGGCACCGCGGCTGACCCTGAAAAGGCCCCAGCCATTGGCGATTGAATTGCCGATCTACCAGATGCCTCCCGCCGGCCGTCTGTTGCGGCTCAGCTGGGCCAGAATGCGCCAGTTCATCACCGAAGCAGGCAAGACCATCGTGATTGTGGTTGCGACCCTCTCCTTCCTGAACTCCATCGGAACGGACGGATCCGTCGGCCACGAGAA